>JBBQVY010000369.1:0-3710 GCA_038211085.1 Chitinophagales bacterium | reverse complement strand
GGCCCTTCAACTTTTACCAATAGCTATTATTTCTTACAAATGCCGGTTGATCTAACATATTTGCTTAGTAGAAATAAACCACAGGCAGGAATGTTTTCGGTCGGATTAACTCCAGGGATACTATTGGGATCAAAAGCTCTTTACTACAATAAGCTGGATAGGATTACTTATGTAGACAAACAGCAATTCAAAAAATTTCAGCTTAGCGCACATGCAGGTTTTTCAATAGGCATTATCAAATCAAAAAAATACTTTTTACAGGCAGGGCCACAGTTTATGGCGGGGCTGACCAATTTATCAAAACAGGTATACAACAGCAACCAACATCTTTTGTATTTAGGCATAGGTACCAAAGTCACTTTCAAATAATCTCTATAAATTTTAAAACATACTTTTTATGAAACAGTTTTACATGGCCTTACCCGGCCTTATGGCTATTCTACTTGTTGCATGCACTATGCAAGGCTGTGTAAAAGATACCTGCACCAGGCGGTTTACCATGATGACCCCCGTATACAAAACGACAGCGGAAGTAAGGGCAAACATCAAAAACAGTCCGGCACAAACAGTGCAAAGACCAGGCAAAATGTTTGTGCAGGGTAACTATATTTTTTTAAATGAAGTTGATAAGGGCATACACATTATTGACAACTCAAATCCCGCAAAACCTCTCAATAAATACTTCATTAATATTCCTGGCAACATTGACTTAGCTGTAAAGGGTACCACTTTATATGCCGATTTGTATTCCGATATGGTAACCATTGACATATCAAATCCTGATGCTATTGCTGTAAAGAAAATTATTGATGACGCTTTTCCATTTAGAAGGTATGAGAATGGTTTTATGCCCGATAATAATAGGGTTATTGTTGATTGGATAAAAAAGGATACTACAGTGGAATGCACAGGTAACTGGACCTCGCCACGTGGTAGGTTCTTTACAGATGCAATGGCATTTAGTAGCAGCAGCGTTCCGGGAGTAAAAGGAATCAGCGGATCGATGGCCAGGTTTTGCCTGTTTGATGATTACCTGTACACAGTAACCAACAGCGATCTGAATGTTTTCAATATCCTTCAACCACAAGAGCCAAAGTTGGCCAATAAGGTTTCTATTGGGTGGAATGTAGAAACTATCTATCCTTTTAAGAATAACCTGTTCATTGGGTCTGCATCGGGCATGTTCATTTATGGCACTGCCAACCCAGAACAACCAAACCAACTTTCCAGGTTCTCTCACGCAACGGTATGCGACCCCGTAATTGCAGATGATGAATATGCCTATGTAACCTTGCGCTCAGGTACTACCTGTGCAGGATTTACCAACCAGTTGGATGTTCTTGACATAACCAATTTATCTGCTCCCAAACTTTTAAAGTCGTACCCGCTAACCAATCCGCATGGACTTTCAAAAAATGGTTTCTTGTTATTTATTTGTGATGGGGCAGAAGGACTAAAAGTATTTAACGCCAGTAAAGCCGATGACCTAAAACTTATTAAAACAATTAGTGGCTTGGAAACTTATGATGTGATTACCGATAACAATATTGCAATGGTGGTTGCAAAAGATGGCCTGTATCAATACAGCTTTACCAACGAAGGTGTGATTAGTTTTATAAGCAAAATTTCTATTCAACCTCTGTAACTACATCAAAGTCTGTAATCCATTTTATACTTTCAATTTCAGCGTTATGAAAATTCGTTTAATCATATTTATCTTTTTGAGTATTGCCTTAGGAAAATGTGTAGCGGCACAAGAAATACCTTCACATGTTAGCCACCATTTTACTTCAATCAACCAGGTGGGGTTGCTAACCGGCAGTGCCGGGCAGGCAGCAAACATTCAAACTATTAATGGACTTACCTGGTCAAAATGGTTTGCAGGAGTTGGTACAGGCATAGATTATTACGGCACACGGAGTATTCCATTGTTTGTAGATCTACGCCGAAATTTTAATACAAAAGCAAAAGGTCTTTTTGTTTATGCTGATGGGGGCATCAATTTTCCATGGATTTCAGACGGGCAAAAATTAAGCAGGCCATATACGGGAACTTCATCTAAAGGCCTTTACCTGGATGCAGGTGCCGGCTTAAGGTTTAAACTAAAGAATAGTAGTGCCTTATTATTAAGCGCCGGATATAGTAATAAGCAAGTAAACGAGAAAACCGATTTAATGACAATAATGATATGGCCAGCACCAGAGAAAACGTATGAATATTATAAGTACGATTATAGAAGAATTGTTATGAAACTTGGTTTGGAATTTTAGAGAAGTTCCGCTAAAACTACTTAGCTATTGAAGATTTGCGTACTACAAGTTCGCCGGGTAATTGCAGTTGAACCAACTCCTTATTTTCTTCAATCGCAGCCATTAATGTTTGCACTGCTAACCTGCCCATTTCCTCCAGTGGTTGTTTAATATGAGTTAACGGTGCATAGAAAAGATCGGCCGCTTCCGATTGGTCAAAAGTTGCAATGGCAAGATCATCAGGCACTTTTATGGGCAGGGTTACGATGTATCTAAGCCCGTGTGTAGACAGCATATTTGCAGTAAATAGCAGACTGTCAGCAGGATTAGGCATGCTCAGTAATTCTTTTATAGCCTCTGATATTTCAGAAGAAACAATTGGAATGGAAACTTCTTTTACAAGGGCATCATCCAACTCTAATCCATGCTCTTTTAGCGCCTCGATGTATCCCTGGTTTCGTTCAACTATGTTGTTAATTGTGGAACGGTAGGTTATAAGTCCTATGCGGCGGCAACCATTTTCAAGCAGGTGACTGGTCAGTTTTTTTCCTGCCTCAAAATTGTCCAGCGATATATGACTACAGGCCAGCTTCTCATAAAACCGGTCAATTAACACAAAAGGAATTTCATTATCTACCAGGTATTGCAATTGCTTTTCCGAATGTTCAGTTGGGGTAATTATCAAACCATCTACCTGGTGATTGATCAATACATCCATCAGTTTTTTTGACCGCTCTGTGTTTTCATCACAGCTTCCAAAAATTACTGTGTAATTATATTTCTCTGCTTCATTCTCTATAATGCGGGCCATGGTGCTGGAAAATGCATTCGAAATATCCGCTACCAATAGTCCTATGGTTTGAGTTTTATTGGTCTTCAATCCTTTGGCAACCTGGTTGGGTTTGTAATTTAATTCTGCGGCAGCTTGTTTTATTTTCTCAGCAATTTGTTTACTTATTCTATTCAAATGCTTGTTGTTTAAAACATATGAAACCAGCGTAATGGATACCCCCACTTTTTTTGCAATGTCTTTTAGCGAAACCCTTTTTTTCATAAGTGAAATATTGTCAGCTTTATGGACATAAAATAGAAAGCAATTAATTTTTAACCATTTAGTAAAATGTCTATGACCTTCTTTCAGCAAATATTGTAACCTAATTGTTAACAATCCCCATTTAGTTTAAACGTTTAAACATTTGGCATAGTTTTGCGTAATACAAAGAAAGCCATAAGAACAAAGAGTAAAGAGAAAAGAAATAATTATAAAGCAAGCAATCGATGGCCTGCTGATTCTACAGAGGGCAAAATTATTTTGAGTAAGAATTTAGTGTGTTGAGAAAAGAATTTTTAACCGGGGTTTTAAATTTCAAACAACAAAAAATTTAGTTTTTAGCGAATTGTAACCATAAACATATTGATTAAACGATTGCCTGCTACCATCCATAGCAGGCTTTTCTTTTA
>JBBQVY010000368.1:0-3721 GCA_038211085.1 Chitinophagales bacterium | reverse complement strand
GTCCCCATGCCCAAGTGATACCATTTATCACGTTGTGTATTCAAACAAGTAACGAGATCGCTGAGGCTGTCCCTGTTGGCAAGTTGACCGAAGAGCATGCACATCAATTGGTGCCAGCAAGTGAAGTGATGCACTTTGTAATTGCCATTGTATTTCTTCACACATTTAATAAAATCATTGACAGGTAGAAACGAAATCACCTAAGCGAATAAATATTTTCCGTTGTTCATCCAACAAAGTATGCCGGATTGTCATAGTGGGAAAAATCACTTTTCAGTTCAAATCGTTTGAACCTCCAAATCGTAGCAAAGCCTTATCTAGCAATAATTTCAAAGAACTTTAATTTTCAACATTAGGACGCTAATGATTACGACTTTAATAGAAATGCAGTATTAGAGAGAGTTGCAAGAGATACGTTTGAGCGAGATGACACCAGGGATTTACCATCGTTTAAACAAATAGATTTTAAAGAAGCGCTGTCCATCGATATTCCCAAACAAAAAATCGTTTGGCAATAGCGATTATAAGAATTTCGCCCTGCGGGGGTCTCCCTCATAGGTTTTGCGCGTAGGCCAGACGGATCGCATTCTGCATTGTGAGCAATTTTTCGTTTTTGCTTCGGGTCTTATTCCAACACACTAAGCTTTGTTATCAAAACCGCCTGCTCCGAAAGGTTTTGCTGTGATTAAACACACTTTTCATAAAATACAATTGTCGTATTTTCGCATTAGCAGATTGGCTGATTTTTACAATCAATAACTATAATGAACTACAAAAAAACATTAGAGGAAAAGGTAGCTTACAGAATAAACCGTAAGAAGGAGTCAGTCTTTCTTCGCGGCGACTTTTTGGACTTATCAGGGTATGACCAGGTAGGGCGGGCATTGTTAGGCCTTGCACGAAAAGGAACACTTGTGAAAATAGGGTATGGTCTTTATGCCAAAACAAAACTTTCGGAATTAACAAGGCGGCCGGTACCAATAGAACCATTGCCTGCTTTGGCTAGAAAAGCACTGATACGGTTGGGTGTTACACCGGTAGCAACAAAAGCAGAAAAAGATTATGTAGAAGGTCGCTCTACACAGGTACCTACAGGTCGCCTCATTGGTGTTAATAAACGGATTGACCGTAAAATCATTTACAAGGAAGCTGAAATTCATTATGAACTTGGTGCCCGCTAAAAACATACTTGATGAAGTAGCCACGGAAAAAGGCATTGAAGGTGCCTTTGTAGAGAAAGACTGGTACGTTACACAATTAATTAGCGTAATAGCTGCGTTTGATTATAAGGATGTACAGATGGTATTTACCGGTGGTACAGCTCTTTCAAAAGCACATAAGTTGCTTGAGCGTTTTTCTGAAGACATCGATTTTCGAATAATTTACAAAGGTTTAGACACTAAAAACGGGAGCCAGCAGCGAACATTACTTTCCAATCTTAGAAAAGCTGTATTTGCTGCCATTAGTCAATTCTTCCCGCTCAACCCGGAGAACGTTATAGCCAGAAACGGCAACCGTTTCTTTGCTTTTGAACTTAATTATGCGACCGTTTATAATCGTGCAGTTGCACTGCGCCCAAATGTACTCATCGAATTTACCATTGCAACTATAGCTTTCCCTCCGCTTTTTCGTTCGGTTTCTTCATTTGTGAATGAATTGGCGGAAAAAGAACCTGAGGTGTCTTCCATTTGCCTGCATTGATCCCGTAGAAAATGCGGCCGATAAACTAAGTGCTTTTGTTTGGCGTACCGCAGATAGGGATCGAAAATCTGAAAACGACGATCCCACAATTGTCCGCCACCAGCATGATTTAGCTATTCTTGAAGAGGTAGTGATTAACCCTCCTGAGTTCAGACGACTGTCAAAAAAAGTGATAGCGGAAGACGATGGCCGATGTAAAAAAATAAAAGGCTTTTCGATAGAACAAAAATTTGAACATGTGTTGGAAATAATAGAAAAAGACAAAGAATACCAAAATGAATACGAACTGTTTGTAAAGGGAATGTCGTACGCAAAAACTGTAGATATGCCTACCTATGAAAATGCATTGCGTAAGGTAAAACTGCTAATGCAACATGTATTAAACAATGAGGAATAAGATTGAAAATTATCTTAATTGAAGAACTTATGAAGTTGCCTCGGTGTTATGATTTAAGCCTTTTTTGATGTGAACGGTAGCCATCATCCTTCTTTTAAACCTAATCCTTTTGATTTTACAAGAAAAGGGCGTTGTATCGGTAACACATGTTCCACCACAGACAATAGTTGGTTTTGAAAGTATAAATCAATCTTATCTTCCATGTATGAACAAAAAGGTTCAGGATAAAATAGATCGTGTACGGGAACTTGCAAAAAAATCTGCAAATCAAAGTATTGCCAACACAGGTACTAACTTTCGTACTGCCGATAGTTTGTCGGATGTAGTTCGTAACGCTAAAGAAGCGAACATTTTTTTAGAAGAACTGGATGCTGCTATTCGCATTGCTCAAAAAAATAGCAGTTCACAATAATTGACTTAAACGGCCTGATAAAATATTAGCGGTTTTGCTGTTTTGTAAACTCGTTGAATAAAGTTTTACCTGTACAAGTGAGTGATCTCTATGGTCATAGAGACAAGCTACAACGATGCCAAATAGCACCACTAAAGCTTAGTCCAAAAACCTTCCTACCCCCACCTCTCCTTCCACCGCTCAAACTCCCCTGGCTGCACCGAGTAACGTGGCAATATTTCCAAGACGCATACTGATGAGTTCAGTTTCAACAATTTCCCTAAACTTACATTTATCGGATTGGGGTATATCTACAACTTTCTGGTGAAAAATTCAAGGCAACTACGTTTGGATTTTGAGCTATGAATTATCAGATAAAACCAAGCCGCATTCCCGTCAAAGCACTTACATCAAAATTGCTTCTTCTTCAAAGTTCAAAGCCAGTTGTTGTGGATTTATATTAAAACTCATGCGGTGGTATTTGCATAAGCCATGTGCTTCTATAGCCAAACGATGCTCTTCTGTTCCGTAACCCTTGTTGGTATGCCAGTTATACAAAGGGTACTCCTGGTGAAGGTTTTTCATATACGCATCGCGATAGGTTTTTGCCAATACGCTGGCTGCAGCTATACTTGCATATAAGCCATCACCTTTAATAATGCACTTATGTTTTGTTTCGGGGTAGGGAGTAAAACGGTTACCATCTATTATTAGGTAACGGGGACGTTTGTTTAACTGGTCTAGAGCCAGGTGCATTGCCTTAAATGAAGCTCTTAAAATATTGATGCGGTCAATTTCTTCGTTACAAACCATAGCTACTGCATAGCAGATGGCTTCTTTTTCAATAATAGGTCGCAACAGATTTCGCGTAGCCTCATTTATCTGTTTGCTATCGTTTAATAATGGATGAAAAAAATCTTTAGGAAGAATTACAGCCGCAGCAAATACCGGTCCTGCATAACAACCTCTGCCCGCCTCATCGCAGCCGGCCTCTCTGAATGTTTTTTGATAGTAGGGGTGTAGCATTGCTCTACAAATGTGAGGGATGCAATTTAAACATTGAAAAAAAGTGGTAATCTTTTATCAAAAAGTTATTCAGGTGATATAACGGGTAATTTTGTTTTTCAAATTAAAAACAACCAGGCAGTCTCCTTGTTTATTAGGTATGCTTCAAGATAAATCAACCCGCATTATAGCCAACTGGATTTTTATAGGCGTATTCATGCTCATCA
>JBBQVY010000367.1:0-3732 GCA_038211085.1 Chitinophagales bacterium | reverse complement strand
TGCAAGGGGTCTTAATTATTATACCGGAATTATTTTTGAAGTGAAAGCTTTGAATGTAAGCATGGGCAGTATTGGTGGTGGTGGCAGATACGATGACCTGACAAGTACATTTGGTGTACCTAACATTCCCGGAGTGGGTATTAGCTTTGGCGTTGACAGAATTTATGATGTTATGGACGAGCTCAATCTATTTCCTGTTGATGTTGAGACAGGTACTAAAGTATTATTTTTCAACCTTGGAACAGAAGAAAGCCGGCAGGCCTTTAAACTGATGCAACACCTGCGATTCTCAAAAATCAGCAGCGAAATTTATCCTGAACAGGTAAAATTTGATAAGCAGTTTAAGTATGCTGAAAAAAAGAATATTCCATTTGTAGTTATACTTGGCAGCAAAGAATTGCAGGATGGAACCTGCATTGTAAAAAACCTTGCTACAGGTAGTCAAACCATTTATCCTCAGGACAAATTGCCAATTGAAATCTTTTCTGATAAACTAGAAAAACCGGGCCTATAAAACGGTGATACTATTTTAACATACTGCTTCGTTTTATGGCATAAGATTGGGTATTATGTTTACTAAAAAATAAGATGAATAAACTAGTAATTTTTGTGCTTGTTGCTGCAACACTTACATTAGCCAGTTGCAGTTCTATGGGATATACTACATCAGATGATTATGTAGATCGGAGAAGTATCCAATCATATGATCCATATTTTTATGGCCCAAATGTAAATGGCCCAAACAGGTATGGTTATGGCAATTCATACAGGAATAATTACCGTTCTTATGACAGGTTAGGATATGGATACGACAGGTTTAATAACCCATACATAAACAGGAGAAGACCAACGGTAATTTATAGATCCACCCCGGCTCCATCCTCTGCGCCGGGTAATAATATAAGGCCCATTAATCCTAGAAAAGACAGGTGGAACCCCAATGAAGAAAAACGCACTAACAAAGAGTAAAATGCTATTTTAGTATTAATTGTAAATAAGAGGCGCAATGGCGTCTCTTATTTTTTTTGATGGTACTTTAACTTAAGTTCTCATATATAATTGCTGCACCCTGGCCAACGCCTACACACATGGTTGCTAAACCATACCTGGAATTTTTTCTACGCATTTCATGTAATAAGGTTGTGGAAATTCTAACACCGCTGGCTCCTAGTGGATGCCCTATTGCAATGGATCCTCCATTTACATTTATTTTTTCAATGGGCAATTTAAGCTCCTGCATACAAGCCAGCACCTGCGATGCAAAGGCTTCATTCAATTCAGCCAGGTCAATATCCTCAATAGTTAATCCTGCTCTTTGTAATGCTTTTTTTGTTGCAGGCACAGGTCCTATACCCATAATTGCGGGATCAACCCCTGCAACAGCCATACTCTTAATTTTTGCCATTGGTTGCAAACCATATTTTTTTACAGCAGCAGCAGAAGCAAGTAAAACAGCCCCTGCCCCATCGTTAATGCCCGAGGAATTACCCGCTGTAACACTTCCCTCTTTTTGAAATGCAGGTTTAAGCCCGGCTAATTTTTCCAACGAAGTTTTGCGGGGGTGTTCATCCTGGCTAAAAATGGTAGGCTCTTTATTTTCTGTTATTTCCACCACGCTAATCTCATCTTTCCATAAACCTTTTTGTAAAGCAGTAAAATATTTTTCCTGCGAAGCAAGGGCAAACTCATCCTGCGCCTGGCGGCTAATCTTCCACTGCTTTGCAACATTCTCCGCAGTTTCACCCATGCTGTATGGATGGTATAGCGCAGCCATTTTTTTATTTACAAACCGCCAGCCTATTGTTGAGTCGTATACCTCGGCATTTCGGCTCCAGGCACCCTCACTTTTCGGCATCACAAAAGGTGCACGGGTCATACTTTCCACGCCGCCTGCAATGTACAACTCACCCTCATCACACATCACAGCCCGTGCGCAATCCATGATTGCCTGCAAGCCGGAAGCACACAACCTGTTTACAGTATTACCTGCAACACTTACCGGTAAACCCGCCAACAATGTTGCCATACGGGCAACATTTCGATTGTCTTCCCCGGCCTGGTTAGCATCTCCTGCTATTACATCTTCTATAGCATTTACATCAATGTTTGCATTCCTTTTCACCAATGATTTAATCACATTTGCAAGCAGATCATCGGGCCGGACCGAACTCAATTTTCCGCCATACCTGCCCACTGGAGTTCTCACTGCATCTATTACAAAAACTTCACTCATAACTTTGTATTCATTCTAAAAAATGAGATGCAAAGTAGGGCTATTTTACTTGTGCAGCAAAGGCAGTAGTAATCACAAAAAACAAATTGAAAAAGGTCTTAAGAAATTTTATAATCTATAGAATGCCTGGTAAAAGCACTACTCCCTAAAAATTGCCTCAACATGAGTTCCATAGAAACACAGCAACCCACACTAAATTAAATTTGCGGGCATAATGAAAAGCTCTATGCCTCTTCATCCCTACAAGCCCATAATTCAAACTCAGTTCCTCTAAAAGCTTTCATTTTTACTTTTGACTTTTTTTACTTTTTACTTTTTGCTTTTGACTTTTGACTTTTGACTTTTGACTTTTTCCTTCCCCCCTATTTCTCCCTGCTTACCTTTGCCCCATGAAAAGTGATGTAATAAACATACGCCATCTTACCCTCGATCAACTTGTTGAATACTTTGAACAGTTGGGTGAAAAAAAGTTCAGGGCTAAACAGGTGTATGAATGGTTATGGCAAAAACATGCCCACAGTTTTGAGGCCATGACCAACTTAAGTAAAGAATTACGGGTTAAGCTGGCAGCTCATTTTACGCTGCCAGCCTTACAAATAGAGACTACGCAATACAGTGAAGACGGCACCGTAAAGAGCAGGTTTAAAACAGTGGAAGGTCATTTGGTTGAAGGTGTTTTGATACCTACAGATGATCGGCAAACTGCATGTGTTTCTTCTCAAATTGGCTGCAGCCTTAGTTGTAAATTTTGTGCAACCGGTTATATGGTTCGCAAACGAAACCTCGATTTTGATGAGATATACGATGAGGTTGTTTTGATCAATCAGCAGGCCTTACGTGTAAACAATAAAAAGTTAACCAACATAGTCTTCATGGGCATGGGCGAGCCGCTGCTCAATTATAAAAACATGCTAAAGGCAGTTGAAATGATTTCCTCCCCCGATGGCTTAGGCATGAGTCCAAGACGCATAACGGTTTCCACCGCAGGTGTAGCAAAAATGATTAAACAATTGGGCGATGATAAAGTACGCTTCAATCTTGCATTAAGTCTTCATGCTGCAACCGATGAAAAGCGCAACGAGATAATGCCCATCAACGAAACCAATAACATTAAAGCGTTAATAGAGGCGCTCAATCATTTTTACAAACAAACCGGTAACGAAATCACATTTGAATATATATTGTTTCAAAACTTCAACGACACACTTAAAGATGCCGATGAGCTTATAAAAATTTACAGGCAGGTTCCGGCAGATCTTGTCAACATTATTGAGTATAACCCAATTGACGCTGCAAAATTTTTAAAGCCCGACCAGGAAACGGTTGAAAAGTTCATGAACCATTTAAGCAAGAACAGGGTAAATGCAAGGTTGCGCCGTAGCCGTGGTAAAGACATTGATGCAGCCTGCGGTCAGTTAGCCAATAAAGATACCATTGGCGTAAACGAACACGCTACCGTGGATGAATCAAGCCTCAAGTCTGAGATTACTGAATAAGAG
>JBBQVY010000366.1:0-3750 GCA_038211085.1 Chitinophagales bacterium | reverse complement strand
CAAAGGTCATTCTTCAAATACAAACAGAGTTTGGATCGTTTGGAAAGTGGCTCGATCATCATCACCCATTAACTAAAGAGGAATGGGTTAAGCTATTTAAAAAGCATTGTAAATTTACCGGGGGCGACATAGTCAACGAATTCTTAATGAGCATTGGTTACCTGCCGGGTGCACATGCTGAAGATTGCAAAATTTATAAACTCGTAAAGAAAGCCAGGCCGATGTGGATGAAAGTTTAGCTATAGTTGGTGTGTTGCAACAGCTCTTCAAAAAAAATTACCCTGCTTATTATAATTGGTCCACTGCTCTAAAATAAAATAAGTTTATGCGAAAGGTTCTGCTTGTTCTGGCGTCTTACATATTTAGCTTAGCAGCTATTGCTCAAACAAATAACCTCTATCGTATCTACTCAAGCGCATTACAAAAAGAAGTTAGGCTGATCGATATTGTGACAGACATGCAGCAGTACGATGTATTGTTTTATGGAGAAGAACATAATGATTCCGTTGCGCATGCACTGCAATTGCAATTACTAACTTTATTGTTTGATACATACCAAAGCAACGTTGCTTTATCGCTTGAAATGTTTGACCGTGATGTGCAGCCAATCATGAATGAATATTTAAAGGATGAGATTAAAGAACGCCATTTTTTAAAGGATAGCCGCCCGTGGAATAACTACAAAGACTATCAACCATTAGTAAACTTTGCCAAAGCAAATCAATTGGATGTGATATGCGCAAATGCCCCCACACGCTATACCAATCTTGCCGGTCGAAAAGGACAACAGGGGTTAAAGGAGCTACCAAAAGAAACCAGGAAAAATTTTGCACCACTTCCTTATGCTTTTGCAACAGGAAATTATTACGATAAATTAATGGGCGTTATGGGTCATGCAATGCCTTCGGATACAACTTTAAAAGCTACTCCAGCTACAACCTTACCCGAGTTTGACTTTGTAGCATCCCAATCTTTGTGGGATGCTACAATGGCATATTCAATTGCCAGTTATCTTAAAAAAAATAAACATAAAAAAGTCATTCAGGTTAATGGCCGGTTCCACAGCGATGAACGTTTTGCCATTGTTACGCAACTCAAAAAATACGCTCCAAAAACTAAAGCCCTTGTCATTTCTTCCGGCAGTGACGATGCCTTTCCAAACATTGACTGGAGCAAACAGAAACAACTGGGTGACTATATCATCATCACTGATCCAAAAGTTGCCAGGAGTTTTTAACGGCTATTGCTTTATAATTTTATACTGTTTTGCTTCTATACCACTACTTAACTTAACAACATACAAACCTGCTGGCAATCTTAACTGCCTTACATCAACCTGGATCTTTTCAGGAAAACCTGTACCAATCACTGACCTGTTAAGCAACACCTGGCCTGTAGTATTTACCAATTGTATTTCAACCTTTTTGCCTGCTTCTGTTTGCGTAACCACCTGCAGGTAATTTGTTACCGGGTTAGGATAAACTGCCCATTCATTTTTGTTACCAAACAG
The DNA here is from genome assembly GCA_038211085.1 of Chitinophagales bacterium. Taxonomy (GTDB): domain Bacteria; phylum Bacteroidota; class Bacteroidia; order Chitinophagales; family Chitinophagaceae; genus Segetibacter. The sequence continues at coordinate 2,240 of JBBQVY010000366.1, read as the reverse complement.
TACCACCTTAACAGCACTATAGGTAACCTGGTTATTTCTGCCAATAATTTTCAGGCGGTAATAACGGGCTCCCGTCTTACCAGTTTCCGTATCATTTACCAGGTAACTATTCTGCAAATTGTTTCGTGCAGCAACAGAACGTAATAAGCTAAACTGCTGGTGTTGGTATTCGTAACCGGTTCTTGCTACTTCAATTTCAAACCGGTCAACATTCATTTCGTTGGCTGTTGACCATTGTAACAATGCATCCTGGTTTTGCTTTGCGGCATTAAACTCAGTAAGCATTAAAGGAAGGGGAACGTTGCCAAAAAGAGCTTTGTTACTCATCCAAAATTCAGAGAAATCCTTCACCTTAAATTGCGCATAATAACCATTGTCAAATGGAACTTTTATTATGTTGTCTGATTGTATAAAATTGTATATACCCGACGTGTTGTCTACAAGTGTTCCATTCTCTTTACTATCATCTGCATTATCGTACTTAGTGGTACCTAACTCATAAGCGTCTTTAGGGTTAATGCAGGTGCTGCAACCGGTAGCTCTTACAAGGGTATCCACTTCGGCATCCGTAAAATAAAAACGTACCGTGCTGCTATCGGCGCCAGGTGCTGAAGCAGTTTTGATGGTTATGTTTCTATCGAGGTAATACACGTCGTTGGTATCCCGAACTGCATTAAATCCCTGCCTGTGCAGGTAGGCCTGAACGGTAGTTGCCCCCAGGTCATTTCCGGCAGGATGTATAGAAGCTATCACCTGGTTGCCTTGTTTAAAATGTATCCAGTTATTACCGGCAACATTTTGGGTAACCGGCGTTGAGTTGGAAGGCCCGGTATAAATTTCAAATGCACGATCATAAATATGAATGTCGTCAATGGCTATTCCTTCTTTGATCAACGACTCATCGCTGTTCATAACAATTCGTAAACGCAATGAGGTTAGCCCTGTTGGCAATGCAATACCTGTGCTGCGCCACCTGGTATTCCCGCTACTGTCCCATACATTATTGCCAGGGCGATTGTACCAATTTAATCCCTGGCCATACGTACCCAGTTTTTGCCAGCTAACACCATCCACACTATACTCAACCCATGCCTGGTCGCAAACTGATTGGCTGCACTGTTCAATATCCATGGCAACACTCATGCTTAGCCATGGCGTTGTTATACCAGAAAGATTAAAGCAGGGCGAGTACAGGTAACTAAGCTCATCGTCGTTATACGTGCCCTGTAAAGCTGTTTTCCAGGCATTGCTACCACTGGCTGCTTTATGAATTTTTAAAGAGTTTGGCTTACCAAATTGCCAGCTGCTGTTGTGTCCGGCAGCATACCAGTTACCCGGTCCATTTTCAAAATTTTGCAGGTAAGGAAAAGCATCAATGACCGGTTGGTTGATGATTTTGTAGGCCACGATACTATCGTTATCGTGATAAGTATCCGCAGGTAGATCAAGCCATACACTAAGGCTATGTTCGCCGAAGGCTGATAAATTAACAGGTGTGCTAAACGTATAATTTAATTTGGTATTTGCGGGCATTGCAGGTACTGTTTCACTAATAACAGCTCCACCATCTACCTGTAATTTTATAGGAACATTTGAAAGATTAACCTTTGATAAATTTTGAATAGTAACGCTAACTTTTTCTGCTCCGCCAAGGCCACAGGCATGTAGTAAAGGCGAATCAATTGAAGCAACTGCCACATCATTTTCTGCGGTGTACAATCTAAAATCATCCAGGCTGTAGCCTCCGTTATGGGTTGCATCACTCATACCAATAATACCATACTGCCCAAACCTAACCTGGAAACTTGAAGTAAAATCCTGGCCATTGGCTAATAATAAGTTGCTTACCGGTATGCTGGCAGACCTATGCCACGTACCCTCGAACATACTAATTGCAGAATCGAGATTGTAAGCCAAAATCCAGCTATCCGTATCATTACCTCTAATCCAGACCCGGTTGTTTTGGTTTAATAACCTGCTATGTTCTTCAGTATAAAAATCCATACGAACTGCATTGTTAGCAGCATGGTATTGCGTCATATTAAAGGTGGCATACACAAAGTTTACATTACCTGTCTGTACAAAGCTGGCAACATCAATTGTAAGTGCTTTACTTCCACTAAAAGCTATTCCGGTATTTACAAAAGTTCTTACTCTGCCCGACGGAGTGCTGGCCAAAAAATCCCATTTTTCAATTCCTACCAAACCGGTCTTTTTGGTTAGAACTTCCTGCGAAGCAG
>JBBQVY010000365.1:0-3750 GCA_038211085.1 Chitinophagales bacterium | reverse complement strand
TTGTTCAGTGCGGTTGATGGTGTAGAACCTCAGTCTGAAACTGTTTGGCGCCAGGCCAACCGTTACAATGTGCCACGTATTGGTTTTGTAAATAAAATGGACCGCTCCGGTGCTGACTTCTTAAATGTTGTTAAGCAAGTGCGTGAAATGCTGGGCGCTAAATCGGTGCCTTTACAATTACCAATTGGTGCAGAAGATGATTTTAAAGGTGTGGTAGATCTTATTACCATGAAAGGTATTATATGGGATAATGAAAGCATGGGTGCTACTTATAAAGAAATTCCTATTCCGGCAGATTTGCAGGAAGAATCAGAATATTGGAGAACACAGTTGATTGAAGCCGTGGCAGAATATGACGACAAGCTAATGGAAAAATTCTTTGATGATCCTAATACCATCACCGAGGATGAAGTACACGAAGCCGTGCGTAAAGCTACTATTGACCTCAGTATTGTTCCTATGCTTTGCGGCAGTGCATTTAAAAACAAAGGCGTACAAACTTTGCTTGATAATGTTGTTCGCTACCTACCAAGCCCAATTGATGTTGGCGCAATAACTGGTACCGACCCTGATACCGGCGAAGAAATCAAGCGTATGCCCGATGCTAAAGAACCCTTTGCAGCATTGGCTTTCAAGATAATGACCGATCCTTTCGTGGGCCGTTTGGCGTTCTTCCGGGTTTACTCGGGCCATCTTGATGCAGGCTCTTATGTAAAGAATATGCGCAGCGGAAAGAACGAACGCATTAGCCGTATTATGCAAATGTTTGCCAACAAACAAAACCCCATCCCTGAAATTGAAGCAGGTGATATTGGCGCAGCCGTTGGGTTTAAAGAAATAAAAACAGGCGATACTTTGTGTGATGAAGATCATCCAATTGTATTAGAGAACATGTTTATTCCCGAGCCTGTAATCTCTGTAGCCGTTGAGCCCAAAACGCAGGCTGACGTTGATAAAATGGGTATGGCAATCGCTAAGTTGGTAGAAGAAGATCCTACTCTGCGTGTAAGAACAGACGAAGAAACCGGCCAAACCATTTTAAGTGGAATGGGTGAGTTACACCTTGAGATTATCGTTGACCGTATGAAGCGTGAGTTTAAAGTAGAGATCAACCAGGGCAATCCACAGGTAGCTTACAAAGAAGCATTTAATATTACTATTGCACACCGTGAAGTGTTGAAAAAGCAAACTGGTGGTCGTGGTAAATTTGCCGATATTCAGTTTGATCTTGGACCTGCCGATAAAGAGTGGTTGGAAGCAAACCCCAAAGAGCATTACCAGTTTGTAAACAACCTTTTTGGTGGATCAATTCCGCGTGAATTTGTTCCTGCAATTGAGAAAGGTTTCAAGCTCGCAATGACTACCGGTGTGCTTGCAAGCTACCCGGTAGATAACATGAAGATCCGCGTTTACGATGGAAGTTTCCACGCTGTTGACTCTGATGCAATGAGTTTTGAACTTTGTGCAAGAGGCGGTTACCGCGAAGCAGCCCGTAAAGCAAAACCTGTTTTGCTGGAGCCTATTATGAAAGTGGAAGTAGTAACACCAGACCAGTACATGGGTGATGTTACCGGTGACCTTAACCGCCGCCGTGGCATGCTCGAAGGCATGGACACACGCGGTAATGCACAAGTAATTAAAGCCAAAGTGCCATTGAGCGAAATGTTTGGTTATGTAACCCAGTTGCGTTCGCTTTCCAGTGGCCGTGCAACTTCTACCATGGAGTTCTCGCATTACAATCCTGCACCAAACAATATTGCAGAAGAAGTAATTGCAAAACAGAAAGGCAAAGTGAAGGTGGAAGATTAAAAGCCCCCTCTAACTCTCCGCCTGACGCGGAAGGATAAAATACAGAACCCCCGTTCATTGAAAGATGAGCGGGGTTTTTATTTATATGATTATTTTTTTGAGCCAGGGGTCTGGAAAACTATTAAGCTTTTCTTGCGTCGCACTCTTGTACGGTATAACATTATTCAACAGTTGTACGTCACCCTAAACGACATCCTACTAAAATTTAAGCTCACATGACTTTACCGACCCGACCCCACACTATTTTTAGCACATTGCAAGGCACACAAAACCCTGACACAAAGCCAACCTTGCAAAGAGCTAAAAATGCCAAAGCACGGCCCATCCACCCCGGCTGGAACAAATAACATTTTATCTTACCGATATGAAGGGAAGTGTGAATAATGCAAGTCTTTGCCTTATAATAAAAAATCTGCCACTTTTAATAGAACTACCTTTAGATGCAGTGCAGAAATTGCAGATAATGAAAAGACGAAAATTTATAGCTATTGCCAGTAGTTCTATTGTAATCGGAGGTGTAACTTATTACCTTCTAAGTGATAAAAATAATTTTGCAAGAACAGATAGTCAGCAAAATGATCCAATTAATATTTCATTAAAACCTGATGAAAGAGAGATTTTATTTTTAGCATCGCTTGCACCAAGCGGTCATAATACCCAACCATGGTTTGTAAAATATGTTGAACCCTATCATTGGATAATTGGCAATGATAAAAACCGATGGCTTCCAGGCGTTGATCCCACCCAAAGGGAAACCATTCTATCAATCGGAGCTTTTTTACAAAACCTTGAATATGCAGCTAGTGACTTGGGCTACAATTGTGAGTACACCATATTAGCAACAAGCAATCAGGATGAAAATATTATTGATATTAAACTCAGTAAAAATAATCATGCAATAAAGTATGCCATTGAAAAAATAAAACAACGCCGAACAGTAAGATCAAATTATTTAAGTAATACTTTTAAAAAGGAAGACCTCAATTACTTGGTTAATTCAGGAACCGATTTCATCCATTACTTGCCCAATACTTCCAAAGAACATCAATGGTTAAATGAACAAACCATTGAAGCCAACAGAATACAAGCATACCGGGATGCGGCACAAAGTGAATTAGCAAACTGGATAAGGTTTTCAAGCAAAGATGCCGGGCAGCATATGGATGGTTTAACACTGGCGGGAATGGAAATAGATGGCATACCGGGCTGGTATTTACGCAATTTTTTTGGCAAAGAAGATGTAATGAAAAAAAGTTTCAGAGAACAAAGTATTGATAAAGTGGTGAAACAGGTTTCACAATCCGCAGGCTGGCTAATAATTACAAGTAAAGATAATTCTGTAACAACATTGTTGGAAACAGGTAAAAGAATGCAACAGCTTTTTTTAAAAGTACGGGAAAGAAATATTGCTATTCATCCAATGACACAAATAATTGAAGAAGCATCTACCAATCAAATATTAAATCAATCAATTGGTATAAATGAACCTGTGCAGTTTATTCTACGTGCCGGTTATTTAAAAGATTATCCAGACCCTGTAACATTAAGACGTTCTGTGGATCGGTTCGTGAGAACCTGAAAAAAGAATATTTGAAAATCTTAAAATATTTTATGTTTAAATATATTTTCGCCTTTATACTGCTTACACACGGACTCATCCACTTCATGGGTTTTGCAAAAGCATTTAACTATGTCAATATTACCCAAATCAGCAAAGAAATTTTAAAACCATCGGGTATGCTTTGGTTGTTGACTGCATTTTTATTTATTGCTGCTACCGTTTTATTGTTGGTAAAAAAAGATGCATGGATGTTTGTTGGATTAGCAGCAGTAATCATTTCGCAAATACTAATTTTTACTGTTTGGAAAGATGCAAAATTTGGCTCCATTGCCAACATCATTATTCTTGTTGCGGCTGTGTTAAGTTGGGGAAGTTATCAT
>JBBQVY010000364.1:0-3762 GCA_038211085.1 Chitinophagales bacterium | reverse complement strand
CCTTTACACACACTCCCACACCGCATCAACAAACCAATTTTTAGTATCGAAGAAATGTTGGATGGTTTTAAAACCACTGGTTGTTGCCAGGTTTTCTATTTGACCAACTGTATATTTTTGAGATACTTCCATAAATATGGGTTCGTATTTATGAAACTCAAAACTATAATCTGCAACTTCCACTTGCTGGTCTTGCATGCTTACCAGGTAGCTTTTACAAGCCCCAGTTCCGGGATCGTATGTAGGAAAATGGAGAAACTGGCTGACATTAAAATTTCCACTAAGTTCTTTGTTGATCCTGTGTAAGAGGTTAAGGTTAAACTGTCGTGTAAAACCATCCCGGTCGTTGTATGCCCTCAATATAGTTTGAGGATCTTTTTGCAGGTCAAAGCCAATCAGCATCAGATCGCCGGGTACCAGGTTACCCCTTAATTGCCGACAAAAGTGTGTTGCACCCTCCAACGGAATGTTGCCAATGTTCGATCCTAAAAACAATACCACTTTTATTCTGTCAGACAATGTTTTAGCCTTGGTAAGCATGTTGAAATACTCGCCGTTTAAGCCCTGGATATTTAGGCCGGGCAAATGCTTTGGCAGTTCGCGTTGCAGTAGCGAAATCACATCTGTGGAAATATCAACCGGGTAATATGTAAAAGGTACTTTGTTATTTACCAGCTCTTTTAACAGGTGAACCGATTTGGTGGCATCGCCGGCACCCAGCTCTACCACGTCAAACTCCTGCAAACGGTTGGTAAAACATGCCGCCAGTTCTGCTGTTTGAGAAGTAAAAATTTCCATCTCGCAATTGGTCAGATAATAATCATCGCAGGCCATAATACCCCTGAACAATTCATCCCCTTTCGCATCATAAAAATATTTCGATTCAAGGTATTTTTTGGGAGCCGAAAGACCCTTGATAACATCTTGTAAAAACTGCTTCATAAATAATTATTGAGCTAAACGAATGCCGGTATATTGCCAGCGTAAATCTGGATGAAAAAAGTTACGGTAAGTAATTCTGCTGTGTCCTGCTGGAGTAGCATCAGAAGAACCCCGAAGTACTTTTTGATTTACCATAAACTTGCCATTGTATTCGCCTATGGCACCCGCGGCCTTTTTAAAACCCGGGTAAGGCAGGTAAGCACTTTCGGTCCACTCCCAGCGGCTGCCCCATTTAAATTGTGGGGCAGCTATTTCCCATTCAAACTCTGTAGGCAAACGCATTCCTTTCCATGCGGCATAAGCAGCAGCCTCATAAAAACTAATGTGATTTAGGGTATCATTCCTATTTAATTCAACCAAACCCTGTAAAGTATAATACCACCACTTACCCTCTATCAAATGCCAATACATGGGCGATTGAATGGAATTGCTTTTCACCCAATCCCATCCTTCGGCATGCCAGTAAACAAAATTTTTGTATCCGCCTGCCTCTATAAATTCAAGATATGCTCCGTTGGTTACCTGGCTTGCAGCAATGCTGTATGGCTCCAGGTAAACTTTATGACGTCCCAATTCATTATCAAAACAAAAGTCATTGCCGGTATATCCTATCTCGTAAATGCCTGCAGGTATTTGTATAAAGTTTGAAGATTGATTTTGCCCAAGGACCGGTTTTCTATCATTTTTATAGGGCGGCATTAGTGGATTGTTACCGAGTATGTATTTGATATCGGTTAGCAAAAGTTCCTGGTGCTGTTGCTCGTGATTAAACCCTAGCTGAAGCAAAGGGTAGACATCTTCCTGGATAGGGCAGGCCAGATAATTGTGCATGGCATCGTCAACATACTTTCGGTAAGCGTATACTTCATCAACTGTTGGCCTGCTTAAATTTCCCCTGTCTGTGCGCACCACTCTTGCACCAACGGTTTCGTAATAGCTGTTGAAAACATAGTTATAGTCAGGGTTATATTCTTTGTATCCTTCAACATAATTTTTTAAAATAAACGTTTCGAAAAACCAGGTAGTATGCCCGATATGCCACTTGGGCGGGCTGACATCAACAACAGGCTGCACTACATAATCTTCCTTTTGCAAGGGTGCGCAAATGTCTTCGGAGTGTTGCCTTATTTCTTTATATTTTTCGGATAATGTCTGCATGTAATCAAGCTCTTTTGCTATTAGGTTACGAATACTTTTATTTGCCGGATGTGCCAGACCAATCACTTCTCAACAGCAAGGGCAAGATCAGAAATGGTAATGATGTGTGCTTCTTCAGCCTGCTTTCTCCGCATCATTAATGCATAGGCATTATTAAAACCAATAGGCTGCAACCAATCCAGACTATATCTTTCACTAAACTCACTTTTTACAAAACTAAACACCTGCTCTTTGCTTCCAATCATTTTGTCAACTACTTCTTTTTTTGGGTTCAAAATAACTAAGAGGCCTGTGCCGGTATATTCGGGATATAAGTCTATCTGGTTATTTACAAGTGCATCAAAACAAATTTTTGTGCCACCCAATCCTGTTTTAGTTTCTACTTTAAAATCAGTATAACCTTTTAACAGCAGGCTGTACATGTGTATTAAAATGTATTGTTCACCAAATATTTTACTTCCCATACGAATAGTGGCTTTATTGCCATTGCGTGGTGGCAGTAACAGGCTTTTGCTTTTCAAAAAATTACTGGCAACAACTTCCGGTGTTTGTTTTAAGTAATCGACACGATAGTTTAACTCTGTCATAATAGAGTCGTTGATTAACCCTGACAAGCGATTGAGGGTAGTAACAACTTCGGGATATTTTTCAACAATCTCGTGCCTTATAACCGGGGCTGCATAATAGGGGGGAAAGATGGTTTTATCATCTTTCAAAACTACCAGGTCAAATGCTTTTAAACGGCCATCGGTGCTGTAACCGCTAATCACATCCAGTTGTTTTTCGAAAGCAGCTTTATACATCACAGCATCGCTGATGACTACCGTTCTAATCTTAAGGCCATACTTATCTTTCAGTCCAAGATATCCATCGCTACGGCCCATAAACTCAGGTGTAAAACCCGCAAGCATACTACTGCCTAAAGCTGAGGGCAATAAATAAAAAGAAGAAAATATTATAATGACTAGTGGAATAACTATGATGCCCGATCTCCTTTTTTTAAATTGAATATGCTGCACTTTTGATAAGGCAAAGTCGAAGACTATAGCAAGTAACGCTGCAGGTATGGCACCAGCTAAAATCATGTTGGTGTTGTTGAGTGCTATGCCTCCAAAAATAAATTCGCCAAGGCCACCCGCCGCTATGTAAGCAGCAAGAGTAGCTACCCCAACATTAATAACTGTTGCCGTACGAATGCCGGCAAGTATTACGGGTAATGCCAAAGGCAGTTCAACCTTAAATAAAATTTGCCAGGGGCTCATGCCCATACCTTTTGCAGCATCTACCACTGCATTGTTTACCTGGCTGATACCTGTAAACGTATTACGAATTATAGGCAGGAAGGCATACAACATAAGCGCAACAATTGCAGGTTTGGCACCTATGCCCAGCAGGGGTATCATGAAACCCAGCAGTGCTATGCTGGGTATGGTTTGTAATACCCCTGCAATACCCAATACAAAACTGCTCCATTGCTTTTTTCGTGCTATCCAAATACCCAGCGGCAGGCCAATCAGTATTGATAGCAGCAGGCTTGTGAATGTGAGGCCAATATGTGCCAATGTCTGGTCCAGCAATTTATCGTGCTGCTGCCACATAAAGCTCCAGAGGGTTTGTTGTCTTTCATCCATGGGCTGACTGCATTTTAAATTCTGAAAAAGC
>JBBQVY010000363.1:0-3769 GCA_038211085.1 Chitinophagales bacterium | reverse complement strand
AACGCCAAGCCGTTGTACGTAACCATTAAAAACTCGTTGCTTCTCGTTCATGACAGAAACCCAGTCATTTATTATTGATCTGATTAATCTTGTTCCAGATAATTCTATTTGCTTTATTCAAGCCCCAAGCATAGAAGATCGCTCTGCATTGAATAATTTATTAATGCTAAGTCAATTTGCTTATTATCAACAAATGATTTTATCGCCAGCTAACAAGGAAACACTCGTTAAAATAATAAAAGAAGAAGAGGTAGAAGGATATTTTCAAAGTATGGAAATAAGGCATGACGGGAAACTTTACTTTGAGGGTTACGATGGAATGGAATATGGCACAATTTCAAAAGACATCAATCTTCCTGAAAATTTTATAAGAGATTATATTAATGGTGGTATGTGCATTGTGTCTAATGAATGGTAGTCATTAACAAGAACGCCATTAGTGTTTTTATATTTTTAGAATCCTTGCCAATATTGAGTTTCGCCATCTATAAATAGACATCCTTAAATAATCAAGGTTTGGTCAGAGAAAGACGGTAAATAAAGACCTTAGTATGGACACAATTAAACGGGTCAAACACTCGGCCTGGCATTATGGCGGCAGGACAGCCTGTCCCGCTTCTTCTGGCGGGATTGGATCAATCAGCAGCAGTTAGGCAATATAGAAGGATTCAAAAGAAGATAATTCATTCACCGCCTTACCTGTGGGCGGCATGTGGGCCCTCTACATACTTACTTCACATTTTCAACAAACTCGCCTCTTTCATTCTTAATTGAGTAACAAAGCTGGGCGTTTACCAGGCCATAACGACGGCCATCTTTTACTATAAAATTCATGTAGGGTTTGCCGTTGTTGCGCCAGCCTTTGCCTGCGGTTTCTTTACCATTGTTGTATTGAATGATCTTAGCGATTTTTCCGTCCTCGTACCACTCTGTAAAATCGCCATTGTAAACGCCCTTTGCAAAATGATATTCAAATCTTTTGTTTCCATTTTGCCACCAGCCTTTATGTATTCCATCCTTCTCGCCTTGTTTATAATTTCGCTCGTATTCGGGTTGACCGTTTTCATAAAAGGCATGCGTGTATCCTTCTTCCAGTCCGCCTATATATGCAACGGATAATTTCAAATTGCCGGAAGAATAATATTCAACGGTAGTACCGTTAAACATTTTTTGATGAAGCAAAGCGTACCCGTTTTTTATTTGAAATGCGGTATCAGGAAGCCTTACTGAATCAGTCACAGCGAAGGCCAGGCTTTTTGTATCGGCCCGCTTTTCAGTTCGGGAACAGGCAACTGCAGTCACTAAAAGAATTAATGCAAACTTCATTGGGGTTCTTGTTCTAATCGTTTTATATCGTTGATGAGGTTATTTATTTCTATTGCGTCCGTTCCTTTGTACACGCCGCGTATCCGCCGCTTTTTATCAACCAGCATTACGTTTTCAGTATGCAAAAAATCATCTTCATTTTTTTGTTCACCCAGGTCTTCATCTGCAAAGTAAGACTGGCGGGCAATGGTGTAAATAGCCTTTCTGTCGCCGGTTACCAGGTGCCACTTGTTGCTACGTACCTGGTGAGCCTCCGCATATTGCTGTAACCTCGAAACGCTATCTTTTTCCGGCGTCACTGAGTGGGATAACAGCATTACTTCATCATCATTTTTATAAGCCTCCTGCACCTTAGCTAATCCATTGGTGAGCTGCTTGCAAATGCCAGGGCAGCTAGTAAAAAAGAAGTCCGCAACATAAATTTTGTTGCGGAAATTATTTTCAGTTACTGCAACACCATCCTGGTTAACAAACGAAAACGCAGGGATGGTATGTATTGAATGATATTCTTTGGATGAGTGTTCTATCCAATACGGTGTAAAGTCGGCTGTGTTATAAAACGGTAACGATTTAGTGTCAACTTGCGCTGCCTGTTTGCACGACTGCATCACCAACAAAAACGCGATCGCAATAAGGGTTCGTCTCTTCATTCCTGGCTTTTAAGGAGTGTTACAATTGTTGTGGCGGTGGTGGCATATGGTTGCCATGTGGTGGCTTCATATGCTGCTCCATTGTTTGAAATTTTTTAAACTGTTCTTCATTCAGCACGGCTTTTATTTTTGCATCTCTCTCTTTCAAAATGCTATCGAACTTTTCTTTTACAGCAAGGGGTGGCGGTGGCGGAGGGGGCGGTGGAGGATTGTCTGCTTTTACTTTTTCCATCGCCGAAAAAAAATCTTTGTAAGCATCCAGTACGTTCTTTTTTTGATCTGCATTTAGCTGCAATTCTTTGTCGAGCCTTTCGCTTACATGCTTTAAATGTTCTTCCGGTGATGGGGGCTTTTGTGGCGGCTGCGGTTGGGCTATAGTCGCACTTGCTAACATCATCGTGATAGCAATTGCCAGGTACTTCTTCTTCATAATTATTAATTTATTTTGATTTAGTAACAAACGTTTGGGGTGACAACCAATGATTGAAATACTTACTGCGTAACGGAACCAGGTGTTCCGTAAAAGCCGCTGCCATTGATGTAAGGGGCATCTGCTGTTGTATGGTAATGATAAATGCCACCGGGGTAATCAGCAGTTACACCCATATGTCCATGATAAGTATCAAGGCTTGCGCTGGTCAGCGTTGCTCCATTTTCCAAAGGTCCATACACCGGGAATCCATCAAGCAAAAAACCAATCAATGCAGACTTTCCTTTGGTTACTGTTATGTATAATGGCTCAACATGATAATGGTACTGCCCACTCATTTGCGGATGCCCGTTGTACTGGTCGAATGAATTTATTTCGTTTGTTAAAGGCGTTGCAGGTCCTGCATATTGGTTAAAAAGCGGAACGCCATTTATCGAAACTCCAATTGGTCCCAACGGTGTTGCGCTATGTGTAGAAGCTGCTGCAGGATTAGCAGGTATTTTAAAAGTGAGACTTTGTGTTGCTATTGAATTCGGGTTCTTTGAGTATGCCGCATTTCTTCCATTGTAGGCTTCGTACCGGCTGTCGCTGGTGGCAAAGTAGGGGCTTTTATGATCGGGCAATCCATTGCTCTTAAGCGTAATAAAATTCCCGTCCGACGATGTTTGTACAGTTGTGTGGAACTTTTTAAATATATCGGGAACTGTTGCTGTTACCACCGATGTGGTAGTGCTGGTGCTATCTTTTTTACAGGCAATATTTGCGGTTGTTATAACAAGGATAGGCAGGCATAGATAAATAAGAGTTTTCATTGTTGTGTGTTTTTTATATGAGACGCAAGTTGTTTTAAAAACCTGCGGTGAGAAATATTTTATAATGAAAAATGTTAGTGCAGGCATCTGCTCTGTTTGCGACATTCCTGCGCCCGCCCGTCAGAGTTGCACATAGGTGTTAAAAGTTGCACATGCAGGTGAGGCAAATTGATTTTTCATCAAAACCCTTATAGCTTTCGATCTTGTTCTTTGTCACTTTTTTGCTTGTCCAAAAAAGTAACCAAAAAAAGACAGCAAATGCAGGTTGCTTCGTCCCTCGCAACGAAACAGCGTCCCGAAAAAATCGGGACAGGCTGTTTCCGGCGCCGACTTTCAATTAAGCTTTTGTGCTACTGTGGTGAAGACCAGTGGAACCCTGATTTCGTTGACTAATGAGGCAATCGCTTATTGGATGGAATGTTTTAGCTATTGGGTGCTGGCTTTCAACCGACCTCATAAAAAAAGCGTAAAGAAAATGAATAGGTCAGGCGTTAAAAAATGAAATAGATGTTGCTCAGGTTTGGACTTATTCCTAGCCGGTAAGTCGCACC
>JBBQVY010000362.1:0-3777 GCA_038211085.1 Chitinophagales bacterium | reverse complement strand
TAAAGAATACCAGGGCATTTTTAACCAGTGGCAGGCAAAGAAAAAAGGTTTGGATGCACTACAGCAAAAGAAGACCAGTTTTTACAAAGAACTGGACTACCAGCAATATTTATTTGATGAACTGAACGAGTTAAACCTTGCTGATAATGAGTTAGAAAGTTTGGAAGAAGAATTAAAAATGCTCAGCAATTCGGAAAGCATCAAATCTGTACTTACAAACGTTTATGCAGAATTAAAGGAGCAGGATCAACCTTTAGTGCAACAGGTAAAAATTATGGCCAACCAGTTACAGGGTTGTGCACAATACATTAAAGAGTTGCCAGAACTGGCACAACGTTTACTAAGTACGCAGGTTGAATTGCAGGATATAGCCGAAGAAATTGACCGCCTGAATGATCATATTACATTTGACCAGTCACGTATCGATACCATAAATGAACGTTTGTCTGCAGGGTACAAACTGCTAAAAAAACATGGGGTACTTTCCACCAATGAACTCATTAGTTTAAAAGTCGAACTTGAAGAAAAACTACAGGCTGTATTGCAAATAGATGACCTGATTGTAAGGGAGGAAAAAGAAGTGGAGGATTTACTTACCAAAACCACATCACTTGCAGCAACAGTCTCCAACCGTAGAAGCAAACAAATAACACCTTTTGTAAATAAAGTAAATCTTCTCTTACAGCAGGTAGGGATGCCTAATGCGCAAATAAAAGTGTTGGTTCAGCCCGCTCCCCTATCGCATTTTGGGGCTGATGTTATTGAATTTTTGTTTGATGCTAATAAAACCAATCGGTTTGAACCAGTACGTAAAGTGGCAAGTGGTGGTGAACTGAGCCGGTTAATGCTTTGTATTAAATCTTTGATTGCCCAGTCGGTCGATTTGCCTACACTCATTTTTGATGAGATTGATACAGGTATTTCAGGCGAAGCCGCCAAACAAGTGGGATTGATTATGAAAGACCTTACCAACAAACGCCAGGTAATTTGCATAACTCATCAACCTCAAATTGCAGGTAAGGCACATGCCCATTTTTACGTTTACAAAGAAAATAAGGGCAGTGCTGTTAAAACCAACATCAAACTACTTTCCAGGGAAGAGCGTATTACCAGCATAGCTCAAATGCTAAGTGGCGAAAAGCCTACACCCGCAGCTATTGAAAATGCAAGGGAGATGGTTCTGGCAGACTAACTTAATCATTCAATAATCACCTCATTTAATAAAAGAAAACCAGCTTACATAAGCAAGGCAAAACTGCACACTTTACAGCTACCACATTCTTTTTTATTGTTAGAAACCGAATTTCTATTTTTACCCCTCATTAACGATTTATAAAATAAACAGATTATGTCGCACAACTTATTGAAAGGAAAGAAAGGAATCATTTTTGGCGCATTGAACGACCAGTCAATTGCCTGGAAAGTAGCACAACAATGTTACGCACAGGGCGCTGAAATTGTTTTAACCAACGCCCCTATTGCCTTGCGCATGGGCGAAATCAATAAGCTGGCTGAGGAATGTAACAATGCACCGGTTATTCCGGCTGACGTAACCAGCAATGATGAGTTGAAAAACTTACTGGAAAAAAGCATGGAACATTTTGGCGGCAAAATCGATTTTATTCTTCACAGTGTAGGCATGAGCATTAATATGCGAAAGAACAATCCTTACACGGGTCTCAACCACGATTTCACACATAAGTCGCTCGATATTTCAGCTATAAGCCTGCACCGCTTGCTGCAGTTAGCTTATAACATGGATGCCATTAGCGATTGGGGAAGTGTTGTTGCCCTTACCTACATAGCAGCCCAACGCGTATTTCCTGACTATAGCGAAATGGCTGATGCCAAGGCTTTGCTGGAAAGCATTACCCGCAGTTTTGGTTACCATTATGGCATTAAAAACAAGGTTAGGATTAATACAGTTTCTCAATCACCTACGCGTACTACAGCCGGCAGTGGCGTAAAAGGTTTTGATGGCTTTATCAGTTTTGCTGAAAAAATGAGCCCTCTTGGAAATGCCAATGCCGAAGATTGTGCCAATTACTGTGTTACGCTTTTTAGCGATCTCACTAAATATGTAACCATGCAAAACCTGTTTCACGATGGTGGATTTAGCTTTACCGGAGTTACAAGGGAGATTATTGAGCAAATGGAAAAGTAGTGTTGAAGAAGGTCATTGGTCATTAGTCAATGGTCACAATGTTTACTTTAGAAAATTTCACGCGAAGAAAAAAAGGTGCCAAGGCGCAAAGATAAACCTCTACTTACTTTGCACCTTTGCCTGGCATTTCTTTGCGTCTTTGCGTGAAAGTTAACAATGCTTAAGAAAACGACATCGAATTGTCATTGGTCACTGAGGAGTGTGAAGTAGTGTGAAACTTATTGACATATGGTCAATCAATTTTTTTTGCTTAAAAATTTATTATTGTTTAGGTGGTGCACCAGGATATTAGATTTAAAGGAGTCTCATAGGTAATGAGACCCAGAGGTACGACACCCACGTTTGGCTGAATTGTGAAGTCGGCGGTAATTTTGAGGGGTTTCTTTAATATATAATGTAAAATGAAAATTAGTATAACATTTTTGACCGCCCTCTTATACACAATGACTATTTTTTTCTCTTGCAAAAAAGAAAGAATCTCAACTTCGTTAGACCCATTTTATCACATGACAGTTAATAACGAATTGAAAAGAATTGCTGCTTGCGGGACAAGTGCTCATGTTGCAGAGTATTTAAAAGACACAGCGTTTTTGCAGCTTTTGGATGTGGCGGACAAAGGGCTGGTTTTTATATTAAAGGAAAAATTTCAGACGGAACTTATGTTTTAGATAATAAAAATATTGCTTGGTTTGACTTAGGGCCTGTCTCTTATCAGACTGACAGTTTAAATAAAGGTGTGTTGACAATAAAGAGCAGGGTATTTGAGAATACAAATGGTGGACGTATTCCAATAGTAGAAGGAGAGTTTTCGTTTGATGCTATTGATAAAAATACTTTACTAAAAATCAAAGTGTCTAATGGAAAATATTTACTTCAAAAATATCAATTTTAAAAACTACCGCTAAACAGTGGGTTTGTCAGTTTACAAGCCGTTCCCATAAAAATAATTTCTGTATTAAAAATTTAAAATTCAACATTCAACATAACCTCAATGGATTGGATTCAATTTTTTGGTTACTTCGGTTCGTTTCTTACCTCTATAACTTTTATACCACAGGTGTATAAGGCATGGCAATCAAAAAGTGTGGGAGACTTAAGCACCTGGATGATGCTTATAGTGGTATTAAGCACTATCGTTTGGCTGGCTTATGGTTTTGGTATCAATAGCGGACCTGTGATCCTGGCTAATGCCATCGTGCTAATATTATCTCTCGTACTGCTTTATTTTAAATCTATTTTTAAAAGGGATAATACAGGCGTTAATATTATGTCTGAGTAAGAGAGCTACACTAAAGAAGCGTATAAAGTGCGGTCTGTTGCAATTTGTACAAACAGTACAAGAGTGCGACGCAACAAAGTTGATCAGGGTTCAAATCCTTGTTACCAAAAAAGAAAAACCATCCGCAAGGCAGATGGTTGATTGATATAAATTTACTGGTGCTATTTCGAAAGGTGTTAGTCCTCTCGTTTGCTAATATTCATCTTCATTAAACATAAAATCGTCCTGGCTTGGGTAGTCGGGCCAAATGTCTTCTATACTTTCGTAAACCTCGCCTTCGTCTTCTAATTCCTGCAGGTTTTCAACCACCTCAATGGGCGCTCCCGAGCGGATA
>JBBQVY010000361.1:0-3780 GCA_038211085.1 Chitinophagales bacterium | reverse complement strand
TGTTAAAAATGGGATTAGCTGGAAATTTTATAAAGGGAATTTTTTATGGCTTCCCGATGTAATCAATTTACAACCGGATGCTACAGGCAATACTTCTAAATTCTCAGATATTAAATTAAAGCCGAAAGAAGAAGGGGTTGTTTATTACGAAGGCTTTTTTAATGCCATAACAGATGGCGAGTATGTTTTTAAATTAGAGACAAACGTATCGTTGATTATGAAGATGTATGATATAAATATTTTCAACCAGGATTTCTCATTTATAAAGGGAAAGACTTATGAAACTACCATTCATTTAAAAAAAGGATTACATCCATTTCGGATATATGCTCATAAAAAGATTGGGGACGAGCATCTCTTTAATGTTTCGTATAAAAGTCCGGGTTTAAAAGTAGCTCAGCCTTTTAAAAGTTATTTATTGGTAAACTGAACAAGAAATAATAAAGCCTTCATATAATTTTAAGTAGTCTTGCCAATCATTTGAAATAAATACCCCCCTTTTTTTGACAGCATTCTTTCGTATTCTATAAGCCGTTACATTTATTTTAAAAATGTAAAATGCCAGGGTATGCACATTGCCAGAATGGTGTTGTTTTTCGGAAAGTTTAAAAATTTACATTGATAATCGTAAGGCAGAACTATGAGACACTTTTTGTTTTCAATAATTACAAAATATTTTAGAATACGTTTTCAGGAACAGTTTGGCATTACCCCATCGGAGTATAAAAAGTGATGAATCTATCCATCATTGAAAAAAAACTTTAATGTAGTGTTGCTACGTTTGTCCCGCTTTTTTGAAAAGTACAGGTGAAGTATTTGTGATACTTTAGCTGCAGTTGCCATAATGGTTCTTGCAATCCTTGCCCATGTTACAACTTGACATTAATGTTGCCAGGGAGCCTATCAACATTAACCTTATTTATTTACAAAGAACACTTATACCTACAGCTAAATAATTGAGCCTTCTATAAAATGCGTAATATGAAAAAAGTAATCCGCCGGTTCTTACTTGTAATTGTTGCCGCAATTATTTTTAATGCATTGCACGCACAGGCAGATAAGAAAAGCAAGCCTAATATTGTTTTGATCTACACGGATGATGTTGGTTATGGTGATGTAAGTTGTTACGGTACTTCAGCTATTGCAACGCCGAATATAGACCGCCTGGCAAAAAATGGAGTGCGGTTTACAAATGTTCATGCAACATCCGCTACCTGTACACCTTCCCGTTTTTCATTGCTTACCGGTAAGTATGCATGGCGAAAAGAAGGTACCGGTATTGCGCCGGGCGATGCTACATTGATCATTCCGGTTGCTACTACTACCATGCCCGGCATGCTTCAAAAAGCTGGGTACAATACGGCTGTAATTGGTAAATGGCATCTTGGCCTTGGAAGTGAAAAGGGAGCCGATTGGAACGGGAAAATAACACCGGGCCCATTAGAGATTGGTTTCAATTATAGCTTCCTGATTCCCGCTACAGGCGACCGGGTGCCCTGTGTATTTGTAGAAAACCATGAGGTTATTAATCTTGATAAAAATGATCCGATTAAAGTAAGTTATGCCGGTCCGATTGATCCTAATGCACCAACAGGAAAAAAGAATCCAGAGCTATTAAAAATGCAACCATCGCATGGGCACGATATGACCATCGTAAACGGAGTAAGCCGTATAGGTTACATGACTGGTGGTAATTCGGCCTTATGGAAAGACGAAGACTTTGCTTCAATACTTTTGCAAAAGGCTGAGGGCTTTATGAGCCAACAAAAATCAAATCCTTTCTTCCTGTATTTTTCTACACATGATATTCATGTTCCCCGGCTGCCGAATTCACGGTTTGTTGGAAAAAGCGGAATGGGCCCCAGGGGTGATGCCTTGCTACAATTAGACTGGACAGTAGGGCAGTTAACAGATTATTTGAAAAAAAATGGTTTACTAGAAAATACCCTCATCATTTTTACCAGCGACAACGGGCAGGTTATTGATGATGGTTACAAAGATGAGGCAGTTGAAAAATTGGGTAATCATAAACCCGGCGGCATTTATCGTGGGGGTAAATACAGTGCGTTTGAAGCTGGAACAAGAGTGCCATTTATAGTAAGTTGGAAAGGAAAAATTCAACCCGGCAAAGTGAATGAAGCATTATTCAGCCAGGTTGATTTGTATGCATCTCTTGCAAGTTTTGCAGGCGTTAAAGTTGAAGAAGGACAAGCGCCAGACAGTAAAAATAATTTGCCTGTATTGTTGAATAAAAGCCGCCAATCACGGGAGTACCTGGTAGAGCAATCGATCAATTTAACCCTATCATTAGTAGTTGGCAAATGGAAATATATTGAACCCTCCAAAGGTCCTAAAATCAATAAAGATACCAATACTGAATTAGGAAATTTGCCGCAACCACAACTGTATAATTTAGCCAACGATCTGGGAGAGACAAAGAATTTAGCAGACATAAATCCCGATAAAGTGAACGCAATGAAACAACAGTTGGAAAAAATAAAACAGCAATAGGTTTGCTTGACTCAGGACATTTTGAATCCCTTTTAATTGAGTAGTACGAAGAGAAAAAGCAAAAAGATAGAATGGATCACGTTTACTTTAGTTATAACTGGTTATACCATGACAAGCCTCTCAGGATAGGTCAAAAGTTAAAAAGACATTTCACGAAATTGAAATGTCTTTTGCTTACATGCGCTTTAAAAAAAAGTTACCCTAAAATTATAACCCTCAACAAAAACGATAAGCATGTTAAAGCATTTGTTCACATTATTCATCCTCGTATTTGTAGGGGTAAACGTACATGCACAAAGCAAAAGCAAGAAACCAAATATTGTAGTTATACTTGCAGATGACCTCGGCTGGGCTGACCTAACCTGCTACGGCAGCTCTTTTTACGAAACACCCAACCTCGATAAACTGGCAGCGAAGGGAGTTCGTTTCACAAAGGGTTACGCCACCTGCCCGGTTTGTAGCCCTACCCGTTCCAGTTTGATGACGGGCAAGTACCCGGTTAAAACAGGTGTTACAGATTGGATTCGTGGTAGGCAGGCAGATGGTAAAGCAAGACCCTATGAAAAGTTAATTGCGCAACCTACCGCATACCAGTTGGCGCTCGAAGAAAAAACAATTGGTGAAGTTGCTTTGGAGAATGGGTACAAAACATTTTTTGCAGGTAAATGGCATTTGGGCGAAGAAGAAAAGTACTGGCCCGACAACCAGGGTTTTCAAATAAACAAAGGAGGCTGGAGTGCAGGCTCACCCACCGGGCGAATAAATGACAGTACCGGCGCTTACTTTACCCCTTACAAAAACCCAAGGTTAAGCGACGGTCCAAAAGGTGAATATATTACCGACCGGCTAACCAAAGAATCCCTTTCCTTTATTGAACAAAACAAACAATCCCCTTTCTTATTAATGTATTCCCTATACGCAGTACACAACCCTTTGCAGGCTCCTGCTGCTCTCATAAAAAAATATGAAGAGAAAAAAAAGAAAATGACAGGGGAAGCAAAAGACACATTCTTAAAAGATGAAGCATGGATGAAAAATGAAAAAGATTGGAAGCGCAGAATGCTGCAGGATAACCCGGTTTATGCCGCTATGATTGAAAACATGGATTGGAATATTGGCAGAATAATGGAAAAACTTAAAGAGGCCGGCCTTGATGATAATACGCTTGTAATTTTTACTTCAGATAATGGTGGGCTAAGTACAGCAGAAGGAAGTCCTACAACAAATAGCCCGTTGCGTGCTGGTAAAGGATGGCTGTATGAAGGTGGA
>JBBQVY010000360.1:0-3808 GCA_038211085.1 Chitinophagales bacterium | reverse complement strand
TAAAGCAGCCCAATGTCCATTTTTATATTGGGCAATGTTATTAACCGGAAGACCATCTGCTTCTATGAAATATCCTCCTGCAATCAATGCGTTATTATAAACAGCAAATGAGGTAACAATATCATTCATATCTCCCAGGTCATTGATCCAATTGGTACCATCCCATAGCGCAATACCTAACATTGGTATTCCGCCTGCTTCAGTAAACTGACCTCCCACATACAGACTGCCGCCAAAAGATGCTAACGCCCATACTTTAGCATTTACACCCAAACCCAGGGGATACCAGTTTGTACCATCCCAACGTGCAATATGATTAGCGCTTACGCCACCTGCATCTGTAAAATTCCCACCAACAATTAAATCCCCATTATACACGGTACTTGCATATACCCAATCATTCATTCCAGTGCCTAATGTTGACCATGTTTGAGAAAATGCTTTTTGAGAAAAAATAATAGTGAAAATAAGGAAGGCTCTAAGTAACTTTTTTTCGAGTAATATTTTTTGTGTTTTCATTGAATTCGTTAAGAAGTTTATGATAAAGGTATTGGTTCAATTAGGGAGCATTTATGACAACAAACATGTAAGCGTCCGACGCGTACCATGTTTGATAGTAATAAAATAAGTGTCAGTTTTGCTAAAATATTAATTTATGCAAAACAAAAAAGAACATCGTGCCGAGTTGTTAGAAATGATCACTCAGTGGCAGCAGAGTGGATTAACACAAAAGGCTTTCTGCATTACAAAAAATATAGCCTATCATGTTTTTCACTACTGGTATGGGGTTTACCGATCTAATAACAATACTACCGGTTCCTTTCTTCCTATAAGCATTACCACAACTGCCAATCCCGAACAGGTTACTCTTATCGGGGTTAATGGAATACGAGTACAATTTTCATTAACGGAGCAATCTATTGGTTTTGTAAAACAACTATTAATTTCCTGAACATGCTCCATTTAAATTCCTCCACTTCTTATTACTGGTATAATGGTTCAGCTGATATGCGCAAAGGATTTGATTCACTATGTGGCATTGTTCAGCAGCATATGCATTCCAATGTGCTACAAGGTGGTGTTTATATTTTTGTAAACAGAAAACGCAATCAAATAAAACTACTTTCCTGGGAAGGTGATGGTTTGGCCATTTATTATAAGCGATTAGAGAAAGGCGAGTACGAATTGCCTTCCATATCCGCGGGTAATGATTGCGCTACTATTAATTCGCTGCAATTGCAATTGATTTTGCAAGGTATTGTCCTGAATTCTATAAAGAAAAAAATGCGTTTTTCGCTACCAAAATAAAATTTCGAATAGTTATGCACATAAATTTACCCGAATAAAATAAATCGCAGAATTGCGCACATTTTATAAGGAGGTTGTGGGTAAATAAAGAGGTGCATTAATTAGTTATACCCCTTTAACAGAGCGACTTTTACACCATCAACAGATGGTAACAACATTCACAAATATCGACTATAAAGCTCAATTTGAAAAGGCGCTTTCAACTATTGAAAGCCAGCAGTTGACCATTGAATCCCAGCAATTCACCATTCAGGCTTTACAACTGGAAATGCTTCTACTAAAGAAAATGATTTACGGTAGCAGGCATGAAAAGTTCATGGTACCAGCAGATCCAACCGCACCTACTCTTTTTGATGTGCCGGCAATAGCAGAAGTAATTAGTACTACTACCAACGCGGTTATTCAAAAAAAAACCACTACCCGTTTACAACCCAACCATAAAGGCCGCAACGACTTACCAGAGCAATTGCGCAGAGAAATACAATTAATAAACCCCGATGGCATAGATCCTGCAAGTGCAAAGAAGTTAGGGGAAGATGTAACCGAAATACTGGCATACAAATCCGGTGAATTGTTTGTAAAAAGACTCGTTCGTACTAAATTTTTCGACCCGCTCACCAATCGTATTGTTCAGGCCCCTGCACCGGATCGCGCTTTTGAAAGATGCAATGTAGACGCCAGTTTGGTAGCGCAGGTGATTGTAGAAAAATATGTAGACCACATGCCACTGCACCGCCAGGTAAACCGCTATGTAAGACTTGGGGTGGCCATTAGTGATAGTACCATAGGCGACTGGTTAACATATGCTGCAGGATTGTTATTGCCTTTATACCAGTCACATAAGCTCTTAATGTTGAGTTGTGGTTATTTACATGCAGATGAAACAACGTTGAAAGTGTTGGATAGGGTTAAAAAAGGTACCACCCATCTAGGTTACTATTGGGTATACCAAAGTCATGAGCAAAAGCTGGTTTTATTTGATTACCAAACGGGGAGAGGTCGGGAGGGCCCTCAAAGTATCTTAAAAAATTACCAGGGATATCTGCAAACTGACGGGTATGCCGTATATGAGTATTTTGGCGATCAGCCCGGCATCATCTTAGTCGGCTGCCTTGCGCACGCGAGGCGAAAATTTATTGACGCTATATCAAATAGAAAAGATATAGCAACTCATGTATTGACAGAGATGCAAAAAATATATGCAATTGAAAGGCATATCTCTGATAAAGGAATTGTCGGTGATGAAAAGCTGCTATACCGAAAAGAAAACGCGATACCATTGCTGAAGGAATTAGGATCATGGATGCAGGAGGCATATACAAAAGTGTTACCTAAAAGCGCTATCGGCAAAGCTTTATTCTATTGTTTGAATCGATGGGAGAAGCTATGTTTGTATGCTTCCACCTCTATATTCAGAACTCCTGATTTGTCGCAAAATAGAAGTGCGTCAATTAAAGACAAGTTTAAGATTTGTCATGGGACAGGAGGTTTCTGTTTGGCTTAGTTCTGCGCATAGTTGTTTAAGGGCTTCATTAGCCCTTGGTGTTGCCTGGGAGTGGATGGTGACATGTAATTCGTTGTTTTGGTAATCAGGCTGCAGGTTTGCGTTTGAGGAAAGGATGGTTTGGATGATTTGCCTTCCATCTTTTTCATTGTTTTTATAATATGGCTTTATTAAATTAAATAGGGCGGTTTCTGCCCTGTAGGCAATCATTTTAATGATGTTCATAAACATTTTGCTTTCTGTTTTTAATCGGTTATAACGGATTTGTTCAGGCATATCTGCCAGCTTAATCTTTGAGGATGTTTGACTGAGCTGTTCTGTTTTTTGGTTGATCTGTACCCGAAGATCTTCTATTTTTTCTTTTAGGATGGCTTGTTTTGACAGCCATTTTTTTGTCTCACTGATGTTTTGATTGATATTGTTTTCCATGGCTTCCAGCATTTGAGCTTCTAATCTTCTTCGTTTCTCCACAAGCTTTTTACGTTGTTGATATAATCTGCTGTAGGCCGGATTAACGACCTCTTTATTTTGATCGGGTATCTCAATGCCATAATTAATCATTTTATCAAAATCAAATTCTTGAATTAAGTATTTGAAAAAGTTTTCCTGGGTCCAGCGGGAAAACATTTGTACCGCTACAATTGACTGCTCTAATGTGGGATGAGTAGTGAGGATACTGGTTTGGTGATTATTGTCACTCAACTTGCGTATTTCCCTGAACGAGTGTCCCCCGAGTTGTACTTGCTTTTCGCAAATTTGCATAATAACTTTTGTATCATTGACTTGAGTTTCAATGCTCTTAAAGTCTTCTACTTCCCACATTTCCTTTACATGTTTGCGATAGGTGATGATTGCTATGCGATGTTGGTTCCAGAGCCTGGCGAAGAAGGCTGGCTCATAACCTTCCCGGTCGAATATTATTGTAAAAACAGGTTGAGTGGGATCGTTTGCCGGAGCTATATTTTTTGTGTCTTCTATTAAGGCAGGGACGATGTG
>JBBQVY010000359.1:0-3819 GCA_038211085.1 Chitinophagales bacterium | reverse complement strand
CTCATCAATCTTTTCATACGTAACCGTAATATTTTTGCGTATGTTATCATTAAAAATAAAACTGTCCTGCATTACCGCACCGCTTACACTTCTCCAGAATTTTGGACTGAGCATTTTAAAGCTTGAATTACCCAGATAAATATCTCCTTTGTAATTTTCATAAAAACGAAGCAACAGCTTAATGAGCGTGGTTTTCCCGCTACCGCTCATGCCTACAATGGCCGTTACTTTACCCTGTGGAATGGTTAAGCTAATATTTTTTAATACCGGTTCATTACCTGCTCCCGGATAGGTAAATGAAAGATTTTTTATATGAATATCCTGTACTTCGGGCAGGTGATGAGTGAAATGTTTATGCGCAGGCTCTTCATCATCTAGGGAATGAATATCATTTAAGCGCTCCAGCGATATTTTTGCATCCTGAGCCTGTTGGGTAAAACCGATCAACTGTTCTATGGGGCTGTTGAGTTGCCCTATGATGTATTGAACGGCCAGCATCATACCCAATGTAAGTTTGCCTTCAATAACCAATTTGGCCACAATAACAGTTATCAAAATATTCTTGCCCTGGTTAATAAAAAACGCCCCCATTTGTTGGTATTGATTCAGCGATAAACTTTTAAAGTTGAGCTTAAATAAACCCGCCTGCAATCCCTCCCACGCCCAGCGATACGTGTTTTCGGCATTGTTGAGCTTTATTTCCTGCATGCCATATACCAACTGCATGGTGGCGTTATTTTCTCTTGCAGCAATAGCAAATCGTTTATAATCTAACTGGCGGCGGTATTTTAAAAAAACCTGTATCCACAATAAATAAAAAGCACTGCCAACAGCAAAAATGAAGAATATACTGCTGTTATAATTGAGCAGAACAATAGAGAATATAACGAGATTGAAGATGGAGAAAAAGGTGTTTAACGCCGTACCGGTTAAAAAACTTTCAATACGATGATGGTCGCCAATTCGTTGTATGATATCGCCGGGATGTTTACTATCGAAAAAGTGCATGGGCAGTTTTAACAATTTTGCCCAAAAACCTGAAAGCAGCGAAATATTTATGCGTGTGCTAATGTGCAGCAGAATACGGCTGCGGATAGACTCAACCATTGTTTGCGAAAACAGCAGCATAACCTGGGCCGCCAAAACAATTTGTATGAAATTGAGGTTTTGGGTATTAATGCCGGTATCAACAATGCTTTGTGTGAGGTAGGGAAAAATGAGCTGAATCATACTGCCTATAAGCAAGCCAAGCAGTATCTGAAAAAAATAGCTCTTGTGTACTTTTACATAACTGAATAAAAAATTCCAGCCTGTTTCCTTTTTTTCTGCCTGACCCTCGTCAGAAAAATCAGTTGCTTCAAATTGCGGGGTACTTTCCAGGAAAAGGGCAATGCCTTTACCAGCAACGCCTAACTCCCCTGGAGGGGGAGGAATAGAAACCCAGTGTTTTAAAAAATCTGCTTTGTTGAGTGTTAGCAAACCTTTTGCAGGGTCGGCAATAACCAATTTTTTTTTAGAAGATTGAGGTGTTAATACAACAAAATGATATTGATCCCAATGGATAATAGCAGGCAGGGGGGCATCGTTAATGAGTTGATCAAAAGTAAGTTTGGCACCCACCGATTTTAAGCTGATGCTTTCAGCCGCATCTGCCAGCCCCAATAGCGAAACTCCTTGTTTACCGTATTGCGATTTATTTCGTAAATAATCAAGTGGTATAGAACGACCATGATATTTTGCCACCATGCGAAGGCAGGTGGGACCGCAGTCCATAGCATCCAATTGCTTATAAAAGGGAAAATTGATGAAATAATATTTATTTATTATTAAAATAAATTTTTCTCGGGCTAATGTAAAAGATGTCGGGAATATTTTTATTTGGTCCCTTGGGTGTATAAACAGCTTTCAACAGAATAAGATGGTATAAGACTGCTTCAATAGAATTTTTATAAGTCAATTTCCCTTTTTCCCACTTAATTTTCCCTGGAGTACCTTCTATAACATGAAAATCGAAGTAGGCCTTGATTACTCCACGATTCGCTAATCGCTTTATGACATGGGTCATACTCTCTATTTCACTTTCTATTTCTTCTACAGGAATGTCATCTGCAAACTCATCATATTTAAAATTTGTTTCATCGAAACAAAGGTGCTGTGGGTTAGTGAAAACCTTTATAAAGTCTTTACTTTCCCTAAAGAGTTGATTGATACTATTATTGTTTCTAAAAAGCGAAAATGCGCCTGGAAGAAAGTCGTGGCGAACGCTAATTATATCGTAATGATTCATTAAATCGTCAGTAATAAAGTTTCGGATCTGGCCATAGATTACATCAATATCACCGTAACCCCAGAAACTATACTTTTGAATTAATTCACTAAATAGATGTCCAAAAGAAGGCCGGAAGTCGCAGAGCTTGTATGGATTTTCAAGTGCTACTTCGAAGCCAAGTTTAGCAGAAGCAATAGCTTTAATTTCTTGTAAAGACATTTTAATTGGGAATATATTGTCTGGGATTTGCCTTTTGCTCCAATTGATATCTGTGATAATATAAAAATGTAAGTCAGGGTTATATCTACATGAATGCAAAAAATAATCAAAATACCATGGAAATATTCCAAAGTATCCAATAAGAATTGCAATTTTGTTCTCTTTTTTGTGCACGATTATTACAATGTTGACTACTATGTTATTCAGGGTCTTTAGAATTACAAATCTTGAAGACTCCTCTTTATTAATTCGAATAGTTTATCTCCTTCACTTGCTTTTGGCAGATCGAACTCGATAAATTTTCCGTTCTTGTCTAGTAGCAGAAGAACAGGTATCAAGCTTATGTTGTAATCGGTTATGAATTCTTTATCATATCCAACCCAAAGACTGAATCCGGGTGGGCCTAACTTTAAAAGGCCGTTTTTAACCCATTTCTCCCTTGTATCATCTGTTGAAATCGATAGTAATTGGAATTGTTTATATGGTTTAAGTTGATCTTCTAGTGCTTTTAGGTAGGGAAATTCTTTTACGCAAGGTCCGCACCAAGATGCCCAGACATCAATCAAGAGAACTTTACCCTCAAAATCTTTTAGGTAATACCTTATACCTGCTGTATCCACAAGCTTGAAGTCTGGGGCTCTTTTGCCTATTTTATGGGATATTATAATTTTTTTGCAATTACTATATTGTTGTTCGAATTCTTTTAGGAAAGCCCCGTCTGTAAGCATCGGTTTTACGGTTGCTATTATTGAGTCATAATACATTATTTCTTTTGGGGATCCATAAGTATAATGTTCTAAAATGCTATTAAGCAGTTGTGAGACAACTACTTGTTTTAGTTTCCCTTTTACCTGCCTTGCATTAATATATTTTAGCGCAAAACCTGTGAATCCTAGCAGTTGAAGATTAGTTGAGTCTTTAGTTTGTAATTTAGTTTCAAACTCTCCGGTTATGACGAAAAACCATAACCTTTTATAAAATTCTGAAATCAAATAACTATCAGAATGTTTTAACAACATCCTTCTTTCGATTTCGGTGCGCCTGAATAATTCTTTGTTTCCAGTCTTTATAATTTTGGCATAGTCGTTCGCAATTAGTATTGAATAGGAGTACCAATTGATGCTATCGTTAGTCAAAAATATAGCTAGGTCCGGTGACCTTTTATTTTGATTAGTGTTTTTAAAAAACCTTTGTCGTAATGAGTTTGAAAAGCTTCTAAACTCTTTCAATACCTTTGCAAATGAATCTATAGGAAGATCAATATTTACGTTATTTCGTATGAAAATATAGTGTAAGTCATTTGTGGTTATTGTGTCTAAATATTTGTTTAT
>JBBQVY010000358.1:0-3821 GCA_038211085.1 Chitinophagales bacterium | reverse complement strand
GGCAGCATATTTTTTATGCGACGATATAGTTGCTATACTATTCAGTAATAAATAAATCAACCAAAGAAAACCAAATTGCCATAGGCTATTTACAATAGAATAACCTAAAGCCTGTAAAAAGATAGATTGGCTGATTTGAAGCATACTATTGCTTTTTTAAGTTATCTAACAAAGCTTGTATTTCATTCAATTCTTCTTTGTTGGGTGAATGATTGCCAAGGGCCTGCATAACCAATTGGGTAGAAGAACCCCCAAAAAGGTTATTGATCATTTTTCCGAGAAACTGGTTTTGGGTTTTTTCGCGGCTAATATTTGCAGTGTAGATATGCGTCTTCGAAGAATCATCTCTTGTTACCAGCCCCTTTTCAAACATAATCTGCATCAGCTTTAGAGTGGTGGTGTAACCGGCATCTTTGTATTTTAATATACTTTCATGAACTTCTCTAACGGTAGCCTGACCATTTTCCCATAACACCTTCAAAATCTCCAACTCACCTTCGGTAGGTTTTAACTGCTTATTCATTGTACGATTGTTTTCGTATCAATATTATAAACTTTACAGTTTGATTAAGAATTCCGTTTAATTTTTAAGTAAATCTTAACAGCTCTAATAAATCCTTCTTCGGGTCCCCGATTAAAATCTTTTCACTATTCGAAAAAATGTGGAACCGCATTTACCTGATAAACCGGGTGGGGAGTTTTATTAAAACAATAGTGCCCTCGTATCAACAGGAGGTAAAAACTTTGCAGCTACCATTTATCCTAACCCGGCAGGCACTATTGCCAACCTCAGTATAGAAAATCCTTCATCAGGCAAAGTGGTGATAAACCTTTATGATGGATTGGGTAAAAAAATGGCAACACTTAATGGTGCCGAAGGCACCAACCAGGTCATTGCTTTACCAGTAAGCAGGTTACAACCCGGTACTTATTGGGTTGAAGTAAACACTATTGATAATAAGAAAACACTCAAATTGGTAGTTAACCGATAGACACATTTTTGAGTGATTATTGAAAGGGGCTGCGGAAACGCAGCCTCTTTTTTGTGCTTTGTTTTTTTGATGATATCAGCTAATAATTTCATTTGGGCTTTGGTTGCTGCCTGCCCCGCCAAATTTGCGGGGACGCAATCCATTCATCTTTTTGTTGTTTGGGGAGCGGGGAGGAGGGTAATTTAACAGAGGCGACAATCAGAGGATGCCCTACATTTTAAAAGAGAAAACCTCAGTTGATAAGAATATATTGAGACACTACAGTACAAAAAAACTAATATCAAGTTTATTGATTATCAATGCCAATTTTTATTAGTGGGATTAAAAGGTGCCTATATTTATGTTTTAGCAGCAATCGCAAATGAAGCCTCTTCTCAATGACACTAACTCAAAAAATTAGTCGTATAAATAAACTAAAGTTTTCCTTTTCAAAGTCGATCGAGTTTTCAGAAACATTTGAAAAAGATAGCTCCGCTTTTTCTATGTATGACTCAGGATATGGATTAGGGATCTCTCCATACTTGTCTTCTGAGAATCAGTTTCGAGGTGTTTTTGTGCAAGTACAAATAATTGGTGGAATTTTTCTTTTCAACCTAAGCGGTGTTAATATGAAGAAAGCGATGAAAGGGGTTAAAGATTTTCAAGTAACGGAATATAATAACCAAATTTACAGAATGGGAACTTCCCCATAATTTTGAATAACAAAAATTATCTTAGGAGTTGAATCTTTCACAATGGAAAAATTCAGTTTAAAAAAAGAATTATATGGAACTCAATAATGTGATTGTTGGAACCAAGTTGAATGAAATTCAAAAAAAATCAAATGATATTAAGTTAGTTTTTTAAAATACAATCACTAAAAAGATTTATGTTTTAACTTTTGAAGGATTGCTTTTTGAAACTGCGACACCGGCCCTAAACAAACGCGTAAAAAACATTCAGTTAAACAGCACTCTTGGCTTCCGGGCTACGTCCCAATTAAGACACCTTAATAAAAATCCTCAAAACTATCGTCAGTTGTATATTCAAATGGAAGGCTCTGACGAGAACAATAAACTTGAATTGCTTGGTGCTTTAAAAAACTATAAAATGTCACCCAGACGACAGGCACCTGAGCCATAATAATTTGGCTTCTGAAAGAATTTCAGTTAATAAAATTTCCGTAAAAAGACCTACGAATATGGCAGGCAAAAGTATTGCCAATGAAGCTGCAAGTTAGATTGCCAGCAGTTTCGTGTTCAGCTTTGGATAGGCAGGAGATTTCTAATTGACTTGTTTACGACAGCATGTAATACTACTTTATGAAAATCGTGGCTTGATACATAGCATTCAACCATAAATCTCTTTCCTTTACTCCGCTCCAACGTCCACCAGTACATCGTTCTTTAAAACAATTTTCTTAATTTCTTTCCGCATTTCATGTGCTGTTTTCGAACTTCCATCATGGCTCCATCCCGGGGGATTCAACAGGTATTTTACGCTGTTCGATAGTGACTTGCCTCGTTTTAAATCTCTAACCAAATTCAGCCATTCATGAAATGCAATTCGAACAGGGTTAAATGTGTTTACATTCTTAGTTAGCCCATATACAGGCCTTTCTGCCTCGGGTTGAAAAGTGCCGAACATCCTGTCCCATATAATTAAAATACCGGCGTGATTGCGGTCGAGGTATTTAAGATTGGTTGCATGATGCACACGGTGGTGGGAGGGTGTGTTGAAGATAAATTCAAAAGGGGCAGGCATTTTTTTTATGGCTTCGGTATGTATCCAAAACTGGTAGATGAGGCTGACCTGTTGCAACAGCATAACCATCAAAGGATGAAAACCCACAAAGGGCATCCATAACCAAAACACAAAACTCCCTGTGAAATTGCCTGTCCATGTTTGGCGTAATGCGGCGGCAAGATTGTACCGTTCAGAAGTATGGTGCACCACGTGCGATGCCCAGAAAAAACGGATGTGGTGGCTGCTTCGGTGAAACCAATAATAGCTAAAATCATCCCCAAAAAAAGCTAATACCCACACCCACCAAAGCGAAGCATCCAGGGTATAAATCCTGAACTTGTAAACGAGAAAAAAAGCGCCAAATACCAAAACCTTCGAACCAAAACCAGATATAACATTGCCTATACCAAGTGCCATGCTTGAAAAGGCATCTTTAGTTTCGTACAATTCTTTTTGCTCTTTGTACGAGTAATACCATTCAGCAATAACCAGCAACACAAAAGCAGGTATGGCATAAAACAAAACGGCTGGGCCCATAAAAATTTATTTCAGATAAGGCAATGGTTTGGTACAATTATCAACAAACTTAGCTTTAAGAAATTACATTAAAAAACCCCGTTAAGTTGTAACGGGGTTTTAAGATATTAAAATGGTCAATGTTATTTCACATTGATAGACAACTTCAAATCTCTGTCAGCCTGCAGATAAGAAGCATATTTTTTTACCACAGTCTCCGGTTGTTCTGTTCCATTAATAAAGAACTTCCCTTCTTTAAAATCAAGGTCAACTTTATCTGTTGTTACCAGACCATCGTTCTTCAAAACTGCTAATAAAGCCTCAGGATTATTACTGTCTGTAACAGTCATAGTACTGGTAGTTTTAGTATCGTTTATGGTAATGGTCTTTTCTATTTTAGTACCTTTCTTTTCCATCTTGCCAGCCACACCATTACCATGAATGGTGGCAAGGGTAGGAGCTATTACCAACGAAACAATTGACATCAATTTAATAAGAATGTTCATTGATGGGCCAGAGGTATCTTTAAAAGGATCACCCACTGTATCTCCGGTTACGGAAGCTTTGTGTGGTTCTGACTTCTTATAG
>JBBQVY010000357.1:0-3823 GCA_038211085.1 Chitinophagales bacterium | reverse complement strand
TACCCGGCAGAAACCAGATTGGCGGCATTGTACCGGATGAGCCTTTACTTGCAGAAGACCATGTTCATTATGTAGGCATGCCTGTAGCTTTTGTAGTAGCTGAAACTTCAGAGATGGCTTACGCCGCCGTTAAGAAAATTGTACTTAAAGTTGATCCATTACCCATAATTACAGATGCCAGGGTAGCCCGTCAACAAAATGAATTGATTATTCCGCCCCGCACATTTAAAATAGGCGATAGTGCTGCAGCATGGGAGCACTGCTCTCATGTTTTTGAAGGCATAGCGGATACAAATGGGCAGGAGCACTTGTATATTGAAACACAAGGTGCCTACACTATTCCAATAGAAAATACCAGCCTTAAAGTTTACTCGTCTACCCAGGGCCCAACGGCAGTTCAACGGCATATGGCAGATGTACTGGGCATTCCCATGCACCGTATTGAAGTTGATGTAACCCGCCTTGGCGGAGGATTTGGAGGTAAGGAGGACCAGGCAACTATGTGGGCCATTCTCTGCGCATTAGGCACCTGGCATACCAAACGGCCGGTTAAATATGCCTTAAGTCGCATGGAAGATATGCGCATGACCGGTAAACGAAATCCTTACACATCCGATTTTAAAATTGGCCTTGACAAAGATTTAAAGATCGTGGCTTACGAGGCTACATTCCATCAAAATGCAGGGGCGGCGGCTGATCTTTCACCGGCAGTATTGGAGCGAACTTTGTTTCATTGCACCAATTCTTACTACGTACCCAATGTTACTGCAACAGCATATAGTTGCCGGACAAACCTTCCACCCAATACTGCTTTTCGCGGCTTTGGCGGACCGCAGGGAATGTTTGTAATTGAAGCAGCCATTGCTACCGCTGCTGAACAATTGGGAGTGCCGGCATGGGAGATTCAACAAAGAAACCTGATACAAACGGGAGAGCAGTTTCCCTACGGTCAGTCTGCAGAAAGTGAAGCAGAAGCCTGCTGGCAAAAAGCTTCCAGCTTGTATAATGCTGAGCAATTATTAGCTGATGTGACAGCTTTCAATGCCACCAATATCTTGTACAAAAAAGGCTTGTCATTTATGCCTGTATGTTTTGGTATATCGTTTACTAAAACTTTAATGAACCAGTCACGTGCTTTAGTACATGTATATACGGATGGTAGTGTGGGTGTAAGCACCGGCGCAGTTGAAATGGGGCAGGGGGTTAATACCAAAATGTTGCAGGTGGCCAGCCAGGTTTTATCAATAGATCCTGCAAAAGTTAAATTGCATAGCACCAATACTTTCAGAATAGCCAATACTTCACCTAGTGCTGCAAGTGCTACTGCCGACTTAAATGGCAAAGCAGTAGAAATGGCTTGTAAAAAGATTCTGGAAAGATTGGTTACCGTAGCCGCAGATATCTTACAGGTCATTGATGTTGAGTCGATAACAATCCACAATGATTTTATATGGTACGATGGCAAGCAAACACATATAACCTGGGAGCAATTGGTATTAACAGCGTACATAAAACGAATAAATTTATCGGAGCATGCACACTATGCAACGCCAATAATAAATTATGATGCATCCAAAGAAAAAGGACATCCTTTTGCATACCATGTCTATGGAACTGCCATAACAATAGTTACTGTTGATTGCCTGCGAGGTACGTATGAATTTGATGCGGTTAAAATTGTTCATGATTTTGGATCATGTATGAACCCGGCAATCGATAGGGGCCAAATTGAGGGCGGACTTGTGCAGGGTATGGGTTGGATGACTATGGAAGAAATTATTTATGACGAAGAGGGAAATTTAAAATCCAATGCTTTATCAACCTATAAAGTGCCTGATATTTATTCGGTGCCTAAAGTTATTGATATTGACTTTTTAGAAACACTTACTGATAGCCTGGCAATATTCAGGTCAAAGGCAGTTGGCGAGCCGCCATTGATGTACGGTCTTGGAGCATTTTTCGCAATTCGAAATGCGATCAAGGCTTTCAATACTAAAGCTGAGTGTGGTTTCAGTGCCCCTATGACTCCCGAAAAAATTTTGATGGCTTTGTATTCTAAACCAATCAATCAACCTCCAGTAAAAAAAGAATCAGTTATTGTAGAAAATCAAAACGTGTGAGTTTCTCTTGTCACTTTTGTTCAAGAGATGAAATCTACCATTACTAATATGAACAAAATATTGCTTACCATTATTTGGATATTTTCATTGGCTGCCTGCGAGAAAACGGGCTCCGCACAAGGCCCGGTTACACTTGTTATTCCTGTTGTAATTGATACTCCTTCCACCTTAAAAAGCGATTTTATTAAGGGCGCCGATGTAAGCTGGTTGACAGAAATGGAGACTGCCGGTAAAAAATTTTATAACAATGTTGGTGCAGAAAAGGAGTGTATGCAATTGATGAAAGACCTGGGTATGAATACCATTCGTTTAAGAGTTTGGGTTAACCCCACAGATGGTTACTGCAACACGGCAGATGTATTGTCAAAAGCCCTGCGGGCAAAAAGTTTGGGTATGAAACTGCTGATTGATTTTCATTACAGCGACTGGTGGGCTGACCCAGGTAAGCAGACCAAGCCCGCGGCATGGGCAGCGAAGGATATTGAAGACTTGAAGCAAGTAGTTGCAAGCCATACCACCGAAGTTTTACAGGAGTTAAAAAAGAATGGTATTGTGCCAGAATGGGTACAGGTGGGTAACGAAACAAACAATGGTATGCTATGGCCCGAAGGCAAAGCATCGGTGAACATGAATAATTTTGCCCAATTAATAAAAGCCGGGTATCAGGCTGTTAAGAGAGTGGATGCTGGTATAAAAGTAATGGTGCATATCTCCAATGGTTACGACAATGGATTGTTTCGGTGGATGTTTGACGGGTTAAAAAATAATGGAGCCGAATGGGATATGATTGGTATGTCGTTGTATCCAACTGCAGCAAACTGGCAAACGCTCAACAGCCAATGCTTAATTAACATGAACGATATGGTTAGCCGGTATGGAAAAGACATTATGATTGTTGAAGTGGGTATGAATTGGGATGAGGCAATAGCATCTAAAGCCTTTCTAACCGACCTCATTAGCAAAATAAAATCAGTACAGGATGGAAAAGGCAAAGGTGTTATGTATTGGGAGCCGCAAAGTTATGGTAACTGGAAAGGGTATAGTCTGGGTGCCTTTGATAACAGTGGAAAACCTACAGTTGCGATGGATGCATTTAAATAAAGCTGAATCTTTATTTTGGTTTAAAAAATGTGTTTTCAGCATTGGTATGTAGTACAAAAGTGCGACGCCACAAATGGTCCACCCGTGATATTGACGCCTGGCCAAAAAGCAACATCCATATTTTTATGGATGAGTTTTTCCCCCATTCGGGCATACCACTGAAACAATCATACTTTGACCTACCACCCTTGTCATTGAAGTTTTAATTAATTCTAAAATTTAACTTTCAAGCCGATCTGAATCGTATGCCCAATCAACTTAGCACCTGGCAATTTGTATCAGGCTCTTTACAGAGGCAAGAGCAGGTAATGCTATTATATGTTGTTGAAAGTTTGGGAAGCAGTCCTGGTCGTGCAGGGTTTTGTATGGCAGTCAGTTCAAACGGGTCTACTAATGGATCAATTGGCGGCGGAATCATGGAACACAAATTTGTTGAGATGGCAAGAGCCCGCCTGTTAACCGGTAACCATGTATGTACGCTTCACCGGCAGGTACATAATAAAACAGAAACAGACAATCAAAGTGGAATGATATGTTCAGGAGAACAAACCAATATTATATATGCGGTAAAACCTGCTGACCTTGAAATAATTGAAACATTA
>JBBQVY010000356.1:0-3874 GCA_038211085.1 Chitinophagales bacterium | reverse complement strand
GAATACGCAACACCAATGGCACCTATGCCACAGGTACCAAAGGAAGATGCAACTAAAATTGCCCTATGGATTAATTCACTTAAAAAGTAAAAGGTTATTCAAATTTTGTTCAGGTAGTTTTTTGAATCGGGCAGAATTAGTCCTATGAAACAGCCGTTACTGGCCCGGGAGGGACTTTGTTAAGTTAAACCCCATGGAATAAAACAGTTTCATGCGTTGGCCTTGCCGCTTAGGTAACTTATAATTATAATCAGTATTTTTTAAAACACTCAATTTTTTAAAACATAAATTTTACAACCTATATGAAACGATTAGCCATTGTAACAGCCGTAATGTTAGTTATCTCCTATTCAAGCTTTTCGCAGGTAAAAGCTAAACCCGAAGAAACGGAGTACTATTCACCGGTTCCGCCGGTTGTGTCTACAGGAGCCGCTTTTACAGAACCTCCATCCGATGCCATCGTATTATTCGACGGAAAAAACATTGACCAGTGGATCAACTCAAAAGATTCCACTCGTGCAAGCTGGACTTTAGCCGATAACGCAATGACGGTTAACAAAGCTACCGGCGATATACAAACAAGAAGTTCATTTACCGATTACCAATTGCACATTGAATATCGTATTCCAGAAACCATAACAGGCTCGGGCCAGGCAAGGGGCAACAGCGGTATTTTTTTAGCGGCCTTACCTTGGGGTCCTGGCGGCTACGAATTGCAGGTGTTGGATAATTATAAAAATACTACCTATGTAAATGGCCAGGTAGGCAGTATGTACAAACAAGCAGTGCCTTTGGCCAATGCATCGAAAAAGCCCGGCGAGTGGCAAGCCTTCGAGGTTATCTGGACGGCCCCCCGGTTTGACGATCATGGTATCATCCAATCCCTTGCACATGTAACTGTTTTTCATAACGGTGTGCTTGTACAAAACAATACGACTTTGTTAGGCGATACCCCATACATAGGTCAACCATCGTACCGCAAACATGAAGCTTGCCCAATAAAGTTGCAATCGCATGGCGATAAAAGTGAGCCAATCAGCTACCGTAATATTTGGTTGAGGGTATTGTAACAATCCTTTAGGCAATCATCAAAAATGCTACTGAAAATCTTGAATTTTTTAAGGGTTTTTTAGTAGCAATTTTTTCATCACCAGCCTGAAAGTATGGAGGTGTATTTATGGGGCTAATACTTCTTTATTGACTATACTAAGGCAGCTTATTTTGAAGGCTGTTTAAAAAACAATTTATTTGATGCCAGCTAAGGGTTTTTATAGCATCCCTGGTTGCGTCGCAATCCTTTCATATTTTGAATAAATGGCATCGTCTACCTTTAATGTGAATGGTACAAACTAAATTTAAACAGCCGCTTAATTGTTACTAATAAATACCCTCACACCCTTTGCCTTACAAGCGTTTTACATATTGGTTGTTTGCTATAATGGTAGCCGGGGCATGCTCCCATAAAAACGACCCTGTTTTTTCGCTTATGAATGCCTCTCATACAGGCATAAACTTTGAAAACAAGATTGTTGATACCGACTCGCTTAACATACTGGATTACCTGTACCTGTACAATGGCGGAGGGGTAGGTATTGGCGACATTAATAACGATGGCCTGGCAGATATTTACTTTACCTCCAACCAGGGTAGCAATAAGTTATACCTCAATAAGGGAGATCTTAGGTTTGAAGATATAACAACTACAGCCGGGGTAGCAGGCAATGGAAACTGGAAAACGGGTGTAACAATTGCCGATGTAAACGGCGATGGCCTGCTGGACATTTATGTGTCGGCAGTTGGCGCCTATAAAAACTTTACAGGCCGTAACCAACTCTATATTAACAACGGCGACACCACTTTTACCGATAGGGCAGCTCAGTACGGGTTGGACACAGAAGGCTTTAATACACAAGCCGTTTTTTTTGATTACGATCATGATGGCGACCTTGATATGTTCCTGGTTAATCATTCAGTACATTCCACTGAAACCTATGTACGCGCTGCTGAGCGCATGGTAAGTAATAAAGTAAGTGGTGATAAGTTATTTCGAAACAACGGTAACCATTTTACCGAAGTAACCCAAACTGCCAACATTTACAGCAGTATTATTGGCTTTGGGCTCAATGCTGTTGTGGGCGATTTAAACAACGATGGCTGGGACGATATATACGTAAGCAACGACTTTCATGAGAACGATTATTACTATGTAAACCAGAGGGACGGCACTTTTAAAGAAATAGGTGCTCTTGCATTTGCGCACCAGAGCCGCTTTTCAATGGGTAGTGATATTGCAGATATCAACAACGATGGATGGGCCGATATAATAACCCTTGATATGCTACCTGAAGATGAAAAGGTGCTAAAGTCTTCCGCTGGCGATGATCCCCTTGACATATACGAGTACAAATTAGCCTATGGCTATCATCACCAGTTATCCCGAAACTGCCTGCAATTAAACAGGGGTGGAGGTGAGTTGTTTAGTGATATTGGTCTGTATGCAGGAGTGGCGGCTACCGACTGGAGCTGGAGTGCCCTTGCAGCAGATTTTAATAATGACGGGGTGAAAGATATTTTTATAAGTAATGGAATTGTGCGGCGGCCTAACAACCTCGATTATCTTAAATATACTTCCGGCACAGCTATGTCGCAAGCTTTGCAGCAGGGTAAAAAGTACGACCTGGATGCACTGAGTAAAATGCCAGACGGCAAATGGCATAATTATATGTTCAGGGGTACTGATAGTTTACAATTCATTGATGAATCAGTTAACTGGGGTTTTGATAAACCCTCTTTTTCAAATGGAGCCGCTTATGCCGATTTGGATAATGATGGAGACCTTGACCTGGTAGTGAATAACATTAACGAACAGGCATTTATTTACCGCAATAATACTTCGGGGCAATCGGTAAATAACTATCTCGAAATTGATTTAAAAGGCTTTGCTGCCAACCCTTTTGCAATAGGCGCTAAGGTGTTGTTGAAACAAAAGGATTCACTTCAATTGGGTTATGTAAGTACAACAAAAGGTTTTCAAAGCAGCTCGCTGCAATATGTTCACTTCGGCACAGGCATGTATACCGTTATAGATACAGTACAGGTAATATGGCCTGATGGAAATGTACAAACACTGATAAACGTTAAGGCCAATCAAAAACTTTCAATTAGCTACCAGCCAGGCACATTTAATACTTATGCAAGTGTGCTGCCAGTAGCAGACACCTTAGTGGACGAACAACTTTTTACGGAGATTACCAATCAAATAAACCTTCCCTACCGTCACATTGAAAATGATTTTAACGATTTTAATACACAGGCATTCATACCCCATAAAGTTTCAACTGCAGGGCCAAAAATGGCGGTAGCTGATGTAAACAACGATGGACTGGAAGACTTTTTTGTATGTGGAGCAAAGGGACAACGCGATTATTTGTTTGTTCAAAACAGTAAAGGAACGTTCTATAGTACCAATGACCTGTTATGGAATGTAGACTCTGTAAGCGAAGATGTGAATGCATTATTTTTTGATGCGGATGGTGATGCCGACCAGGATTTGTATGTGGTAACAGGCGGTAACGAAACAGAAAGCAGCCCGCAGAATTTAGATCGATTGTATATAAATGACGGTAAGGGGGTATTTAAAAAATCAACGACTTTACCACCTTTGTATGGTAATAAATCAGTAGCAGTTACTGTAGATATTGACCACGACGGAGATATGGATTTGTTTATTGGTGGCAGGGTAGTAGCAGGAAAATATGGAGAAATTCCAACATCATATTTATTGGTAAATAATGGCAGGGGAGTTTTTAGTATTGCGGGCAATGCTTTAGCGCCAGGTTTGCAAAAGGCGGGTATGATAACCAGTGCAACTTTT
>JBBQVY010000355.1:0-3886 GCA_038211085.1 Chitinophagales bacterium | reverse complement strand
GTTGCTGAGCCAAATGCAAACTCTATTGCAGATGGAATTATGGAGCTGTATCAATTAGGAGAAGAGCATTTTTTGCCACACCTTAAAGAAGAAATGAAAAAGTATAGCTGGAAAAATTTAGTTGCGGCTATTAGCCAGTTAACTTAGCATCTTTCCGTTATCAATATCTTAATAGTGTTAGTTTTATTGACCAACTATATTTATGAAAATCCGCTACATGAAATACATTTTTACGCTGTGTTTAATTGCCACCTCAAGTTTAAGTTTTTGCCAAAAAAAATTGGTGCCTGACCAACAGATTAGTGTTGCCATCGGCACAAGCAAGCATGGAACAGGCGATTTGCCTGGCTTAGTCTTCAACACCAGCTATGCAAAAAAATTTAAGAACAATCTTAGCTGGATCGTTGGTATTGGTGGCTCAATTCACGACGGACAACAGCCTCTGTATTACACGTTTAATGGTAATGAGGTGGACGGTTCCATACGGTATACCACCGCTGGCTTTCAGCTAAATGGATACCTGGGATACGATTTGTTGAAAGCGGGGAATCACCAATTTCAACTACGGTTAGGTCCCTTACTCAGGTATCAATCCTCTTCAAACACCGACGGTTTTGGCATCTATTATCCAGCATCAGGCTCAGGATTTCCATTTCCCGTTGTTGAATTTAACAACAGAACTCCACAACGTACGTATACAGCCGGAGGCAGCGCACAGGCAGGTTATAATTACACTATAAGTAAAATGAACCTATCAGTTGGCCTTGACGCAGGTTTACAAACCGATAGCAATGGCGATACGATTACCCAGCTATCGCTTAGCGTGGGTAAACGGTTTTGATAGCCAATTGGGCTGGAACATACAATCCAGCAACTATTATTTCGGCCTTTATGCTTTTTTATTGTTCTTAATATTGCCACCACAATAACTTAAAAACCGGCTACAGCATTTACTTTGCCTATTAAATTTATAGTATGATTTACAGAAGCAGGGCGCCTTTGCGTATTGGCCTGGCCGGCGGAGGTACAGATGTTAGCCCTTATAGCGACCGTTATGGTGGTGCCATTTTAAATGCAAGTATCTCTCTTTTTGCTTATGCTACCATTGAACCGATCGATGAAAATGCCATCGTATTGGTAGCCCTCGACCGCAAAGAAGAAGAACGATACGAATGGAATAACCAATTGCCCATAAATGGCAAACTGGATTTGCTCAAAGGTGTATATAACAGGATTCAAAAAGACTATGGCGTTCCTTTAACTGGTTTCAGGCTGTCCACTTTTGTTGACGCACCTGCGGGCAGCGGGTTAGGTACTTCATCCACTTTAGTGGTGGCTATTATCGGGGCCTTTGCCGAAATGTTACGCTTGCCTTTGGGCGAGTACGACCTTGCGCAATATGCGTACGACATTGAACGCAACGATTTAAGTTTAGCCGGAGGCAAACAAGACCAGTATGCGGCTGCTTTTGGGGGCATCAATTTTATGGAATTTTACGCCGATGATAAAGTGATTGTAAACCCGCTGCGTATTAAACAGGAATACCTGAACGAATTGGAGAATAACCTTGTTTTATACTTTACCGCTACCAGCAGGGAGTCAGCAACCATTATAAAAGAGCAGCAGAAAAATGTAAACCAGGGCAACGAAAAATCTATTGAGGCCATGCACCAGTTAAAGGAGCAATCTAAGATGATGAAGGAAGCATTGTTAAAAGGCCGCCTGCACGAGATAGGTGAGATCCTTGACTTTGGCTTTCACCAAAAGCGTTTGATGGCAGCAAACATATCGAACACCAACATTGAAGAACTATACACTGCCGCTAAAAAAGCCGGCGCTACCGGTGGCAAAATAAGCGGTGCAGGTGGTGGTGGTTTCATGACCTTTTACTGCCCGGTAAACACCCGGTATAAAGTAATAGAAACGCTTGAGCAATATGGCGGGCAGGTAAGAAACTACCAGTTTACCAAGCATGGGGTTAAGAGCTGGACGATTTAAAAATCCCGTTGTTCGTTGGTCGTTGGTGGTTGGTGGTTTGTGGTTGTTAATGGATGCTTATCGTTGGTGGATGTTCGTTGATGGTTGTTTTGTCTGGAGTAGTTGCTGGATATTCGTTGCTGGATGTTCGTTGTTTTTCGATGGTACTTAGTAACCATTGGTTTTGAATTGAGGGCAATGAATTTTAAAACAGGAATCAAGATTTATAGGTTGAGGATGATCGTTCCTCTGTGGTTCAAAGAATAGTTGGTCGTAGGTCGTTGTTGAGAGTTGGTTGTTATTATTCATGTTTCTTCTCCTCTATCTTCTACCTCTCTTGCCCTTGATGGTCGGCGACCAACAAGGGCAAGAACTTAAAAAAATCACTATTCACCCTCCACCGATTGCTTCGGCTACGCTCAGCCAACGGTGTACACTGATTGCTTCGGCTACGCTCAGCCAACGGTGTTACTTCTCACATCTCACAACTCACCCTGCCTTACCTTAGCCCAGGCATTAATACTTCCATCATTTTTTCAGCAACAAATTTGTTTCCTTTAGCATTTAAATGTACACGGTCTGTGGTAAGTATACCCGACTCTTTATTATCAGAATTGTTGGCCATATTGTATTCTAAAAAACGTTTACGAAGATCAATAATACCGCAATTATTATTGGCGGCAATACGGCGTATAATGGTTGAGTACTGGTTAAGATCACCATCCTGCTGGTTGGAGTTATCTGTTTTCTCTCCAATGGTTGATGGTGTAGCCAGGTAAACTTTTATGTTTTTTGCCTGAAGTTTTTTTACAACAGCATTATAGAATTTTTCAAACTTATCTGCGTCAGTTCCTGTGCCCGATGTGGCCTTATGCCAAACATCGTTTACCCCCACCCAAATAACCACCACATCAGGATTTTTAGCAAGTACATCATCCTCCATGCGTAAGTAGAGGTCATAAATTTTATTACCACTAATACCAGCTCCTACCAGTTCGTACTTGTCTGAAACACCTTTATTTCTAAGCAGGGTATCCAGTACACGTATGTAACCGCCGGGGTTTGCACCAGCCTGCGTTATAGAATCTCCAAAAAATACGATACGTGTTTTTTTATCGTCGGCCATAGAAAGTACAGATACCATAAGGGTAATTAATAACAGGGATTTGACAAGCTTTTGCATATATATGTTTTATAATCGTTCGTGTTTTCAGGAAAAAATAAAGTAGCCCCGGGAGGCTACTCAATGTAAATCAAAATTCAATTATAGATAGATCAGGCTCCCTTTTATTTAAAAGAAACAAGAAAGCCAGCCATGTTATTTTACAATCTTTTTTGTAGCTGCTACATTGCCTTTATTATCAAGTACCGCTACAAAGTACACACCCCTACTAAGTTTACTCAAGTCTATGCTTTCGCTTTGGCTTGCCTGGCTTTGCAGGGTCTTTCTATATACTTGTTTACCTGCCTGGTCCGTAATGGAAATTGCAAAAATGCCAGCCTGCATTTGTATGGAAACATAGTCTTTAAAAGGATTGGGTTGAACTAAAAAAGAAATAGTGTTATCGCTCAATTTTACAATGCCCGAAAACGTTTCTTTGCCATCTTTATCTACTATGCGCAACCGGTAAAAGTTGGCACCGGGTAAGGGAGTAACATCGGTATAGTTATGCTTTACAGCAGTTCCATTTAATGGTATGTTTAATTTACACAGTGTTTTAAAATTCGCAGGATTTGCGGCTCTTTCAAGATAAACAGTTTGTACATTTTCAGAAGAAGCAATATCTA
Source organism: Chitinophagales bacterium (assembly GCA_038211085.1). Taxonomy (GTDB): domain Bacteria; phylum Bacteroidota; class Bacteroidia; order Chitinophagales; family Chitinophagaceae; genus Segetibacter. The sequence continues at coordinate 121 of JBBQVY010000355.1, read as the reverse complement.
TAAACAACAGGTTAGCAGTTCCCTTACGTTCTCCTTTAAAAGATGTAAGTTTTAGTGGCAGCGTAGAATTTTCTGCAGCCCTGAATGCCACATCCCAGCCTATAGATGGCAAGGCAAATTG
>JBBQVY010000354.1:0-3895 GCA_038211085.1 Chitinophagales bacterium | reverse complement strand
CTTCCCAATGGCGGTGATTCAAAACAAGCTTACCTCTATTTTCAATCAAATACCCTGGGCGATATAACAAACTACCCACAACCATTTTATCCAAACCCTGATGCTTTACCACCCATAAATGGCGGAAGTCTTACCGGGAGTTCCCTTTCACAAATAGAAATAGCTAATGTTGTGCTACCTGTAAAGCTTACTTCGTTTGAAGCCTCTGAAAAAAACTGTATGATTAACCTGACCTGGCAGGTAACCGCCGAAACTGATTTTGACAACTATACCATAGAGAGAAGCGACGATGCCACCAGGTTTTATGAGGTTGGCAGATTGAGCAAAACCCTGGAAAATACTGGTACCAAAACCTATCATTTTACTGATGACAGAACCGCCAAGGGTGTACAATATTACCGGCTACGGCTTAGTGATAAGGATGGAAAATTTTCGTTCAGCCCGGTAAAAACGATCAATGTAAGTTGTGTTGGAAAAAAGGGTGTTTTGGTCTATCCCACCCTTAGTAATGGTATCGTTAACGTTAAGCTGCCGGCAGGATTTGAAAATGCCCATATCAAAATAATTAATGCTGCGGGTGCATTAATTGCTATTAACCAGGCCAAAGGTTTTTACCGTACCCTCAACCTAAAAAACCTTTCAAATGGCAGTTATTTGTTACAGGTTGTTAATAATCAAAAAGTGACTGATAATGTAAAGGTGATTTTACAACGTTGAGTAGGTATAAAACTTTAAAAGCCATTAATGAGAGAAGAAAGAAGAGTAACCAAAAAATAAATTCTCCCCTGGTGATATACCAGTTAAATACCACAAACTAAAACAGGCTAACCCAATAACGAGTTAGCCTGTTCCATTAATGTGTTTTGAAATCCTTAATTGAATCCTACTGTTTCAACACCTTATTGCTACTAACAATTTCTCCATTAATGCCTATAACCTGTATAAGCAATAAACCATTTGCAAAGCGGCTTACCGGTATGGTCATGCTGGTGCTGGAAGATTTTTGCAGGTACAAAGCTTTTCCATCCACACCCCGTACTCTTACATACATGCCTATGGAAAGACCGGTAATTTTTACAAACTGATTAGCAGGATTTGGAAACACCTGAACTGCCGGCAAACAGGATGGCGTAAATCTTTGAACGGCCGAATAGGTATAGCTTCCATCCTTGTCCGTTATTTTTAACCTGAATAAAGCAGGCTGGTTGTAGCCGGGTAAATTATAAGAGTATTCGTACCCGTTGGATAAATTCTTGCTTGGTACGGTGGCCAGTTTACTAAACCGGGTACCGTCCGTTGACACTTCTACATCGTAATGACTGCTGTGTTGCTCTACATCAGTTTTCCATCTTAATAAAGCAGAACAATTGCTTGCTTTTACCGTAAAACCAGACAGAGTAACCGGCAACAAATTGGCACATGCTATCGGTGCTATAAAGGCCGAAGAATTTTCAATGATTTGATTGATATATGGAACTCCTCCCGGGCTTTCATGATTACCGCCTGGCACAGGTAGCAGTTCGTTACGCAGTCCAATATTATTAGCCCTGGTGGTAATTAAATTACTGCCATATATTGAAACCGGCGTGTTAAAACCATTGTAGGTTATAGGTCCATAATTGTAGGGTATCACTTCATCCATGGTGCCCGCGCTGCTGTAAATGGGCGGGTTAAATGCATCAATCAAAGTGGTATCGGAAACGCCGCCTGCTATATTAATTACTGCTGCTATGCCGGTGGCTTTATAGGTTGGTAATAAATTATTAGGCGCTGGCAAATCGGTATTGCCTTCAAATCCACCGTTAGCCTGGTAAGTAGTTACCAGGTTGGGATCCTCAGATACATCGTCGGTATATGCTGCCTGCAAAGCGGCAATGGACCCTGCTGAGGCACCACCAACTATAATTTTAGTAGTGTCAATTTTATAGATGTTTGATGTAGCTGCATCTTTTTTAAAATATCTTATAGCAGCTTTTAAATCGCCCGACGCTTTTACTACAGCATCGTTAATAAGGGCAGCACTTGAAAATACAGTGAACAGGTTAAAAAAACTTGAGGATACCAGGCGATAATCGATGGTTGCAGCGGTATATCCTTTTTTTGCCAGTGCCATGCAAAAAGCATCAAGGTCGCTGCGCTGGCCAGCAATAAAACCACCACCAAACATTAATATAACCAGCGGACGTTTAACCAGCGCATCTCCTGCCGGTTCATAAAAATCGAATTTCAGGGTGTAATTAATTGTTGTACTGGTTGAATAATCTGTGGTGGAATTATACCCGTAGGTTACTCCCGAAGTTTTGGTAACATCGTTAAAAACATTATTGGTATACCTGCCCGTGCTACAATCGGGAGTAGGTTGAGCGTTTGCTGAAAAAAAGAAAAATAAGACTACGATTGAGAATAGAATTTTATTCATAATAGTTTAATTATTGCTTAAATCTATCAAATATGTTTGAAGCCATACATGCTTCTTCATAAAATTATTTTTAAGGTGCCCGTAGTGCAAAAAAGTGCGCTTTAAATTTATAAGGTAATTAACCTCTGTATTTTATTGAAAAGAACATCATAATAAAACAAACACTTTAAATCCAATTACGGAATTACCCTGTTTTTAAAACTCACGAAGTTTTATATGATGGAAGACACTGCATTGGAATTTGGATATGCAAAGTGCGTACGACCTTATAGCTTTTGAACAAACTTCGTTGTAAACTTACAAGTTTAACAGACCAAATGTGTTGCTTTCCTTTAAAATTGATGGCAATAATTTTCGTGTTCCGGGACTTTATACACTTGCAAGGTTAACTGTTATGGTGAAAGATTTTACCACAGCTGTATAGATGAGATTGCCGAGTGAATTATAAACCTCAAAAAATAAGAAACCCCAATCCATTCTGTCATTTTTCTTCTAAGCCTGCTCATAACATTACATTTCTTCTCACCCTATATAATGTAAAATACCACTTGCCAATTACCGATAATACCGGATAATTAAACAAGTGGCATTTAAAGTAGGCATTTGGTAAGGCATTAGTCCTTCGCCAGGTCATTTCCTGGCCTGCCTTTTTTCATATCCATTCTTTTTTTGGCAGCATAGCCAACACCAGCAGCAATAAATAGGCTCAGTCCTAGGTCTAAAGGTACCCCTGTGCCATTTGGCTGATTAGGATCAGGGTCTGGGCCCGGGCCTCCGGGACCCTGGGCCATTGCCACATTACTTAATACCATAATGCTGCTTGCAAGAATGCACGATCTGATGATTGTTTTTATTTTCATAATCCTGTTTTAAGGTGTTTGCTATTATTTTAGTTTCCGAATAATGTGATGGCTGTTTTTATATTGTTTGCCGGGTTATTTATGTACAGTTGGTATACGCTTTTTGTGATTTCATTTTTCAAATTCAATGGCATCATTATGTTTCCGCCGGGATATTTCATTTGGTCTTTAAATATTACCTGTCCAAGGCTGTTAACCAATTCTATGTTGTAAATTCCCTTAGGCTGGTTAATGAATTGAATGTTCAGCGTTTTGCCTGATAAGGGGTTTGGTGAAAGTTTAAAATTTCCTTTTACTATATCAACATCGTTTTGTATTGTACCTCTTGCTGCAGCAAGCACCACCATAAAGCGCTGTGGATTAGCTGACGCAGCATTTCCGTCTCTGTTCATTTTTACGGTAGTCACCTCTGTTAAACTTAATTGAGTGGTGGTTTTAAGATAATTATCAATCAATACAACAGCTTGTACTGAAGTTGCATTCAAATTTTCAGGAGTGAATTGCAAAATGTATTGTTTGGGTTCAGTATTCCAAAGCTTTAAAAAGATAGTATCGGACCCTATAACCGGTTGTCTTCTTTCTACCATTAGTGTTTGTCCATTTCTTACAGTGCCCA
>JBBQVY010000353.1:0-3897 GCA_038211085.1 Chitinophagales bacterium | reverse complement strand
TATCTTTTGCAAAATGACTTCTCTTTTGGTAGAATAAAAGTCAAGCTTTGGAGCTGTAATTTCCTGCATTACTGCGGGTACATCACCAAACTGGTGAACCAGTTTGTAATAGCGTAATGCCCTATGAAAATAAGCGGCTCCCAATATGGCATTGCGTTCGGCAACCGAGGCATAGGTTGCATTATCAATACGGGATATAATGGTATTAGCGTATTTTACTCCATTGTACCCTTCAGTCCAATACACATAAATTTTATTACGGTCGTCGTTATTATACGTAACCAGGTCGGGTGTAATAAGCGTGTTGAGGTCTTGAGCAGGCCCTGATTTATCTGTTGTGCCTTCAACTGAAGTTTCAGTAAAAAGCATTTCAGTTAAAATGGCCGGATTACCTCCATAATATTCAAATCTTAAATTCCTGGCCAGTGAAACCAATGCAGCACGCATAGCAGGTGCATCAACATAGGTTTGTGAAGGCTCATAAAAAGATAATGGTTCGGGTTTTAAATATTCTCTTTTGCAACTGAAAGAGCCCGCAAGAACCGTAGATAGTAACCCAATAATTATTACAATTTTTCTATTAGTTTTCATCTTAAATCCTATTATAAATTATTAAAGAGTTAGATTAATACCCAATGAATATGATCGAGGAGTAGGTGTATTTCCGTATTCAACATCCCAGAAATTCCAGTTAGGTTGGTAAATAGCAAGGTTATTTACATTGAAGTATACTTTAAGTCCCTGAATTTTTGCCCGGCTTAACTTTTCTGTTGGAATAGTGTAGGCCAATGCCATAGTGCTTAATCTAACAAATGATCCTCTTCTGTAAATACTAAAATCGGCGCTTCCATTACTGGAGAACAATCTTGCATAATCGTTGGTTGGATTTTCGGGTGTCCAATAATTGAATTTGTAAGAATTTTGCCTGTCAAGAAATCCACTGTTATTTTTAGCCTGGTTAAAATTGTTTTTCTGTCCCCAGTTGGCATACACCATAAAAGAGAAATCCAGGTGCTTAAAAAAAGTAAACTCGTTTCTTAAAGTCCATTGGTATCGTGGTGTTCTATATCCAAGGAACTGCCTGTCCGCATTGGAAAACGTGCCATCGCCATTTACGTCTTGTACTTTAAAATCTCCCGGACGCAATTTAAACTTGGCAGCTTCAGCAGCCTCGCTTTGTTGCCAAACGCCCAGTGTTTTCAAATCCCATATTTCGTCAATATCATGACCAATAAACCAACTGTTCGAAATATCGTCTTTTTCAACTTCACCTATTTGTTTTCCTGCTGCATCAAAAACTGGTACGGGGCCATATAAATGTGCAATTTTGTTTCTGTTAAGGGTAAAGTTGATGGTGGATCTCCAGGCAAAGTTTTCGCGTTTAATATTTACTGTATTCAACTGTATTTCAACACCCCTGTTTTGTACTTCACCAATATTATCCAGCACATTGGCAAAACCGGTTACATCAGGTATCGTACGCAGAACCAATAAGTCTTTAGTAGACTTTCTATATACATCAATGGCACCACCAATTTTATCTTTTAAGATAGAGAAGTCTAGTCCAAGGTTATAAGATTCAGTTCTTTCCCACTTAAGACCAGGATTTTGTAAACGGCTTACATAAAGTTGAGAAACCAAAATTACCTGGCCACTTGGAGATATGTATTGGTACTTACCAGTAGTGAGATCGCTTAAAGCCGCGTACCGGCCGATATCGCGGTTGCCGTTAATGCCCCATGAAGCACGGAGTTTACCATAAGTCAGCCATTCTGATGATACAAATTTTTCTTTTGAAAATACCCAACCGAGAGCAACTGATGGGAAGGTAGCACGCGGGTTACCTTGTCCAAAGGCTGAATAACCATCGCGGCGAATCGATGTAGTTAACAGGTATTTTTGTTTGAATGAGTAGTTCAACCTGGCCATTAATGCATCGCCAGTACTTACCTGGTCATCGCTGGATACTACCGGCTTTATACCTGCACCTATGTTATGATAACTTAAGTTATCGTTTGGATCGAAGCCTTCGTTATCAATCTGGTTACGCCATGACTGAAATTTTTCGGCATTCACCAAAAAGGTAGCATTTAGGTCATGTTCGCCAAAAGTTTTGTTCCAAAACAACAAATTGTCCATTTGCCAGTTGTAAGTGGTCTGTTCCGTACGTGTTGCAACACCCTTTCTGGCAGAAACCCTGAAATCTTTTGCTGAACGTGCATTAAAAAATCTGTAAAACTGGAAACTTGGTGTAAAATTGGTTTGATAAGAAAAACCAAAAGGAAGATTTCCTTTGGCAAAGATGGTTCCGAATAATGTATTTTCTTTTTGTATCCGCTTGGTATAGGTATTATCCAGGAAAGGATTGGTTGTATTACCAATATCGTCGTTAGGACTGTCTCTAAGAGTAATTCCATCCGCTTTGTAAATGTCGCCAAAGGGAGAAGCATTTACCATTTGTCCCCAGTTTACCGGCACCTGGCTTTCATCTCTATCTGCAAACTGCATGTTGATACCAACCGACATAAATTTTGCAGCCTTTGCTTCCAGGTTAATACGGGTTCTGAAGGTTGAAAATTTATCATCAACAATAATTCCTTCGTTATTTGTGTAGTTTAAAGACATGTAATAAGAAACATCTTCTTTTCTGCTGGATATGCTTACCGTATGATCCTGGCGAAAGCCGCGGTGGAACATTAAATCGTACCAGTCAACAGTTTTGCCATTACGGTAATTTTCCTGTTCGTTTGGCTTTAAACCCAGGCGGGTAAGCCAGGTAGTAATTGTATCTCCCATTCGTCCATCATAAGCCTTCCAATCGGCAATGCTAACGGTAGATGGCAGGGTTCTTGGATCATCGAATTGATAAGGCTTGCCACCGTTGTTGATGCTTTTGAAAACGGCTGTTCTCCACTTTAAAAAATTTTCCCCATCATACAATGGTTCATCTTTGGCAATTTCAGCAAAACCAACATTGCTGTTAAATGTAACCGTGGGTTTAGAACCACTGCCTTTTTTGGTAGTAATCAGCACCACGCCACTTGCTGCCTTAGCTCCAAAAACTGCTGCAGAACTGGCATCTTTCAAAACATCGAGTGTAGCAATATCATTAGGGTTTATATCAGCTAACTGGCCCTGGTATATAACCCCATCTAACACAATAAGGGGCGAAGTACCTGCACTTAATGAAGATTTTCCTCTCACTTGTAAATTTCCACCACCTTTTGCAGATGTATTGGAGGTGACATTTAAACCCGGAATATTTCCACGCAACAGGTCTTGTACACTTTGTGGATTTTCAGTTTCCAGTTTTTCGGCTTTAACCTGCGCAACAGCACCGGTAACATCTCTTTTTTGCCGGGTACCATAACCAACCATCACTACTTCGTTCAGGGTGTTTACAGCTTCGGCCATGCTAACGTTAATGGTAGACTTGTTGCCAACAGATATTTCCTGGGAGTTCATACCCGTATAACTAACAACGAGTACCCCATTAGCTGGAACATTGTTTAAAACAAATTTTCCGTTTTGGTCTGTCGATGCCCCGCGGGTAGAACCTTTTATTACCACACTTACGCCTTGTAATGGTGTTGTTTTTGCATCTGTTATCACGCCACTAATAGTCCGGCTGTTTTGTGCAAAAAGGTTGGGTGAAATTAAGAACGTACACAGAAAAAGCAATCCTAAGCAAAAGGAAAACTTTGTACGCCTCAAGCGAAAGAACATTTGTCTCATTTGGCAAGTTTTAGTAAATCGTTTAAAAATTAAAAAAAGCTGATAGGCTATGAAGGCTTAGTCAAGCTCTTTTGTGAAGGAAAAGTTAAGGGAATAAAATTTTATACTTCTTAAATTTGAAGGATTATTTTAGGTTACATCGATTGAAATAGAAGAATATAA
>JBBQVY010000352.1:0-3964 GCA_038211085.1 Chitinophagales bacterium | reverse complement strand
TATTTAAATGCCTACGGAGAAGTAGAGTTAAGCTTTGCAGATAATGGACAAGGGATTGATTTGGAAAGGGCCGGCGACAGAATTTTTGGCCTTTACCAGCGATTTCATTCCAATAGGGGCGGTGAGGGATTAGGATTGTTTATAGCTAAATCGCATATAACCGCAATGGGCGGCAAAATTGAGGTGAAGAGCGCTGTTGATAAAGGCACGACTTTCACTATTACATTTAAAAATCCGGTCAAAAACAATCCTGAAATACCATTATAGAATTAGTGGTTGCTCCAAATTTCTCAGCGGATATGCAACTATAGTTTTGAATACGAACCTCACTTACAATTATGAAGCAGGCTAAGGCAACACAATCATTATTACTTATTGACGACTCTACCATGCTTGGCAAACGGGTAATTAACTTAATACATGATATACCACGTTTGAAAATAAGTGGCCAGGCCATTACCATAAAAAATGGCTATGAAATGATCAAAAAACATCAGCCCGATATTGTATTACTTGATTTGTCTATGCCCGACGGAAATGGTTTTGAGGTACTTTCCTACCTAAAAACAACGCAGCCTGCTACAAAGGTGGTTATCTTTTCTAATTCGGGTGATGAATTGCATGAAAAAATGGCCTATAAATTAAAGGCCGACCGCTTCCTCGACAAGTCAAGGGATTTTCCACAGCTCATTGGTGTTATCGAACAAATGATCGATGCACCATTTGTATAGCTCCTTTTCTTAGCCTTCAAACAATTACAGAACAGTACAACTGTCTGATGCCCTCCGCTATTATCGCTACCTTGTATCTGGTGAATATTAACCTTTGTATACGTCTTTCTTCATTGCGCTTTTTAGGGTGAAGTAGGATGTTCGCTTAATTTGAAAGAATGCGTATAACACCTAAGGTTAGATTAAAATTGAAGTATGCAAGAGCCAACTGATTTAAAAGACGGGCACAATGAGTTTCCTAATCAAATACCGGAATTAGGTAAGGAATTGACAGTACGGAATGCTCCTGATGAAAAATTAAAGGCTGATGAATTATCCATTGCTTACAAGGCTATATCGGATTATAAACATGCTCTTGATGTAGCATCTATTGTAGCTGTAACAGACCCAGGCGGTATTATTAAACATGTGAACGATAACTTTTGTAAAATTTCTAAGTACAGCAGAGAAGAATTAATCGGCCAGGATCACCGTATCATCAATTCGGGGTATCATTCTAAGGAATTTATGCAAAGCCTTTGGACCACCATTTCTAGTGGAAAAATATGGAAAGGCGATATAAAAAATAAAGCAAAAGATGGAACTTTTTTTTGGGTGGATACCACCATTGTTCCTTTTATGAACGAGCAGGGCAAGCCGTACCAATATGAAACTATCCGCTCCGATATAACAGAAAGAAAAAAGCTGGAAGAAAGCCACACATTGTGTGCATTGATCGTCAACTCAACCGACGATGCTGTACTTAGCAAAGACATCAATGGCAACATAACCAGTTGGAACAAAGGAGCTGAAAAACAATTTGGCTACAGCTCATCTGAAATTATTGGTAAGCCTATTTCTATTCTTATTCCATCGCATCTTTTGGCCGAAGAGCAACAAATAATGACTAAGATTAAAAACGGGGAAATAGTAGATCAATATGAAACGGAAAGAATAAAAAAATCTGGTGAAACTATTTTTGTATCTCTTACCATTTCGCCCATAAAAGATGTAAACGGAAACGTTGTCGGGTCTTCAAAAATATCAAGAGATATTACTGAAATTAAAAAGGCAGAAAATGAATTAATTGAAAGCGAACAAAAATACCGCTCCTTTTTTGAGAACAGTATGGACGGTATACTGCTTACAATTACTGACGGAGCCATAATTGCAGCCAACCCCGCCGCCTGCAAAATGTTTAAAATGACGGAAGAAGAAATCTGCAAAGCCGGGAGAATGGGAATTGTGGACCCTGAAGATACACGTGTTTTAAAAGCTATTAAAGAAAGACAGCTTACCGGCAAAATTAAAGCAGAGGTAACCTTACTTAGAAAAGACGGAAGCAAATTTCCGGCAGAAATTACATCGTCTGTCTTCACTCATGGTAGGGGAGAAATGAGAACTTCAATGATCATCCGTGATATAACAGAAAGAAAGCAGGCTGAAGTTGACAATACATTTAAGGCGGAGTTATTAAATACCATTCAGCAATCTGTGGTTGCCACTGATGAGAATGGGGTAGTAACTTATTGGAATAAAGCTGCCGAAAATATGTATGGATGGAAAACTGAAGACGCTGTTGGAAAAAAAATTGAAAACCTGACTTTTTCAAATAAGAACCAGGAAGAAGCTGTAGATACCATTACGTCACTAAAGCAAATGCCCACCCAGGAAAATGAATATTGGGTGCATCGCAAAGACGGTTCTGTTTTCCCCGTATCCATTGGCAACTCACCCATTTTAGATTCTGACGGTCGCTTGTCCGGATTTATTGCTATCTCATCGGATATTACTGAACGCAAAAAAACAGAACAGCAGGTTATTGATAGCGAAAGAAAATACCGCCAGATAGTTGAAACCGCACAAGAGGGTATTTGGATAATGGATGAAAATGGCATTACCACTTTTGCGAACAAAAAAATGTGCGACCTGCTTGAATATACGGCAGAGGAAATTTTAGGCAGAACCAGTCTCTCTTTTAGAAAAGATGAAAACCCCGAAGCGTTTTTTCAACGGATTGAAATGCGAAAACGGGGGATAAGTGAAACCCATCAAACCGTTTTTTATTCTAAAAGCCGGAAAGAGATTTACACTAAAATTTCAACCAATCCATTTTTTGACTATGCAGGTAATTTTATTGGCAGCCTTGCCATGGTAACTGATATTACCGACTTAAAAAAAGCTGAGGAGGAAAAAGAATTTGAGAAAAGAAACAAAGAAGCGCTTATCAATAATACCGACGATCTTATTTGGAGCGTTAGCAACGATTTTAAACTGATTGCGGCGAATAAGGCGTTTTTAACCGAATTGTCAACATCGTTTGAATTAAATCTTAAAGAAGCCGACAACCTGATGTTAGAGCAATTTATTTCCGGTGACTTTCTTGATATTTGGAAAGGATTCTACCAAAGAGCTTTATCAGGTGAGAAATTTACCGAGGAAATTTTAAGTCCTCTTGCACAGCATGACAGGAATGTGTGGTCTGAAATTATTTTTAATCCCATCTATAAAGACGATAGAGTAGTTGCTGTAGCCTGTTTCTCAAGAAACATTACCGAAAAGAAAATTGGGGAGCAAAAACTAAGGGAAAGTGAAGCGCTTTTAGCAGAAGCCCAACGGCTATCCGATTTGGGCAGTTGGAATTTTGATTTTTTGTCAAACCAACTTACCTGGTCTGATCAACTCTACAAAGTTTTTGACACTGATCGGGAAAGATTCGACGGAACCCATACTCAATTTCTTAAAATGATTGTAGAAGATGACAGGGAACTTGCGTTACAAACCAGCAGGCATACCCAGCAAACGGGTGAGCCTTTTGCTATTACTTACCGTATTATTACAACAACAGGCAAAACACGTACTATTCAGGAACATGGATACGGCATAAAAGACAATGATGGAAAGATCATTCGTTTGTTCGGTACCGCGCAAAATATTACTGATCGGGTACAGGCTGAGAATGAAAGCAGATTTCAGGCTAGTTTATTAAACACCATCGGGCAAGCGGCAATAGCAACAGATAAAAATGGCATTATAAATTATTGGAACCAGGCAGCAGAAGATATTTATGGGTGGACAAAAGAAGAAGCTTTAGGACAATCTATAGTTGATCTAACACCTTCTGAGGCCACCTACGAACAAGCTATCCAGATAATGGAAGAGCTAAAAAAAGGGCAAACATGGTCGGGAGAATTTAAATTGCGGAAGAAGGATGGAACTAATTTTCCTGCCCAGGTTACCAATTCTCCAATTTA
>JBBQVY010000351.1:0-3996 GCA_038211085.1 Chitinophagales bacterium | reverse complement strand
ATATATGCCACTCATCAAACCGCTTAAGCTTATAACTGGATTGCTTATACCTGAAACATATTTGTATTCTTTCTTTACGTTTCCAATTTGATCGCTGATTTTAATCTGGTAAATCATTTCTGTCTTTTTAGAAGGGGATTTTTTATCAGTTACTAAGGCAACATTTACATTGTCCGTAGCCGGGTTAGGCGTCGCAGTTATTGCCCTAAAATTGCAATTGCTATAAATGGTTACGCCATTTCTTGTACTACCGCATGCGTTTGTAGCTGTTAGCGAAATACCGCCACCACCTGAAACAGCAACATAAGTATTTGACGAGTTTGGACTGTAGATGTTCCAGCTACCCGAAGATGGATTATCAACGGTCCATAACCAGCTTGTAACAGCATCGGGTGAAGTTGCATTTAAAAACCAGGTTTGATATGTGCCGTTGCATGAACCGCTTCTTGAATAGGCAATATTTACCGCTGGCCCACCCACACGAATAGTTCTTGAAACCGGAGTGACAATGCCACAACTTGTAATAGTTGCAGTTAAGGTTGCAGTTCCATTTCCTTGTTTTGTAACAATTCCGGTTGAAGAATTTACTGTAGCAACACTTTGTGGATCTATACTCCAAATAACAGTTGCGCCTGGCGGAAGACTAACAGAAAATGTTGCTGTAGAACAAACCGGTTCAGTACCGGTAATGGTTAAAAAATTACTACAGGCTGCTGTACAATCATTGTATGTTATATTTTCCATTTCACTAAATATCCACTGGGAATTACGCTTAGTAAAATCAGTATGTGTTAAGTTATACAATGTTGCCGACACATTATTTACAGTACCTGCAAATTCTTCCTGAGCTATGTACTTGGCAGAAGTTGACCCAGATAGTCCATTAACAGGAAAAATGTAAGACTGGTTAAATGTAGCTATTGTAGCATTTTGAATATCCAATGCGCTATTTAAAGGAACGTTGGTAAATACATCCTGTTGAAATGGAACTTCGAGGTAGCTATTAACATTGAACCAGGGATATACTGCAAATCTCCATAAATTTCCAAAGAAGGTGTTATGCTTACTAAATGTAGGGTCAGGCACAGTAGAAAAGTTTGAAAAAGATCCGCCCGAACGGCCCGAAGCAGATTGTGTGCCACCCGGTACCGCATCCCAGGGTATAATGTTAGAAGGAGAATACCGGGTTTTTTTATAAGTAGTCTTCCAGCCGGTACCTATTACACCAAAAAAAAGTCTTATGTTCCGCTGCATTTTTACGTAACTGATTTGTGTAGAAGTGCCCTGTTCAGGTAAAGCATTTATTTGCACAGTCAGTTTATATTTACTTCTAAACGCAAACCAATAAAAATTTGCCGTAGCCACGTTACCATCTTTATACGATAGTAAGGTGCCCGGTTGCATAACATACCTGCTGCATTGCGAACCTTGGGCAGTAGCTTTAAATTGATAAGAAGGCGGCGGGTCAGAGGCATTAAATGTTATCATGGTGCGGTATAAGCCAGACAGAAAACTATTGTATTCCACACCGCCGTTTGCATCGGTAACTCGTGCAATAAGTAACTGTTGCGTAGCGGGTTGATCACTCAAAACATAAAATTGACTTAATTCGTTTGAAACATCTTTTAACGGCACCACTATTTTTGCTTCACCAAAATCATATAGAAAATGTTGAAAGCCTAAAGGTACATTACCGCCCTGGTGCGGACTATCGTGTGTAAGTAAAAGGCGGGTTTGCGTGCTCGTGGTTCCTAAGTCTTTGGTCATTTTTGCCAAAGTGTACCTTGCCAGCAAGCCGCCTAAGCTTATACCCATAACCACGTTTTGCTCTATACTGCCGGCAATGGCTTTTTCTCCGTTTACCCATTCAATTACCTTTTGCAGCATTTTAGAATTGTTTTGTATATAATCCATGGTATAATAGTCAACAAATACCAAATCATAACCCGCAGTTTCGTCTAATTGAGCATTGAAATCATAACCCTGCAATTTATTCCATTCGTCAATTAATTTATTTGCATCATAATTTGTTTCCTGCAACTTAGGCGCTATATCGTGTATGTCATAGCCCTCAACTATTATAAAAGGTTTTACCATTTTACCCTGCAATGCGGTTCCGTTTCTTTTGGTGCTGTAGCGCACATAAACTTTACCTGCATAGTGCTGGCCGGTTACTGCAGCTATTATTTTGGTGGGGTTATCAATATCAAACTGCGTTAAAGGTGTATACCTGGCGCCCAGGCTATTTACGGTAACGAATTGGCCGCTGTAGCAATAATTATAAGTGCTGTTTGAGTACTGTACTTTTATGGCAAAGCGCTTGTAACCACTGCTGTCAGTATATGTTTTACTAACGGTGCCATTGGCTGTTAAGCTTTTATACCCCTGCCCGTCCAAAAAGTCAATCCATACACTGCTGATGGTAGTCCCTGAATTAGAATAGCTCAAGGCGGTGGTATAGGTAAGATTGATCGTATTAATTTGGGGTGAAGTTTCTTTAACGGGGCTTGCCGCAAAAACGTTTTGCAAAACATAAGGGCTTTGGCTGCGGCCCGAGACGTCAAATATCTGGTTGTTGCTATAAGTAAATAAGTTTTGTTGAATAGCATCCTCCCTTAGTATACTGTATTGTCCCGTTAAAAATATTAAGGGTGTTGATGAAACAGTATTTAATTGAGCGATAGTTGAATTTACAGTTGTTAGTGGCGTAATGGCTGTGGCATTGCTATAAAGCCTGGCATTTCAATATCATTGTATAAGTACCTGAATAAATTAACATCATAAATTCTGTTACTATCCGTGAGTATCCCATTAAGCCAGTTTTTATCTACTACCTGCGGTCCATACTCATCCAGGTAGCCGGAAGGTATCTGGCTTTTATCGATGTACTGAAAAATAAGTGCAAGTTCATCCCTTGAGGGATCAGTTTGGGCAAAGAGTTGACCAAAGAAAAAGAAAATCATAATAGTAGAAAAGAGAATTTTTTTCATATATATTTTTTTAAGTTTATAACTTTTTGTCAAACCGACCATTGGTAATTCTAACTGTATCATTACAGCTTGGTGCATAGATTATACAATCGAATTCACCAGATAAAATTCCATTTTGCAAATCGTACTTGGTAATTTTCAAATCACCTTTTCTATATATACTATCAGAAGAAGTTATATAGCATCCATTGATTCTAAATATTCCTAATGATACTTTACCTTTTATTTTGAACTGAAAAACCCCAACACCTTTAGTTATGTTACTTCCAAAAAACAACTCTGACTTTTCAGCATTTTGTATGGAATAAGCTCTGATATCTATTAAGCTATCTGCTGGATCAACGATCACTCTTAGATTGGGATAAGGATTATCATTTCCTTGAGATACCCAGGCTTTTCCATTAATTAAACATCCAAAAGTGTTTTTTCCTTCCTGTGTTATTGCGGGTAGTTTGGAGATTTCTTCCACACTTTTTTTACATGTGGAGCTGCTTAAAACAATGACAATAAATGAAAGAGTAATTAAAAATGAACGGGTATTATTTTTCATGGCAATCGTTTAATGTAGGGTGACTGTAATAAGAAAGAGAAAGTTGAGTTGCAAATACGCGGAGTAAGTTTTTCATTAGTTATCTATTGGTACAGAAAAGGTAGTAAGATATTTTACTATCCAATATTACCTTATTGTTCTGCAAAATATCTAAAGTCATAAATCATTTTAAGTTAACTTCTAACCAAAGGAAAAAAGTTTTAAGTCACTCTTATTAGCCGTCATCATCGGCCTATTGTGCCTACATTACCAACAACAACTATTCAGTATGGTGCTTTATGACGGGGTTTGAAAGTGCTGAACAAGCATTAGGCCATAAAGAAATAGTATTAAACATTTTTAAAATTAGAGCGCCCTCTTTGCGTCAATAAATTTAAATATCAATAATTGTGTTCATTATATTTGCCTTTTAAAAAATTTTTCCTGCCCTGCAAGCGGGTCCATTAATGGAACATT
>JBBQVY010000350.1:0-4003 GCA_038211085.1 Chitinophagales bacterium | reverse complement strand
TGGTTGTATCTTATAAATTTCCCGGAAAGCAGAAGTGACCGATCCTTTTTGAACATCCACTTTATTAAAAACAGTTTTCAAATACGGCAAGGCATATTTAGTAATTACTTGTGTATCCCGCAGTTGGCTGTTACGCCAGCCAGCTTTGTATTCTGTATAAGTAAATGTGTCAAGTTTTTTTTTCCAATAATCTAAGTCAAAACTATTTAGGTGCCGTTGTTGAATGCAGTAGTCTTTACGGTCTTTTGTAGGTGCAAACTTTGTTTGCTTTGACCAGAATTCCACTTGATCTTTATAATGTTCAACGTTTTCGTGCATAAATTCAATTCTAGGCTGTATAGCAGAATAACCTCCCGCATCTTCGTAGTAATTGGGAAGTTCTGTAGGAAGCTGTTTTCCTTTTATCTGTTTATTATATATTCCATTTGCTAATGAAAGGTTTTTTAATTCATTATCAAAACTCATACTGGCCGGTACGGTATGCTCGAAATCATATAGTGAGCCATTGAAAAGATCGCAAACGTTAATTGTTTTTCCAGTATATAAACATCTTTCGTTTTGCTCAATCCACAACCTGTATTTATCTATCATTTCTTTATCTGTAGGATCAATGCTAAGATTGCATTGCTGAACTATCTCTTCAATTCGTTTTGAAAATTCAACATTTTCTTTTTCCCTGGCGTTTTGCCATCTCTCAATGGCTTTGCGTTTGTTGGCATCATTCAGTTCTCTTGCTATCTCAACAACTATTCGTGTGTCCTCATCAATTTTACCTTCAATAAGTAAATAATTCATCAGGTGTTTTAGCTTGTGCAATGTTTTTAACGCCATTGGATTTTTAAATCCACGGCTTATGGGTTGTGGATCGCCTAACACTTTTATTCCATTTTTTTCAGGGGCTGCTGCATAACCTTCCTGTTCCGATGGATGCCAAAGATGTTTTATTGCATCATCTGGCAGGCCGTATGTTTCTTGTAGATGATTGAAAATATTATCGTGCAGTCTTTCTTTTTTTGGAAAGACTTTATTGAGCGGTGTATTAATACGTTGCTGAAGATACTTTTGGTATGCGGTTGTTACATGGGTTAGTATACTCAATTTTTCTTCATCCGATTTTTTCTCTGCCCATGTTTTGTCGCCAACAATCGCGATGATTTTTTGATCTATGTCCTTTTTATCGTCTTCATCTAATTTATAATCCGGATTCATTCCCCAGCGTTGGGCTGCATTTTGGTGATCTGCAATCAAGCTGTTAACTATTTCGTCTATAGTTCGTCTTTTTTTTAGCTCTCCTTCAATGTTATCAAAGGTTTCCGCCAGGTGATTGGCTATTTCATTATCAATGTTCTTTGAACCAATTACTTTATGCATATTAGCCAGGTAAACTGAATGGCTGTACTTAAATCCTTTTTTTAGATAGGGTATTAATTTTTTGATGGCTGAAAGACTGAGTGTTGCATAACCCTGTTGCAATTTTAGTTTGGAAAAATGCTCTGCATCTTCCTCTTCTAACATTAATTTGTCCAAGGCAAAAGCTTTCAGTTTTTCTCGGCTGTCAAAGGTTGCCAGTACATGCCATATATCTTCAAAAGAGTAGGCTGCAGTTTTAGTTTGATTGCTCAGTGCTTCGTACCAACCATATTGCTTCTTCCAATCGTTGCCCAGTAATTTTTGAAATTCATACAGCAGCGTACAGGAGATCACTTTTGTGTCCTCTTTGAATTTAGCTTCTATGTGTCCGCCATCCTTTTTTAAACGATCAAGAATTTTCTTAATTTTAAAATCACGGGAAGCATTATAAAAAAGCGGATATATTTTTTCTTCCAAATATTCTACGCGATTGAAGGAAGCAGGCAAAACAATTTTTATATTATTTATAAAGACCCAGGTGCGGTATTCTTCGTATAAAGGATGACTAATGGGTGCACGTGTTTTGTTTTTTTCAAATGTACAAATCCCTACCAATCCTTTTTGACTGCGAAGCGGTCGTTGCCAAATGATCGCTTTCCAAAAATGCTTGTACAAATCTCCGGCAATTCCGTGTACCTGAGAAATACGCTGCAACTCCTGCTCATAATGGCTTCGCAAGTTGTAGCGTTTTCGTATACGTTCGCCTTTTTCTTTTTGCAAGTGATACAATGCTGCACCTAGCGTTCCATATTGTTCTATGTATGGTTCTACTTCCTGTACTCCTTTCGCACCGCTGTCCCCACCACCTTTCATAATTGTTTTTGATTCTTCTTCGTCTCTTCCTCTAAACCCACGACGTTGCACCAATTGATACAATACCCTTCCTAAAATCTGTGGTTCGTTTTCAAATATTTTTCTTGTCTTTGCTTCGTCGTTTGTTGCCAACATTCGAAACACATATAAACTCTCGTGTTTTGACAGCCCAAATCTTTCAAAATCAGGTTTTTCATCACCATCAAAATCAAAACGCAACCATTCTATGAATTTTTTTGATTGGGGATATCTTCTTCCAATTCCTTTTTTATAATGTCGCCATTCATTCAATTCATCTATAGTTAGGGGGCACATTTTCGCTTGAATCAATGCTTGTAATAGTTCCCACTTTCTGTATTTTTCTGCCTGGTAATTTCGGCGTTTCCCACGGCTCTCCGTTCTTTTTTGTACCATGGGAAACTCACCTGATTTCCCTTCACCAACTCCCTTTTCAAAAGTCAATACTCCTTTATCTATTATCTGGTTTTCCTGTTCTGAGTTGTCACGAATTGCCCAACCGATTGAATTAGTTCCTAAGTCCAGTCCTACAATTTTCATAAAGCTTATTTTTATGTTTAAAACATTGTTCCTATTTTCACACTTGAAAGCTTATCACAATAAGGCTATAAGCCGAAGAGTTTCTTAAGCCCTGCGTACCCCGTGGGGCTTTTTTTATTTACACTTTTTACTTGGGGAAAGGCTAAAGCTATATGATAATTTTGTTTATGCAAAATTTGTCTTAGCCGTTTTTTATTGCCACAAAAACAAAGGTTTATTAGCAAAATGGTTCTCCTAAAATCTTACTTCTATTACACGTCAGAGGATATTAAATAAGAAATGATCTTGCATAATCCTTTGTGCCCGTTGGTGCCTTTTCGACATAGCGGCCTAAGAACGTTGGTCGTTGGTGGTTGTATGAATAAGTTGATGGATGACAGATGATGGTTGACAGAAAAACCTCAGTGCCCCTCTGTTCCGCCGTGCCTCTGTGGTTCAAACGATGTTGACAGTTGACAGGAAGGATACGTGAATAAATAAAAAAAAAAGCAGGTGAATTAAACTGTAGCCTCTTATCGATAGCTATCAGTTATTCACCTGCTTCTTAAAAATTAAAAGTATCTATTGCTTTAAAAACTTTGTTACCAACGTCTCATCCTTCAACTGAAGTTTTATGATATAGGTGCCTGCCGGTAAATGAGAAACTGCAATGTTTAATTGTGTTTGCCCTGGCAAAACCTGTAATTGATTTTTATAAACCTCATGCCCGTTTATCTCCGAAATGGTTACAAATCCATTGTCTGCTTTTAAGGCGTTTACCTGGGCTAACAAAACATGCTTAACCGGGTTTGGATAAACAGCCAGTTGTAAGCCTGTACTAAATTTCAGGGTTCTTACATCGCTTAAACGGGCGGTGGCATCTTTATCCATCATCTTCAACCTGTAATAATTTATGCCACTTGCAGGTGCCTTGTCAACAAAGCGATATGCTTGTAGCATGGTGCTGTTACCTGCTGCTGCAACCTGGCCAATGGTAACAAATTTTCGCCCATCGGTACTGCGTTCTATAACAAATTGCTGCGTGTTTGCTTCCTGCCGGGTAGACCAGCTTAGCTCGTTAACTGCACCATTACGTTTGGCATTAAAGTAACCAAGGGTAAGTGGCAGTACTGAACCAGTTGGCTTAAGTACAATGCTATCAAGATAAAGGTAATAAGGACTGTATGCAAAAATGTAACCGTAAGCATGAAAGCCAAAGTAGTAAATGCCTGTTGTTGGGGGA
>JBBQVY010000349.1:0-4014 GCA_038211085.1 Chitinophagales bacterium | reverse complement strand
TCGGGCACTATAACCGACCGTCAATCCGACGAACCCATTCCATTTGCATCAATTTCCTTCTCAATAAACAAGGGAACTTTAACCGACAGTGCCGGAAGGTTTGCGTTCACTTATCCTAAAGGTCTCCGCGATACATTGCGCATAACCTCCGTTGGTTATACACCTGTTTTGCTGCCGCTAGCTGATATTAAAGACTCACTTTTTTTGTATATTAAAATGGACGTTGCTCCAACCTCAAAAGATGCAGTGGTGAAGGTAAAATACGACCGGGCACTATGGTTATGGAAACGGGTACAGGCTCATAAAAAGCAGCATGACCTGGGAAACTTTGATAATTACAGCTACGAAGTGTATAATAAACTTGAACTGGACATCAACAATATGGACCGGCAAAAACTGGCTGAGAAGAAATTATTTAAGTCGTTCAATTTTGTGTTTGACAACATTGATACCTCGGAAACAAAACCTTTTCTTCCCATCTTTCTTACCGAAACATTATCTGATTTCTTTTACCAAAAAAGTCCACGCAAAACCCGGGAGATTATAAAAGCAAGTAACACAAGTGGTATTAAAAACGAAAGTGTAACCAAATTACTGGGTGCCACTTATCAAAACGTAAATGTGTACCGTAACCAGGTGCCTGTGTTCGACCTGCAGTTTACCAGCCCTTTTAACGATAACGGCGACAATTACTACCGCTTTAAATTACTGGACACACAATACCTGGGTAACAAGCGGCTGGTGCATATGGGTTTTACACCTAAACGTAAAGGCGAAAACACATTTGATGGTGATTGCTGGATTGTTGACAGTGTATATGCCATTCAAAAAATAACACTTCGCCCATCGGGCAATGCCAATATAAACTTTGTACAAAACCTTACGCTTATACAGGAGTACCGGTTAATTGATGATAACACCTGGTTTTTAAGCAAAGACAAATTTGTGGCAGATATAAGTCCTTTGGGAAAATCGAGAACGGGTTTTAAGGGAAGAAAGACCAGTACCTACCGCGATGTTGTTTTAAATAACCAGGCAACAGTGGATGTTTTATCTGCTAACAAAAAGCCCGAAGAGGTAGTGGTGTTACCGGCTGCAGAAGAAAAATCAAAAACGTATTGGGATACGAGCCGGCACGATCAGTTGAGTAAAAACGAAAAGGCGATATACAAAATGATCGACACCATTCAATCGCTGCCCAACTATAAGAAATACCTGAATACAGCAAATTTTTTAGGGACGGGTTATTACAACATTGGCAAATACCAGATTGGGCCGTGGTTTAGCTGGGTTAGTGCCAATGCATGGGAAGGTACACGGGTGCGCTTTGATTTGGGTACCAATGGAAAATTCAGCAAGAAATTATACCTGCATTCGTACCTGGCGTATGGTTTTCTTGATAAAAAAATGAAAGGTTTTGGAGAGGTATTTTACCTGCCTAAGAAAAATCCACGTTTTTATTTGTACGGTTCGTATAGTGATGACCTGGACCGTGGCCAGCACTACTACGACCAAACTTCAACAGATAACATACTAACTTTTGCCATTCGCAAACAAGGTGTACCACGCAAGTTTCAGCGTTTAATTGAAAAGAAATTTGAAATATACCAGGAGACGAATAAGGCTATTTCCTTTTTGCTTGAAGTAACCAGCAAGCAGTACCTGCCTTTGCTAAACCTTCCTGAAAAGGCTTTGTTTAAGGGCAATATTAATGGCGAAGCACTAAATAGTTTTGAAACATCTTTTCGCATTCGCTATGCGTACCTCGAAAAATTTTTAGAGAATAATTTTTTTAGAACAAGCCTTGGCAGCGAACGACCCATTGTAGAATTGAGGTACACTAAGGGCTGGGCCGGCGTTTTAAAAAGCAGTTACAATTATAATAAGTTAAGCGCCGGCATTAGTGATTATGTAAATACTCCGCCAGTTGGGTATGTGTATTACAATCTTTTTGCAGGCAAAATTATTGGTACCCTTCCCTACCCCTTGTTGGAAATCCATCCCGGCAACGAGATCTATTATTACAACAAGTATGCTTTTAACATGATGAACCGTTTTGAGTACATAAGCGATCAGTATGCAGGGTTTAACCTGGAGCATAATGTGGGTAATGGTCTCTTTAAATTTATACCGCTAACACGTAAACTAAAGTTCCGCCAGTTTTATGCGGCAAAGGGAGTTATGGGTAGTTTGAGCGATGCCAACCATGCACTCAATTTTGTTGGAGTACAGTCGTTTAAAAGCCTGAACAAAAAAATGTACCTGGAGCTGGGTACAGGTGTAGATAATATTTTTAAGTTTCTAAGGATTGATTTGGTATGGAGGGTGTTGCCTGCTCCTGCCGTAGATGAAACAGTAAAAAGGTTTGGTGTTTTTGGAAGTTTTAAGTTGAGCTTTTAGAGAAGGGTTGAGGGTTGGGGGTTGAGGGTTGGGGGTTAAGGGTTGAGGGTGGAGGGTGGAGGGTGGAGGGTTGGGGGTTGAGGGTTGAGGGTTGAGGGTTGAGGGTGGAGGGTGGAGGGTTGAGGGTGGAGGAAAAGAATGAAAAAGGAAGAATGAATAGTGAAGAATGAAGAATAAGGTTCAATGAAAAATGCCACGAATGCACGAATTATTTTTTGTAACAACCTTTACCATTACGATATCATTAAGCAAACTTGATACTTGCCAATTGACCAATGACCCATGACCTAATGACCTATTGGCCAAATGACCCAATCACCAATGACCCAATGACCTAATGACCCAATGCCCTATTGCCCCAATGACCACTGACCAATGACCCATTGACTAACGGCTATCGGCTAATGACTATTGTCTACTTCAAAGCAGCTTTCCAATATCACCTGGCAGCAATGCCTGATTTCTTCTTCTGTAATAATTAAAGGTGGAGCTATGCGCAGACAGTTGGGGGCAAACAAAAACCAGTCAGTTACCACTCCTTTTTTTATACACCTGTCTATTACTTTTTTACAGGTTTCGAAACTATCAAATTGTACTGCCAGCCAAAGACCGGCACTATTTACTGACCTGATTAATGGATGTGTAAGCAGGGAAACAAATAAGGCTTCCTTTTGCTGAACATCTTTAATGAGCGTGCCCTCCAATAAATATTTCATAGCCGCAATGCCTGCAGCACAACTTACGGGGTGTCCCCCAAAGGTGGTGATGTGGCCCAACACCGGGTTGTTGGTAAGCGTAGACATTAAACCGTTGCTGGCTACAAAAGCTCCCAAAGGCATACCTCCTCCCAAGGCTTTACCCAATAATAAAATATCAGGAACTACTCCATATTTTTCAAATGCCCATAGGCTACCCGTTCGGCCAAAGCCGGCTTGTATCTCATCAAAAATTAATACGGTACAATGTTGATCGCATGCCTCTCTTATTGCTTGCAACCACGCTATGGAAGGTTTGTTTACGCCACTTTCCGCCTGAACTGTTTCAACAATTACGCAAGCCGTATCGCCATCAATAAGGCTGATCAAATCCTGCGAGCCAAAGTCTGCATGGTAAATATCAGGAAGCAATGGCCTGAATGCGTTGCGCCAGTATTCATCGCCCATAACACTCAAAGCCCCTTGTGTGCTGCCATGGTAGGCGTTGTTACAGGCAATTATTTTTGAACGACCAGTAACCCGTTTGGCAAGTTTCATTGCTCCTTCAGTAGCCTCTGCCCCACTGTTGGTAAAGTAGACCGTATTTAATGTTGATGGCAAATGATGCGTAAGCATTTGCGCATAAGCCACCTGCGGTGTTTCAATAAACTCTCCATACACTATCAGGTGCATGTATTGTTCTGCCTGCTGTTGAACTGCTTTAATAACTGCCTCGTTTCCATGACCTATGTTAGCAACACTAAAGCCGGCAATCAAGTCAATGTATTCCTTACCATTTACATCCCACATTTTTATCCCCTTTGCCTTTACTATTTCGAGCCCGATAGGTTCTGGTGATGTTTGTGCTACGTGGCTTAAAAAAAGTTGGCGGTTGGTCATGTTGGTTGGTCGTTGTTCG
>JBBQVY010000348.1:0-4031 GCA_038211085.1 Chitinophagales bacterium | reverse complement strand
TATAATTGCCGGGCATGAGCCTTTCTCAATAAACAATCGTTTAAACCAGGACGCCTTCCAGATAACCAATAATTTTAATGCCTACTTTAAGAACCATACTATTACCGCCGGCGCCAGTTATGAGTCGTTTAAATTTGGCAACTCATTTAATCTTACAGGCTATGGCCCTACCCAGTTCAGCGACATAGACATTAATGATTTTGTTACCAAAGTACCCACCGGCGGTAATGTAGTTTTTGGCGCTTACCCGTTGGATGTTGATGTAAACTATGCCCGTAAACGAGCCACCGTCAACGACTGGACGTGGTACTATTTAACCGTTGCTCAAATGTCGTTATACGTGCAGGATGAGTTTGCGATTGGTACCAAATTCAGGCTTACCTATGGATTGCGCCTGGATAAACCCAATTACTCCAATGCAAGTTTTAGAAGTCCAAATATAGCAGGCGATGGAAGTTTTGCCGGCTCATTTACAACCGGTTCGCCTACTGTACCCAATAACGATCCCCTGGTGTTGTACAACGCTGATGGGGTAAGACAATCTAACGGACAGGGCAAAGATTTAGACAACACACGCCTCCCCACTAAAAAAATTCTGTTTAGTCCGAGGGTTGGGTTTAACTATGATGTAAAAGGCGACAAAACGCTACAGGTTCGCGGAGGTACAGGATTGTTTACCGGTCGTTTTCCTTTTGTTTGGCTGGGCAACCATATAGGCAATCCATTCAGCTTCTTTTATAATGCAACAGATAAAAACTTTCAATGGCCACAGGTATGGCGTAGCAATCTTGGTTTAGATGTTAAGCTGCCTTCTGGTACGGTGCTTACCACCGATCTATCGTATACCAAAGATGTAAATGCTATGATGGTAAGAAACTATAAACTCGGCATACCAACCGGCACATTGAACAGCCCAATAAACGATAAACGAAAGGTTTACCTGCCCACAGACCAGGGAGCAGCCAATGCTTATGTTTTTACCAATACCAATGTAGGTTACCAGTTTAACTGGAGTGTACAGGCACAGCAAAACCTGAGGAAAGGTTTGTTTGTGATGGCTGCCTATAATTATTTAATATCAAAAGATGCCAGCTCTATTTCGGCCGAAATTTCCAGCGATGCTTTTGATCGCAACCCGATTTTAAACAATGCCAATGCAGCCAACCTTTCGCGGTCGTTGTATGGCAATACGCACCGCTTTTTTATAGCCGGTTATAAAAAGTTTTCTTACAGTGGCGGCAATGCAGCCACTACTGTTTCGTTGTTTAGCACCTGGACTTCGGGCAACAGGTTTGCCTATGTATATGGCGGTGATATTAACAATGATGGTACCGGTACCAACGACCTGTTGTATGTACCAAACGATGTGGAAATTGAAGCCATGACCTTTACTCCGCTGACCGATGTTTTTGGTTCGGTAAAAAATGCAGCAGAGCAAAAGGCGGCTTACAAAAATTTCATTTTGCAGGATGAATACTTAAGCGGAAGGCGTGGCCAGTATACCGAAAAATATGCAGGAGAAAACCCATGGACCAGCCAGCTTGACCTTAGAATTCTACAGGATTTTAAAGTAGGTAAGGAAGGAAGAATGATACAGTTGAGTTTTGATTTTGTAAACCTCGGTAACCTGTTCAACAGTAAATGGGGGGTACGTAAATATTCAACCACTTCAGGATACTATCAACCTATTTCGGTTAACTATAACAACAATGCACCTACTTACCAGTTCGATCCATCCACCACATCAACCTTTGTTACCAGCCCCGATTTACCATCGCGTTGGCAAATGCAAATGGGTGTTAGGTTGGTTTTTTAAGAAGGGTAATATTAGTCAATCTTAAAACAGGCTATCAAAAAAGGCAGCCTGTTTTTTATAAATGCTAATCAGGTTAATGGATTAGTATATAAATAGATTATTTTTTAAATTTTTCTATCAATTCTTTAGTCTGTTTTGGGAACTTTTCAACTATCCATTTCAACACCTCTAACTGGTCCAATGTTGGTGCTCGTCTTATTTGTGCAAGAAGTTTTATTGCTTGTGGCCTATTCAAAGTGAGATTTGATGCTCCTTCATTACAAACCGAACAAATTGCTTTTAGGTTGCCAGATTCGTCATTTCCTCCCATTGTTTTGTCAATGATATGGCCAATGTGCAACCTTGTTTTTCTTTCCGTATCATAAGGATGAGGTTCCCCCGCTGCAGCACCACACATTTGACAAGTAAAACCATTTCTGTCAAGAACGAAAGCCCTTACTTCTTTGGAAATACCTCTTTCAAAGGCAGGTAAGGGTTTAAGATTAATCAAAAGATACTCGCCGGGCTTTAACTCACTTCTATCATTGTGAGTTACTATATTCATTCCCTCTTCATTTCTCAATTCTCTTACACGCCGCCCCCATTCACTGGTGCCAGCAATTTCCCGTAAAATATCTGAGTTTAAAATTTTCCCAACGTTTTCAAGAAAGAATTCACGCAATTTGGCTCTGGAGCCTTTTCCTTTTGAAGCCTTTTTGCTCATATTGATCTAATGCTTTTTTAATAGAAAGTCCAATTGCTTCTGCAACAGGTGGAGGAAATGCATTTCCAACTTGTCGATATGCAGGTGTTTTTTTTCCGACAAACTGCCAGTCTTTAGGAAAGCCCTGAATTAGAGCGGCCATTTTTAAAGTTAGCCGGGGCATTGCCTTTGAGCCATTGATTGGCGGAACATCTGCAAGACCTTTACCATCAACTCCAAGTAGCGCCCAGGATTGTTTTGCTCTTGTAGGGCCTAGGTCAGCACCCCCGTGTTTTTTTGAACCTCCAACAAGTGTTGGTGCAATATTATTAGCTTCAAGTTTCCACTTGCCTGCATTTTCCCATCCAAGAGAACTCATCTCGTCGTATAAGAGTTCACCAACAGTTAAAGGAGGCACTTCATTTTTTACAGGCCATTGAAAATAATCAAAGTATTGCTTTTTTAATCCTACTAGAATGGCCCTGGGTCGTAGTTGCGAAACTCCATAATCAGAAGAATTGACAAGACGCCAATCACATTGGTAACCCATTTTATATAGTTCATTCAATAAGTGTCTTCTATATTCCTTGAATTTTATTTCAAGAATTCCACGAACATTTTCTAGCATTACCGCTTTTGGACTACATTCTTTAACAAGTCGAAGTGCTTCTGGAAATAAATCCCGTTCATCAAGCTGCCCAAGTTGCTTTCCTGCTACTGAAAATGGAGGGCATGGCACTCCACCAGCTAACAAGTCAACCTGACTATATTCTTTGGCTGAAAAATCTTTAACGTCTTTATTAAATACACTCCATTTAGGTCTGTTCAATGATAATGTGTTACAGGCTAAAGGCTCAATCTCAACTAGAGCAAGGTGCCTAAAACCAGCTTTTTCTAATCCTATAGCCTGTCCCCCTGCACCTGCACATATTTCTATTGAAGTATAACTCACCGTATTTTGATTGATTGCCAACGAATTTAGTAAAATTTGATTCAACAAGTACAGTTACTCAATATATGATAGGCTAATAAGAATTTTATTCATTAATGTTTTGGTCTTAAATTGTAATCAACCTAACTCTTATGCCCTTAACCCGCAGACACTTTTTAACCAACTTATCAAAAGCCGCTGCGGGTTACCCGGCCATGCTAGCCCTCGGCATGTTAAAGAGTTCGCCTGCGCATGCTTTTAAGCTTGAGTGTAATGGCAACGGCAAACACATCATCATTTTAGGGGCAGGACTTGCAGGCATGGCATCGGCATACGAGTTGACAAAGCTGGGTTACAAATGCACTATTTTGGAAGCAAGAAACAGGGCAGGTGGCCGATGCTGGAGCGTAAGAAGGGGAACGGTTTCAAAGGAAACTGCGTTGCCCCTGCAAACAGCCGCTTTTGATGAAGGGATGTATTTTAATGCAGGTCCCAGCCGCATACCACATCACCATGAGCTTACGCTACATTATTGTAAAGAACTGGGTGTACCCGTGCAGGTATACAACAACATTAACGAAGCCACGTATTACTTCGCCGAA
>JBBQVY010000347.1:0-4068 GCA_038211085.1 Chitinophagales bacterium | reverse complement strand
GGAGATGTCCTTTTTATTCGTTCATCTGTAAAGCCAGAAGGTGTAGGGCTAACAGCGTTAATACAAGAGGATTTAGATGAGACAGTTTTTAGCGGATTTATCCTCCGGTTCAGAGATGAGGGCTATCTGGACACTAACTTTCAGTGATTCCGGGAGTAAATAAAACTCTTATCTGGTAAGGGTTTTAGCTAGTGTTGTAAAAATATTTTTCGGGCTAATTTGGTCTGCTAGCGGGTAGTGGGGATAAAAAGCCCTTTCGGGCTGTGATACTTTTTCAAGTATATTTGTTACCCATATTTTTGAATTTTTAAGCCCGCTGTTTTGGTTGTCATGCGGGCTTTTTTGTTGCCGTGAAGTTAGCCTTTTTATATTGGGTAACAAGCACATTTTCTCTAAAAAACACAACAATTCCGGGACTGAAAACCAAGCCATTGACGGCTCGGTGATAGCTTACGAACTTCGCAAAATCCTCCGCAGTTATTTTCCGGACTTTAAAAAAATGCTGGCTGGTGTAGCTGACCGTCGAAAGCGAAAAGACTATCGTACAGACGAACTTCTTTCGGCATCTCTGGGCATGTTTATTTTTAAAGCAGAGAGCCGCAATGCAATCAATAACGACCGAAGGCACAGCGGTCAGTTTGCGGCCAACTTCCAAAAACTGTTCAATGCCGCCTTGCCTCACATGGATGCCGTGCAGGATTTCTTTGAGGTACTGCCACCCTCGGAACTGGAAAAGCTAAAAGTAGATTTGATAAGCCGCCTGGTAAAGAACAAGGTTTTTTACAGGTATAAAATGTTTGAGCGTTATCTGGTTGCCGTAGATGCTACCGGAATGATAAGCTGCGATGAGGACAGGTTTGGATGCGGACTGAGAAAAGAAAGTAAAAACGGGAACGTAACATACCTCTATCCTGTGCTGGAAGCAAAGCTGGTAACAGAAAACGGGCTTTGCGTTTCGCTGGCAACCGAATGGATAATCAATGACAACAACAAGCCTTATGATAAACAGGATTGTGAGCAGAAAGCCTTTAAACGCCTGGCCGAAAAACTAAAAAAAGATTTTCCCCGCCTGCCAATATGTATCCTCGCTGATGCCCTCTACGCTACTGACCCTGTAATGAGCATCTGTGAAAAGAATGAATGGGATTATATCATTACCCTGCAGGATGGAAGCCTGCCTGCCCTGCAGGATTGCCTTCTGGACGATCCGGCAACATCTCACAATAGTTTTGTTCATCATCCAACCTGCACTGTAAAAAACACCACCATTACACAGGAATTTTATTGGGTTCAAGACCTGCTGCACAAGAAACATACCCTCCATTACCTGCGATGCAAAGAAACCATCAGCAATCAAAACACAGGTAAAACAACAACCCAAAATTTCGTTCGTATTACCAATCTGCCTGTAAGCAGATCAACAGTAAAAAAACTTAGTAAGGCAGGAAGACTTAGATGGAAGATAGAAAATGAAGGGTTCAATGAGGAGAAAAACAATGGCTACGCCATGGAGCACTTATACAGCAGAAATTCTTTCAATGCCCTGCAAAACTATTACCAGTCCATGCTCATAGCTCATCTTCTTAACCAGCTGGTGGAGCAAAGCTGCCCTATACAGGATCTGTTGAAACGCTTTAAAAAACTAACTATGAAATATCTGTGGCAGCAGTTCCTTGCCACTATGAAATGCCTGGTACTCTGCACAGACACCCTGGCACTCATTGACGGCAAAAAGCACCAGATAAGATTGTCTTACGGGTAAGCAAAAAAAAGAAGCCAATGCTTCGGGCGATAATCCTGCACCTTACAACACAGGAATTTAAGAACGTTCTAAACCATGTTGAAATAAACTAAACATTACGGAGAGAAGGAGAAAGGACAGTTAACCACTGCGCCTTATGGGCGAAGCTTTGTCTCAAACTTTAATCGCTCATAAAATCCTACAAAGGAATTTACTTCCTGAATCGCTGGGTTTTTCATTCATTAAACTTTTTATTCTACATTGGGCAGCGGTTTCGGCAGAAGAATTTCAAATACCAGTTCATCGCCAAGCCAGGTCGTTGGCTGCAAACAAAACGCAAAACCGAATATTCGTCATTAAACTAAAAGTACAATTTTATGATTATGTTTTCACAATACAGGAGCTTATCGATTGTCGTTTTAATTGCCTTGACATTATGTCTAAATACAGGTTGTTCATCAACCGGAGGGGGAATTCTTACTGGTCCCCCACCTTGTGCAAGTCCTAGGAATTGCTTAGAAATAAAGCTAGAAAACTTCGTTTGCAATACTGACGCAACAGGGTTACCTCATAAAAGACTTATAGTTTTCAATAGAAATCCAACAAAATATGTCACAGCGACCTTTATTAAAGAATATTATGATGGGGAATCGAACTGGAATCAATGCGACCCCTCAACATATACATCTATCAGAAGAGTTGGAGCTAATAACGCTTCTGCTATTCTTGGCTGTTCTTATGACCTTGTTGATGGAGATTACAGGGAAATTAGATATAGACTTAATGAGGCTTGCTTTGATGATGATGAAATTTGTAAATTTGTTTCTCCTTTAAATACAGATATACCCACCTTAACTTGTGACCCTTCACAGCTATGCGATGGCTGTATTAAAATAGACTTTAGCTCGCTTCCAAATATCGACCAAAAAATGGCTATATCTGAATTGTATTATACATTACTTAGAAATCCAGGTTATTATCATTTAAAATATGACCTAGCAAGTGCTTTTCAATTATCAAAATCAGACTCAAGCTGTGGCAAAAGAATAACAAATATTAGTTATGATAAAATTGTTAGTAACAGCAATTCGGATTGCAATATAGGTATCTATTTAGACCCTTCACGAAAGTTTATTACAAACTCTAATCAGGACGAATACTCTAAATTATGGTTCTCTTTTCCACCATTTTTATCTGGTGTGATATCACAAACTTCAAGCGGCACTTCTACCCATTTGGCGAACCTAAATATGAATTTTCGGGAAGGGTATAGTATTAAAATTGAGACAGAACTCGAAAAAAGTAAAATTCTGCGTGAAGATATAGTCAAATCAATAACAGCATTTAGAAATAGTTCAAACAGAAATTTAGTGATTAAAGGAGACTGGCTTTGCTTACAAATTATTAATATTCGGGACTTAGAATAATAGATTTGTCTGCAGCCAACAAAAGTATTGCTACAATTGGGGCGGGACGTTGGAGCAATGGGCTGCAAATCGTTATCAGCATCAGTTTCGGCTTGACTTTATAAATTTGGCTTTTTGTTTTTATCTTCAACTTCTAAAGCACTTTTGGGCTTCAGTTGCAGGCGGACGTTTTTCAATTTCCCCACCTGCAGCAATACTCAATCGTTATAGGCCACCTTTGAAAACCAATGCGCTGGCCGGTTTACAACTATTAGGCAGGTTTCGTGGGAAAGATTTTGCCAAGCGGTTCACTATACTTTTGGCTCGCTGGTGGGAGAAATTATGCAGAGCGGTTCACTTTAATTTTGGCTCGCTTCCGGGAAAGAAATTGTGGGATAGTTTACTCCATCTTTTCCGCCGCTCGACAGGTTTTGTAAGTTCCACTTTGACTTTACCCGCCAGACTTTTACGGCTGGTTTGACTTGTCTCGCTGGTTGGACAAACTGTTTACTTTTTTGGTTTCATTGACACAGGTTTACGGGTTTTTAAATTCGTGGGTGTGAGCAACCGCAGCCGCCTCGGGAGACAACGCTAACCTTCGTGACAAATCGCAAGTTTATTAATTCATTCGCAGCAGGTTTCGTGGGACAATGGAGCTGGCGTTTGGACAAAGTTCTTTTGACTAATTGCCTTCTTTCGGTGGTGGTTTGATTTGCTGGTGGTGAGCAGACGCTCATAGTGGGGAAAGGTGCAAACGAGACCTTGAGGATAGCACTATTGAGTGCCGCTTTTTTGTAAGGTGCTTAATTGTATTCAAGCACTCCGCGGGGGACAGACCGAAAGGCGGCCTATAACACAGGGCTTGGCAATAAACTGGCAGGACGTTGTAAGCTTCGGCTTTTGTTTGGCTACGGTTCTTCA
>JBBQVY010000346.1:0-4093 GCA_038211085.1 Chitinophagales bacterium | reverse complement strand
CCAAACTCTAGTTACATAAATGAGCGCATCGTGGTTCCTTCACAATTAGTTGAAAGAGATTCTACCCGCTTAAAGTTTTAGAAGTTGGTTTGAAATGCATTTTCATTGTCTTGTTCTCTAACACCCGAAGCATTTGTACCCAATGTTGCTGCGATAGTTGGAGAGCACTTCAATTATCTTTGATGCAAATTTTATTGTACCCATCAAGCAATCTTCTTATACCATTTCGCTGGCAGGCTTTCTCATCACTTTTGCAGGTGCAGTATTTTTTAGCACGAAAGCAATTTTTGTAAAACTGGCTTTTGCAGGCACTACAACCGATGCCCTGTCCTTACTGACTTTACGAATGATTTTTGCTTTACCATTTTACCTGGTGGTAGCATTCTTACATGGCCAAAAAAAAGAAAATGTAAAGATCAGCCGCCGCCAATGGTTGTATGTTATTATGCTGGGTTTGTTTGGATATTACTTTAGCAGCTTTCTCGATTTTACAGGATTGCAGTATATATCCGCCGGGCTCGAAAGGTTGATTTTATTTTTGTATCCCACTTTTGCTGTGCTGATAAATGTGTTTGTTTTTAAGCAGCATATTTCTAAAAGACAAGTAATTGCCCTCTTGCTTACCTATGCCGGTATAGCCTATGCCTTTTATGGAGAGGTACAATTGAACGAAGTGAATCCCAACTTATTTTGGGGAAGTTTTTTAGTGTTACTGTGTGCTGTTACTTATTCCATATATATAGCAGGTAGCGGAAAGGTTATACCCATGGTAGGCGCTTCAAAGTTTACGGCTTATGCAATGCTTGCTGCTACAACAGGCATCTTTATACACTTTGTGTTAAGGGGTAATTACCGCCAGCTAAATTCTGGTAGTGGTTTATGGTGGTACGGGTTGTTACTTGGCGTGGTGGCTACAGTGTTGCCCAGCTTTATGATATCGTATGGGTTAAAAAAAATCGGCTCAAATAATGTTGCGATCATTTCTGGAATTGGGCCGGTATCAACAATCATACAGGCGCATTTAATTTTGGGTGAGCAGATATTTTTTGAGCAACTGGTGGGTACAGCACTTGTAGTTACAGGAGTGCTACTAATTGGTTGGAAGAGTGGAACAAAAGAACCATCGTAAGTAAATGGAAATTGGCAGGCTGGATGATTTTTCTATATTTGCAGGCCGGGAAAACAGCTCTTAGCTCTTAGCTAACGGCTAATAAAAAACTGCCCAAGTGGCGAAATTGGTAGACGCACTATGTTCAGGTCGTAGCATCCGCAAGGTTGTGCTGGTTCGAATCCAGTCTTGGGCACTTTTGAAATTTTAAGGCCTGTATAAATCAATGATTTATACAGGCCTTTTTGTTTATGTTATTTTAGAAATTATTCACTCAATTATTACAATAGAAGCTCCATCCAATAGTTTCATGAGGTTTTAACGAGTAATAAAGGCTGCTAGCAAAGATGGGTATTTCAGAAATAATCCAGCTGAGTATGTAGTTGCCAAATCGAACAAAAACAAGATAATCAAAGAGATACTTACAGCTGAAGAATACCAGCAAATGCTAAAAACTAATTGTTCAAATTATGAGGTCAAAAAAGCGTTCGTATTCTCACTCTACACAGGGTTGAGATGGGCGGGTGTGAACCCTTTGAAATGGGAAAATATCAAACCAGCTTCAATTGTATTAAAAAAATTAAGACAGAGGTGCCACTTGAAGTTCCTTGGCACGAAATAGCCTTGCATCTTTTAGGAGAAAGAAAAGAAGGACCGGTGTTCCATTTACCTACACAGGATGGATCGAATAAATTTTTGTGTAAATGGACTGAAGTTGCAGGAATAAAAAAACATATAACCCGGCATTGCGCCAGGCATAGTTTTTCGGTTTTACTTCAACAGAACGGTATTGATTTGGCAACAGTTGCAGGCATGTTAGGACATACGAGCATAAAATATGTATAGCAAACTTATAAAAGGTATCTACAACAAAGTGCTATCGAAGCAATAAAAAAGCTCCCCTCTTAAAACTTCAACTTTGCTACCGTATCCTGGTATTTGGTTGGAGCCCCGGAAAGGATGAGATCAAGATCTCCTTTTTGAAAATAACCATTGTTGTTTTTAAAAATGCCGTACTCCCCACACTTTTTTGCTAATTGGGTTCGATCCAGATTACAATAAATCATTGCCTCTTCAGGTTTCAAATATGGCTTGTAGTAAATTACCACGGCCTTCATTATTGCTTTGTCATTATACTTCATCATAACCACACTCCTCATTATTTTATTCTGGAATAATCTATACAACTCAAAAAAACTAATAACAAAAATTCACTCTTGTCCGACTAAACTTCCAAAAAAGTGAGGGCATTTTTGCCCTTCATTAGTTAAGTTTTGAGTTACCACACTTAAACCATAATCAACGATGGAAAAAGCAATTTGTCGGACAGCCGGTTTTATCTCAAATATTAAATTGCATTCCTACCGCAACTATAACGAAATGCTGCCGTAAAAATCAATCCAACAGATATTATAAGAAGCTACCTGTACGGGTCCACCTGATAACATTACTATATGGTGTATTGAGCTATTCCAATGCAATACGGGGTTGGACGATGGCATACAGTACAAAGAAGACTGTAAAGATAAAAAATGGTTAAGATATGTTTGAGAAAGAGTATCGAACTGCTAACATGACATTGGCAAAAAAAGCCTTTTGTTCGGGCTTGACAAGATTTGCTGATCCTTTGTTTTTAAACTTGTGCTTTTATAGCTTTACCAGCATCGGATCCGGACTTGTCGTTGAATGAATCCTATGCCTGCAGCAATTCCCTACTCGTTAATGGCAACTATATATACACTACGAAACATTATACAAATGAGACCAAAATTTCAGTCTAAGCAATCTGTAATTATTAATGCTCCAATTGAAAAAGTGTGGGACTATAACCAAGACCTTTCGAAAATAGCCGACTATCATCCACGAGTAAACAAAGTTGATCTTATTTCAGGAAAGCAATTTCGAGAAGTTGGGGTATCTTATCAATGTCACATGAAAGACGGGAAAAATACTTGCATAGAAAAAGACATTGAAATTATCCCCATGGAAAAAATTGTGACAGTCTTTCCATCCGACACAATGGGCCTCACAAAGTTGTTGCCTGACTATGTTGTGGAATCGACTTTGAAACAAATTGATGATAAGATAACCAAAGTAGAGATTTCACATTTTTATTCGAACTCAAAATTGAAGATTTGGTTACTAAATTTTATAATAAAAAGAAAAGTTGCACGGGAGACAACGGACACTTTAATTGCTATGAAGAAAAACATAGAAAATGAACCTTGAACTTTAATCAAAGGCATGAATAGGGTTTGAAAATTCATGACCGTTACTATTTTTCTGGCTTCAATTAGCACGATGAAATTTATTGGAAGAGTTTAGTTCTTTAGTTGTATACCTGCTTTTAGAGACAAGGCGAAGGTTTTAACACCGGCTTACAGCAAGGCGGTTAATAGAAAACCACATCCTGCAAACATTTAAACAGACAAAAAATGAATACAGAATACAAGCCAAAAAATTACAATTCACTTTCACCCTATTTAATTGTAGACAATGCACAAAAATTGGTGGACTTGCTGAAAACAATATTTAATGCAACTGAATTAAGGCGTTTTGACAGGGATAATGGAAAAATTGCTCATATGGAATTACGCTTTGATGATACCGTGCTTATGATTAGCGATAGCCTTGAAAATTATCCTGCAAACAAAACTATGTTACATATTTATGTGCCTGATGTTTTTAAGACTTTTGACAAAGCCATTGAAAATGGTTGTGTACTCATTGAAAAACCTGTAAACAAACAAGGCGACCCCGACACAAGGGGTTCATTTTATGACTGTGCAGGGAATTATTGGGCTGTTAGTACGCAGACAAATTAAACTATGACAATGAAGAATTTAATTTTTAAAATAGGGCTTCTTGCAGGCATTTTAGATATTTTAGCTGCCTGTATTCAGAGTTATTTGATGGCCAATGTAATGCCATCAACAGTTTTGAAATATATAGCGAGTGGTGTATTTGGAAAATCTGCTTTTACAG
>JBBQVY010000345.1:0-4106 GCA_038211085.1 Chitinophagales bacterium | reverse complement strand
AGTTGGGGATTGATAAAAGACTTTACATAAAGAGGTATCTGTTTATTTTGTAGTGGTTTTATGGTTTTAGGATGTATTACCTGGGCGCCATAATATGCCATTTCAATTACTTCAAAATAGCTCAATTCTCCCAGGTAGCTGGCATCTATAAATTCTTTAGGATCAGCGCTCATTACTCCCTCTACATCTTTCCAAATAGTAAGGCTTTCAGCATCTAAAATATTAGCAAATATGGCCGCGGAGTAATCGCTTCCTTCGCGGCCAAGCGTGGTACTTTCATTGGCATCGGTACTGCCTATAAAACCCTGAGTTATTATAATATTTGGTTGATTGTTGGTCGTTGTTCGATGATTTTTAAAATCTGTGATCTTACTATCTCCCGTCAACTGCAAACTCTCAACTGCCAACTTACTTACCTCCCAATTAACCCCAGCATCTCTAAAATTATCA
Source organism: Chitinophagales bacterium (assembly GCA_038211085.1). Lineage (GTDB taxonomy): Bacteria > Bacteroidota > Bacteroidia > Chitinophagales > Chitinophagaceae > Segetibacter. The sequence goes on along the minus strand of JBBQVY010000345.1, from coordinate 3,656 downwards.
TCAGTTCTAAGTAAATCCCTAACATCAACAAGGTGGTTACTTACGCCAACTTCGTTTAAATAAGCACTCATAAGACAGGTAGAAAGCATTTCGCCTATGCAAACAATCTGGTCATAGTAATAGTCATAATCTCTTACAGGCTTATCATGCAACAGCCATTCTACTTCGGTAAAATAGTTCATCAATTCCTCCAATGTTTTGTTGTAACTCTTAACCAGCAGGTATTTGGCGGTAGTCAAATGGTTTTGCTTAACCAGGTCAAACAATTTTAAAGCATCATCCTGCTTACCTGCAAAAAAAGCTTCAGCTACTTTTTCCAGGGCATTGGTAGTTTTGCCCATTGCAGAAATGATAACCATCAGTTTCTCATCCTTATAGGTTTCTAAAATATCTCCTACATTTTTTATTCGCTCCACACTACTTACACTGGCACCGCCGAACTTAAAAACCTTCATGCTAATAATAATTTGAATTGATGCTGTTAAAGGCCGGCAAATATAGTGAGAGAATCTGCTGCTATTAGAATGCACGTAGTACTGTAAGGTGTATCATTTATTCAAAACTTATTGTTCGTATGCTCTAATAGATGCTTTTGTGTGTACACAAATAACTAATGGTAAATAAAAGTAACCACAAAGTACACAAAGAAAGAAGCACAGAGTAAAGCCTGGGTTAAATCTTTGTTTTCACTGTGAAAGACTCTTGTTTTTCTATGTGGTAAATAACTCTTTTGCAAGATCCAAGATAGAGATGGAAAGAAAAAGATTGGTACTCATGGTAGCACATAGGTTATGAGGAAATTCTTTAAAACTTTTGCTGAGCTTACACCCTACAAACTGTTCCAGGTTGTATTTATTTTAAATATTTGAATACAGTCTGTTTATAAACCTCCAGGTCACCCTCGGTAGATATCTCATCAAAACGTTCCGCTACTCCCGTTTTTGATATTCTTGCCAGTACAACAACACCTCCCTGTATAATGGTACTCTTAGCCATCGTAAATATTTTGTCTAAGACAGCAATGTCATTTATCATTTGTAACGCTTCTACTTTGGCAACATCAATCATAAATTCCCTTTCGTTCATGCTATTGGTTTAAGTGCTTTCTAAAAATGTTATGCCTTTAAATAAATAAAAGATTTTGGCTTGATTAAAACCTGTGCGTTTTGCTCAGAAAATCTCCTGTGTTTTGTAGCAAAAATGCAAGGATTTTCTACATAAATTTGGCTTACTTTCCCCTTTAAACTGGTTAAAAAAAGGTACATTTGCCATCCTTAAAATACCATTTGCAACTGTACAGCAAATAAACCTAAAATACAGTATAACAAATACATGGAAGATAATTTACTGCCGCTGGAAACAAGCGATAATGACAGGATCATACAGGTAAATATTGAAGAGCAAATGAAAACGGCTTACATCGATTATTCGATGTCGGTAATCGTAGGGAGAGCCTTACCAGATGCCCGTGATGGTTTTAAGCCCGTTCACCGCAGGGTCCTATATGCGATGAACGAACTGGGTAACAACAGCAACCGTCCTTATAAAAAATCTGCACGTATTGTAGGTGAGGTTATGGGTAAATACCATCCTCACGGCGATGCGTCCATTTACGATACCCTTGTACGTATGGCACAGGAATGGACCATGCGGTACACCATGGTTGATGGACAGGGTAACTTTGGTAACCAGGATGGAGACATGCCGGCGGCCATGCGTTACACCGAGGTAAGGTTGGAGAAGATAGCAGAAAGTATGCTGGACGATATTGAAAAAGACACAGTAGACTTTCAATTCAACTTTGATGATAGCTTAAAGGAACCCACCGTTTTACCAACACGCATTCCCCAATTATTGGTAAACGGAAGCAGTGGTATTGCAGTAGGTATGGCCACTAATATGCTTCCGCACAACTTAAGCGAAGTAATAGATGGTTGTATTGCCTACATTGAAAATCATGAAGTTACTATTGAGGAATTAATGGTTCACGTAAAGGCTCCCGACTTTCCAACAGCCGGTGTTATTTATGGAATGGAAGGGGTGAAGCAGGGTATGTTAACCGGTCGCGGCAGGGTAGTGCTTCGTGGTAAATGTCATGTCGATACTAAGCCAAGTGGGCGGGAACAGATTATTATTACAGAAGTTCCATACCAGGTTAACCGCGATATTCTTACAGATAAAATAGGCCAGCTTGTAACCGGAAAGATAGTTGAAGGTATAGCTCACGTTAACAACGAGAGCAACATGCGGGAGGGTACCCGGATTGTTCTTGACCTGAAACGAGATGGTGTTGCAAACGTCATCATCAACCAGTTATACAAATACACCGAATTACAAACCAGCTATGGCATTAACAACGTAGCAATAAGTAAGGGTCGTCCAAAAACGATGAACCTGAAAGACCTGATTGTTGAGTTTGTTGAATTTAGGATGGATGTGGTGATTAGAAGAGCTCAATTTGAACTGAGAAAAGCCCAGGAAAGGGCGCACATATTACAAGGTTATTTAATTGCTCTCGACCATCTCGACGAAGTGATCCGCCTGATAAGGAGTTCTGCAACTCCGGAAATAGCTAAAGAAAACTTAATTAATGCCGGTTGGGGTTTGGATGAAATACAGGCCAAAGCAATTCTTGAATTAAGATTGCAGCGTTTGACCGGTATGGAACGCGATAAGATAAAAGAAGAGTATGATAGCCTTATGGCATTGATTGCAAAATTGCAGGAATTGTTAGGCAGCGAATCTCTTAGGTTCGATCTTATTAAAACTGAATTATTAGAAGTAAAGGAGAAGTTTGGTGACAAGAGGAAAACGGAAATATCCTACTTATCAAATGAAATGCGCATTGAAGACTTAATTGAGGATGAAGATGTTGTCATTACGATCTCCCATTTAGGCTATATCAAACGAACCTCGGCAGATGAATATCGCCAACAAAAAAGAGGTGGCAGGGGAGCAATAGGCAGTAAAACAAGGGAAGAAGATTATGTAGAGCATCTATTTGTAGCTTCAACCCACCATACGCTTATGTTCTTTACAGAAATGGGCAGGTGTTATTGGTTAAAAGTGTATGAGATTCCTGAGGGAGATAAAAATACCAAAGGCAGGGCTATTCAAAATATTATGCAATTGCCGCAGGATGATAAGGTTAGGGCTATTATTGATATAAAGAATTTTGAAGATAAAGATTATGTCAACAGCCATTACATTGTGTTGTGCACTAAAAAGGGAGTTATCAAAAAAACTGCATTGGCCGACTTTAGCCGTCCACGTGCAAATGGGGTTAATGCCATCAACATTATTGAAGGTGACCAGTTAATAGAAGCCAAACTTACTGACGGTAACTCAGATATTATGTTGGCTTTAGGTAGCGGAAGAGCCATCCGTTTTCCTGAAGTGAAAGTACGACCAACGGGCCGTGGGGCGATAGGTGTTACAGGTATTGAAGTTAACAGCGAAAACGACCGGGTAATTGGTATGATTTGTGTAAATAAGAAGGACACTGAAAGAACCATTCTTGTTGTTAGCGAAAAAGGATTTGGTAAAAGGACTCAAATTGATGAATACCGTATAACCAATAGGGGAGGAAAAGGTGTTAAAACTATCAATATAACTGAGAAGACGGGAAGTTTGGTTGGGATTTTGGATGTAAGCGG
>JBBQVY010000344.1:0-4142 GCA_038211085.1 Chitinophagales bacterium | reverse complement strand
CCAATTTCGCCCTGCGGTATTATGTCTTTAGCCAGGTAAACCGCAGACAATTGAACGTCAATTTTACGTTTTAAATGGGCAATAGCATTCACCTTAAAATTGCCTGAAATAAGACTTTCTGTTTCGGCGGTAAAAGTATTACGCACAGGGTACAAGTTTAAAACCGTAAATCCATTGATTTGGTTCCGGTAGGTGTTGAGGTTAACATTGTAGGAGAACGCTTTGGAAACCTCTTTTGAAAATAATAATTCAACACCACTGTTATAACTCCGGTTTACGTTTTGAAAAATGGCATAGATTAAATTACTGCCAGGCACAGTACTGGAAATACGTGTGATGGTTGCATTGGCAAACCGATGGTAGAGCGCACTGTAAAAATATCCTTTGCTAAGGTTTGCTTTATACCCCAATTCAAGCGTATTAGTAAACTGCGGTTTCAAAGCAGGATTGCCCACTTTTATAATTTCAGCATCGTCGTATTTCGGAAATATTCTTATATCCACTTCGTTGGGTCTGTCTACGCGGCGATTGTAAAATAAAGAGAGTTTATTCTGGTCATTTATTTTATAAGCCAACCTTACAGTAGGAAAAGGTTGTGTGTAATGGTACCCATCACTTTTGTAGGTATTATGATTTGGGTTGACATCATAATTCAAGTTGACATATTCAACCCTCAAGCCAATTTCGGCCTCCATTTTCATGGTCTCATATATGTAGTTGCCATACACAGCGGGAATGGTTTCTTTGTACGTGGCCTCACCCCCCGCATTGGCGTCTATAGGGGAATTGATACCAGGAAAAAACTGCATGTTTGTTGGGATGGTTCTTCTACGAAACTTAAAACCAGTTTCTACTCTTCCATACCTGAGTGGCCTTATATAATCAAGGTTAAAGTCTGCAACATGTTCGTCGGACAGCAACTTAAATGCATCCTTTCCGGTAAAGGTGGGCATAATATTATCGAAGAAATATTTCTCGTCCTCGCGGTGAAAGGTATAGTTAAAGCCCACATTTAAAACCCGGCCCGGCTGCTTGTATTTATGCTGATAACTGGCTGTAGCCATAACCGTTGTCTTCAATTCATCCTCCAAAAATTGCCATAACCTTAAACGCTCTTTTAGCTCCTGGTTAAAAAATGGCTCATCTCCCCGGTCAATAATTTTTTCACTTCCGTAATATCCCGATATTGTTAATTGGTCATTGGCATTAATATTATAATCCATGCCCAGTTTTGAGGTAAAAAAAGTGGTATTCCTGTTTCGTTTTAATTGCTGGTTTATTACAGTTCCATCTGTGTAAGTTCTTTCTGTAAACTCATTTTTATTGAGTGTTTCTGTATACAGGTAATCAGCCTGCAAAAAAGTATTTATTTTATTTTCACGGTAGTTGAGGGATAGTGAAGGATTTACTTTTGGCGTCATGGTATACTGCGGCCTAATGCCCGGCAGGTTTGCCTTTCGCTCCCATAAAGCACCCAGGCCGGTTGTAAAAGCCGCCTTTCCATTAAAGCCTTGTTGCTTGTTCTTTTTGTAGATAATGTTGATGATACCGGCGTTTCCATTCGCATCGTATTTAGCAGACGGATTGTTAATGATCTCTATTTTTTCAATCGCCGACGCCGGAAGATTATCGAGGCCTGCCTGGCTACCAAACCCTGTGATAGCGGTTTGTTTTCCATCAATTAATATAGCTACCTTATCACTTCCTCTTAATTGTATTTTGCCATCCTGTACTGTAATGCCCGGCAGGTTTTGCATGGCTTGTAAAACTGATCCACCGGCCTGGCTGATGTTGTCCGGAACATTAAAAGTTTTTTTATCCAGTTTGTTGCTGAGGCCCTGGGAAGAAGTAGTAACAGTTACCGTTTCAAGACTCGTAGTATTTTCCTGCAATTCTATAGTTGCCACATCTAAAAAACTACTCAACGATCCCACGTATATATTTATGCCTTTCGTTTCGAAACCTACCCTTGAAACCTCAAGTATATAGTTACCAGAGTTGATATTGGACATAGTAAACAAACCCGTTTCGCTGGTTACGGTACCGGTAACAAAGGTTGAATCTGTTGCTTTTTTACAAACCACGCTAACAAAAGGAAGTGCAGCTTTTGTCTTTGCATCTTTCACCATACCGCTTATGGTTGTAGTTATCAATCGTGCATAGGTGGTTAGCGGAAACATGCAACCTACCAGAATGAACCCGAGAAATATCCTAAGCATTTCGAAAATTTAAGTGAAAGATTGAATTTGATGCAAATTAATAAGGATGGCCTGTCACTAGTCATAGGTCAATGGCAATTATTCCCTATTAATTATTCATTAACCATTACACCTCCTACCTGCTCCTCCAGGCCCGGCTGCTGATAAATACCCAGAATATTACCAGCCGGATCGCTAAACAGGGCTGTAATTTCAGGAAAGTCATAGCCGATTTGCCGGGTAATAGTGCCACCATTTTCCACAATAGATAAAATAGTTTTCTCAGCATTAACCACCATAATAAAGATTGTGATGCTTTCATCAGTTGAAGGTATTAGTCCGGTTACCCACGTTCCGCTTACCTCTGTAACACTATCATCAAACGACACCGTTCCATCTTCTCTTTGCCTGATGTTCCAATTAAAAACAGTGCTGTAAAATGCTGCTGATTGGTTTACATCTATAGCAGGCATTACGATATAGCAAATTTTGCCGTTACCAAATGTGGGTTCTTTTAAAGTACTCATAAGCTGATTGCTTTATTTAATCTTATGGGAGGCTAACCTGGCTAACACCTTCGTTGGTAATGACAACCGGTTTAATAAAACCATCATTATCAAAATACATTTTCTCCATACAAACTACCCTATGATTTCCATCAGTTTCGGTTAAAGGTCGTCGGTGGTAAACTATGTACCATTCATCTTTTCCCGGTACCTGAATAATAGAATGATGACCGGCACCTGTTGCTCTAGCAGGGTCTTGTTTCAATATGGTTCCTATGCGTTTGAAAGGACCCATCGGTCCGTCCGCAATCGCGTAGGCTACCCTGTAATCCGGCCCGGTCCAGCCACCTTCGCTCCACATAAAATAATACTTACCATTGCGTACAAACATGTAAGGTCCTTCCACGTAACCTTCAGGTGTAATCTCGGTAAAAAGACTACCATTATCAAAGGGAAGAAAACCTGTAAAGTCTGGTTTCAATTTAGTGATGTTACAACGGCTCCAGCCGCCATAAATCATATAATATTGCCCGTCTTTATCAAGAAAAACAAACTGGTCAATTGGCTGAGCTTTGTTGATGATCACATCTAATAAAGGCTTACCTAAATAATCTTTAAACGGCCCCTCGGGCTTGTCTGCCACACCCACACCTATCCCACCTGTCTGCTGCTGGTTTTGAATATCGTTTGCAGAAAAAAACAGGTAATACTTGTCCTGCTTTTTTACAATTGCCGGTGCCCACATCGCTCTGCGTGCCCACTTAACTGCAACCGTGTCTATGATCTTTTCATGCTTCAGCCAGTTAATTAAATCAGTAGAAGAGAAAGCATCCATAAAAACCTGTTGATTGAAAGGCGCAGAATAGGTGGGATAGATCCAAAAAGTATTGTTGAAAATTGCACCTTCCGGATCTGCATACCAACCCGCAAACAACGGATTGCCGGATGTTTTTACAGGTGTGGGTTTGGCAGGTTCAACCACTACAGGTTGGGTAGTTTGCTGAATTTTAGGACTACAACCAACTATCAAAAAGAACAACAAAAAATAAGTTATATGTTTCATATTAAGGTTTCAGAAGCTTACTGGTAAGCAGGTTCAAATATCAATTTACAGTATAACAAACTCGTAAATTTATTTCCGCTTCGCGGGATCAAAAACAGCCACTGCTACCCTGCTATCAGCACAACCATAATAAAGAAACCATTTATTTCTATGAAACACCAGGCCTTCTAAAAATACGGTGCCTGCCGGGTATTGACCGCTTTTTTCAAAGGTTTCTGTTGGTACAAAAAAAGGTTTGTCAAGGCGCTGCAATACTTTGGTTGGATCTTTTTTATCAAACAAAATTTGGCCGGCAGAATAGGTGTTGGCTGTATAGTTTTCATCCCTGCCTTCGGCAGGTTTATTCTTTCCATTATACAATAACAAAATGCCATC
>JBBQVY010000343.1:0-4158 GCA_038211085.1 Chitinophagales bacterium | reverse complement strand
GAAGTAGCCTGCTTGCTCTTGCTGGCATTTGCACTAAATCGTGCAATAAAGTCTAACAGGTCTTTTCTTTTATCCTCGTTCTTCTTGTTCTTATCACCTATTTGACGTGCCATTAACTGGCTGCTCTCATACCAGAAGGTATAGTTACCGGTGAATATTTTAATCTTTGCCCTATCAACATCGGCAACGTGGGTACAAACAGTATCTAAAAAATGGCGATCGTGGCTTACTACAAGTACAATGTTTTGATAGTCGGCCAAAAAGTTTTCTAACCATGCAATAGTTTCAATATCAAGTCCATTGGTAGGCTCATCTAGTAAAAGAATATCCGGATCTCCAAACAAGGCCTGCGCTAATAATACCCTTACCTTATAGTTACCCGGTATGTCCTGCATCTTGCTGTTGTGGTATCGTTCATCAACTCCAAGACTACTTAGCAAAGTTCCCGCTGTACTTTCAGCTTCATATCCACCCATCTCACCAAACTCACCTTCAAGTTCACCGGCACGCATTCCGTCTTCTTCTGTAAAATCTTCCTTAGCATAAATCAATTCACGTTCATGCATAATAGTCCACATTTTACTGTGCCCCATCATAACCGTGTTCAAAACTGTTTGGTCTTCAAACTCAAACTGGTTTTGCTTTAATATAGCAAGTCGTTCGCCTGGAGTAATTTCAACGTTTCCTTTATTAGGTTCAATTTCTCCACTTAGTATTTTAAGAAAAGTTGATTTACCCGCACCGTTAGCACCAATAACGCCATAGCAATTTCCTTTAACAAAATTCAGGTTAACCTCATCAAACAAAACCCGCTTACCGTAGGCAAGCGTAACATTTTTTACACTTATCATTCCAATGAATTATTTATGGAGTTCAATTTTATTTTGAGGCGCAAAAGTAAGAAAACGCCTTCAATAGAAAGCTTCATGGCAAACCCAAATACTTATTCATTAAAAAATTTGAAAAAACATATGAAAATAATTACCCACCTCAAAAATAATTTAATCAAATACAACTGCATCTTAAAATGAAAAATATGAAGCTATTTCCGTGAAATTGAAAGACTTAAACTACTTTATCAGAAGTGGAGGTACCGGTATATATCAATCCATTTTCAGCCTCGCTTTTCTTCAACGTTTCTTCCTTTATCTGGGTTTCAAGTTTTTCACTTTTTAAATCAATACGAAGTCTTGCAAAGATGCTCATGTATACATTAGCTATCCAGACAAGAGAAAAGCCTCCTATCAAATAACCACGCCAATCGCTAAATATCAAGTGATAATGAGTGATGATTAGAAAAAAAATGGTAACGTAGTGACTAAAACAATACTCACAGGTGAATAAGTAAAAAAACTTCCTCTTTAATAAGCTTTCACAACTTTTACTTTTATTGGCGCAGTATTCCCTTGGTTCTTTAAAGACTTCTTCGTGAGTTACCGTCCACGCAATACACGCAATGGGCAGTGCCAGTAAAAAAAGAAGAATAATCTGTTCGGTGATGATATGGGTCATTACGGGTTAAGGTTTATTGCTGGTTATTGTGTATTAAATTCTAAAAAGACAAATGAAAAGCAATTTTTTTCTTCAGTAGCATGCTCCACTTATGCAATAGAAATGCCACGGTAAATACCATGCAAAAAAAGCATAATTCCAATTAACCGGATAATGAAACGTTCTAAAGTTCTTTGGTGAAATATTTTCTTAATGTTTATTTCTTTTTAGCTCCCCTAACCTTAATCTCATAGTTTTGCCCATATATCTATTTAATATTTAGAATACTTGTTCTACTATTTTAGAAGGATTTACAATTAGATTATGAAAATACAGTTTATCAAAAACATTCAGTTTACCAAGTTAGTTAAGGCCGATAACAGGTTAAGGGAGTTTAACTTTAGAAAGATCAATAGCCAACAGGATGGTTTATTTACGGTAGATGTAAGTGATGACCGTGGCAATCGGATCATTTTTAATATGGAAAAAAGCGACTCTCATTGGCATATTGTACCCGGCACTACATTGCCCGATTGGATTACTAAAAACGCGGCAATTTTTGAAGAATTGATTGAAGAAGAGTTGAAAAATATTTAATCATTCACACAGGAAGTTGCATGCTGTGTATTCCATAATATTTAGTACTGAATTAACTCTTACAACCGGGTAAGTTAGACGCCGAATAAGGATAGTGTTGAAAAAGATTTCCCTTTATTTTTAGAATTCTTCTTGTAATACAATCAGATTTTTAGAATTTTTACTAATGAAAGGAAGGAAGAAATTTTTCACAATACTAATACTGGGTCTTCTCTCCTCCATAGGACCACTGTCGATAGATATGTATTTGCCGGGGTTTCCGGACATTGCCAAAGATCTACATTCAACTGTTGGTTATATCTCGCTTTCTTTATCCAGTTTCTTTATTGGTATCTCTTTTGGTCAATTATTATACGGTCCATTGCTTGATCGTTTTGGCAGAAAAAAACCATTATACATTGGGCTGGTTATATACCTGCTTGCTTCAATTGGTTGTGCTATGGCAACAACTGCAAACGCATTAATCGCACTCAGGCTTTTACAGGCACTTGGTGGGTGCGTTGGCATGGTGGCATCAAGGGCTATGGTTCGCGACCTTTTTGCAGTGAGCGATAATGCCAAGGTATTCTCATTATTAATGTTGGTTGTTGGCGTCTCCCCTATTATTGCACCTACATTGGGCGGTTATGTTACGGCAGCTTTTGGATGGCAATCAGTTTTTATCATACTTACGTTTTTGGCTGTTTTCATAATCGTGGCCATCCATTTTGCTTTACCTGAAAGCAGGGAGCCAGATCCAACTTTCTCACTCCGGCCCAGGCAAATACTTTCAAATTTTGGCAAGGTCTTTATTCAACCCCAGTTTTATACCTATTGCTTTACTGGTTCCATTGCCTCTGCAGGATTGTATGCATATATTGCCGGCTCTCCTTATGTTTTTATGGAAATCTTTCATGTATCCGAAAAAATATATGGGTGGATTTTCGCTTTTGTAGCAGCAGGGTTAATTGCTTCCAGCCAGTTAAACAGTATTTTATTACTTAAGTATTCAAGCGAACAAATAATAAAAGTCGCTTTGTTTTGCCAATCGTTAACCGGGTTGTTATTGCTTGGAGGCTCCTATTTTGACTTGCTTGGCTTGTACGGCACTATCTTTCTTTGTTTTATTTTTCTGAGCTGCCAGGGTTTTACATTTCCAAATACTTCAGCATTGTCACTGGCCCCATTTTCAAAAACAGCAGGCAGCGCCTCGGCTTTATTAGGTGGAATACAGATGGGTATAGGTGCCCTTACCTCGGCCGCCGTAAGTTTTTTCAGTAATCATACTGCCATCCCTATGACTATGATTATGGCAATTTGTGCGCTCAGTGCATTTTGCATTCTGCTTGTTGGAGGAAAAATCATTTACAAACAGGCAACCATTGCCGACGTTGAAGAAGAAGCAGCAGACATGTGGATCACTACTTAGCATTGTTAGTACGAACGCTAAATTGAGACTTTACCCAAGGGTTACAATATTACAAATAGGATAAGAATTTTTCAAGACCTTTTCGTTTCTCATCTGTAAGCCCGTAACTTATATTGTAATGGTAGTAATAATCCAGGTCGTACAACAAATATGGATTTTCTGCCACCACCTGGTCCATAGACGCTAATCCCTGTTTATTAGCTTCATTAAATGATTGAACAAATTCACCCGGCAACTTTTTATTGGCGATCCAGGCTGCAAATACAAAAGGCAACCCGGTAAAATCTTTCCATGCCGCGGCAAGATCATACATATAAGCCGACTGTTTGCGCTGTTCAAAAGCACGATCGCCTATAACAACTGCAGCCGTGGTTCCGCTAATATGCTGCCTGAAATTTTCTTTTGCTTCTTCCAGCACAGGAGTTATTTTCCAAAAATGTTTTATAAGTATTTTGGCCAATGCCACTGAAGTATTGCTTTGATAATCCAGCATAACCTTTTCAATTTGCTGCAAAGGAACTTCGCTAAACAAACAAACTGAACCTACCTCACCTTCAGCTCCGATACAATAATCAGTTATGATATAATGCTCTGGCATCCCCGGAATAATAGCCACCGGCACCAGGCCAACATCGATCTCATTATCAAGCAGCATTTGAGCA
>JBBQVY010000342.1:0-4178 GCA_038211085.1 Chitinophagales bacterium | reverse complement strand
CTCATTGAATTTGGGAGGTTGTTAAACGATTTGCGCCGGAGGCGCAACCGCTCTGTAGAACTTTATCAATCAATTTGGTTTGCTGCCCCTGCGGGGCAGCCCTTTTAAAAATGTGTTCTCAAATATATGGGTTGCCCCTCAGGGGCAAGATTGGATTTAGGGTTGTCGTTTTGCTACAGAGCGGTTACGCCGCTGGCGTAAAAACAATGAAGGACAGCCGGTAACCAAATGCATTTTATGATTAACCCGATTCGCAGGGCATCCTGAAACATCAAACATTCTCCAGGGGATGCTGAGATAAACTCAGCATGACGGCTTTTTTAGAGGGCAGTAAAAACAGCTAATTTTTAAGCTGTTTTTGAAACTACATCGTACCCTTTTTCAGGAGCAGGCTGGTAATTAATTAAGTCAGACATTTTTTATTAATGTTTCTCATTGAATTTGGGAGGTTGTTAAACGATTTGCGCCGGAGGCGCAACCGCTCTGTAGAGCTTTATCAATCAATTTGGTTTCCTGCCCCTGCGGGGCAGCCCTTTTAAAAATGTGTTCTCAAATATATGGGTTGCCCCTCAGGGGCAAGATTGGATTTGGGGTTGTCGTTTTGCTACAGAGCGGTTACGCCGCTGGCGTAAAAACAATGAAGGACAGCCGGTAACCAAATGCATTTTATGATTAACCCGATTCGCAGGGCATCCTGAAACAAGTTACAATGGCGTTGTTGAAGTGCTTGTAAATCAAACCCAAATTTTGCAACCATTTGAAACTCGTCATAACCATTTTTAAGGAGCATGCTAATGGTTAACTCAGCATGACGGCTATGTTTGATGGCGAAATAAATTCAGCATGACGGCTCTCTTACATCACGTTATCCGGAACCATCCACTTCTTAACTAAACAAGTACGCTATATCCTCCTCGCTCAAATCTTTTACAAAGCCATTTTCTTCGCTCACCAACTCGGCGGCCAGCTTCTTTTTTCTTTGTTGTATTTGAATGATCTTTTCTTCTATCGTTCCCTTGCAAATCATCTTGTAAGCAAATACATTTTTGGTTTGGCCAATACGATGCGTACGGTCGATTGCCTGCTGTTCAACAGCGCTGTTCCACCACGGATCGAAGAGGAAAACATAGTCGGCAGCAGTAAGTGTAAGACCTGTATTGCCTGCCTTTAAACTGATCAAAAACAAATGCGTATTGGAATCTGCGGCCTGGAATGCATTCACCATTTCTGCTCGTTTGGCGGCAGGTGTTTGTCCATCAAAATGATGGTAACTTATTTGCTTTTTATCAAGCTCTGCTGCAAGCAGGTTTAGCATGGATGAAAACTGCGAAAACACTAAAGCCTTATGCGTACCTAAAATGTTTTGCAGTTCCTGCACCAACACTTCTGTTTTTACTGACCTGCTGCAATTTTGCTGTTCATCAACCGGTAATAATTTTGGCGAATTACAAACCTGCCTTAGTTTAAGCATGGCTTGTATAACTGCCAGTTTACTCTTGCCCAAACCATTATTTTGTATATCTAAAAACAAACTGCTGGCAACCTGGTCCTTTATTTCGTTGTAAAGATTTTGCTGATCAGTGTGCATATTGCACCATAAAATCATTTCAGTTTTATCGGGCAGATCGGTGGCTACCTGTTCTTTGGTTCGCCGTAAAACAAAAGGAGCGGTAAGCCTTTGAAGTGCTTGTATCTTTTCTTCATCATGAAACCTGTCTATAGCATCTGCATACTCACGCCTGAAAAACTCCCGGCTGCCAAACATGCCGGGCAATGCAAAATGCAATTGAGAGTATAAGTCAAATGTATTGTTGATTACAGGTGTGCCACTTAATGCTATCCTTATACGGGCATTAATGTTACTTACTACCGAAGTAATCTGTGCCCCGGGGTTTTTAATGTTGTGGCTTTCGTCAATTACGGCTATACCAAAATTCATAGGCAAAAGAAGGAGTGCATCTGCCCTGCAGGTACCATAGCTGGTTATTATCACTTGTACAGTTTCATCAATCAGTTTTATATTTCTTGCAGTTCCATGATGTACAATGCTGCGAATACCCGGAGCAAATTTTTGCAGCTCCTGCTGCCAGTTGTATATGAGCGAAGAAGGACAAACAATAAGATGTTGACCAGTGGGTTCCAGGTTAATATGATAGGCTAAAAAACAAATAGTCTGCAGGGTTTTACCGAGGCCCATATCATCAGCAAGGCAAGCTCCTGCGCCGGCTTCGGCCAGTAACGTTAACCATTCAAAACCTTTTTGCTGGTAGGGTCGCAGGGTGGCTTGTATACCGGCGGGAATAGCATACAGTGGATCATCGCTGGCTTGCCATTGTTGCCACTTGCTCCACCATTCCTTCTTTACCAACGGTTTTAAAACACCCTTTTCGTTGGTGGTCGATTGTTCGCTAAAGGCAAGGTATTTAGCAACTTCAACGGTTTGTTTGGTAACCTTGCCATGCTTTAAAATAGTTCCATATTGTTGCAGCCACTCCTCGCTTAGAATGCCCAGGCTGTTGTCTTTTAGCAGAATGGCTTTTTGACCGGCCAGCAACATTTTTTGCAGATCTTCCAGGTTAACTTTCTCCTCTCCAAAATGCAGGGTCATTTCAAGCGAAACAGTATGGTGTTGTTCTGTTTTGATATTTGTAGTGGTAACCGCCTTATGCGGAGAGTACCTGAAATGCTGCAACAGGTCCATGCCCGTCAGTTCAATACCGGCATCCAGCATTTTATGAAACGTTTTTAAAAACCATTGTTTCTTTTGCGCTTCGGCAAAGGGCAGATAAAAATAGCCGTTGCGTTGTGTTGCAAAATTGGGATGGTACGATTGCAACAGGCTCTTAAACTCATCTTCTACGGCCTTATCCCGGTACACACTATATTCTTCGCCATCGGCAATCGTTTCATAAGTTTCTTTCCATGGGCCATCAATCACAAATCCATCGTATACCCATTGCGGCGTAAACATTACAAACGAATTGCTTAATTCGCTTAACAAAACCCTGTTGCGTGGCGTTGCCCTCACTTCTTTTTTTATAAAAAGATTGTTGCGGTCTACCTCGTAATTTTCTTCGAGAGGCAACAGAATGTGCTGAGAAAATTCAACAGCGTTGTTGTTGTATTTATTCTCTGTTTGGCTTAACCATTCCAATGTTTGGTAGTCTTTAAAAGAAAGAATAAAATACTCGTTGTTGCTTAGCAGCAGGTAGCAATACCGGGTAAAATCCTGCATTTTGTAAGGGCTACCATTTAACTGCACCCATACATCTACACAAAGTTTGGTCTTTCTTTTTTGAACCTTAAAACTTAGTTGGGGAGAAAAGGTGCTGAAGACACAAGGCGCCAGCTTGTTACGACTTTTACCCTGCGAAACTGAGTGATAGCACGAAACCATTTCCACAAAAAGCTTTAGGTTTAACAGGGATTGATGCAGATACCGCTGCATCATGGTTTCAAACAACTTATCCCGGTCTCCACTTACTTTTTGTTGTTTAATTTTTTGTTCGTTAAGTACTTGTATTTCAAAAATTCTTTCGTCGCAAAAAGCTGCAACCGCTTCTTGTAAGTGCTTTGGAAAACCACCAAAATATTTTTTCCACTCATTTACAGATAAAACATAGTCAGACAGCAAAATGCCATTCTTTGTTTTGCGTATATGGAGGGTGCCAATAATATGATGGGTTTTGCCCACATGCTCTGGCAATAACAGTAATGCCACCTTTTCTTCATTCATTGTTTGATAAAAAATTACAAAAAGGCTGCAAAATAACTAAAGCAACATTTTTTGCAATTCTACTTATTATCAATTTATTCACCATAACCGTAGTCAGGTTTGATTTGGTGACACAAAAATTTAAAAAAATAGGGTACAGGTTAAGACCTCCTGCAACAATTTTCGTAAGTACTTTTAGATATTTAATTAAACCGAATTACCGAAGTCGCTAATGTATGATAAGCATTATTATTCCCACTTATAACGAGGCCAGTTCCATAGGCAAACTGGTGCATGCTTTAGAACAGAATGACAGGAAAGTTGATGTTGAAATAATAGTGTCTGATGGTGGCAGTACTGATGAAACCATAAACATTGCTACGGCTGCCGGTGCAAGATCTTTTCTGTCACCCGCTAAAGGTCGTGCAGTACAAATGAACTTTGGAGCTGGCAAGGCAAGGGG
>JBBQVY010000341.1:0-4198 GCA_038211085.1 Chitinophagales bacterium | reverse complement strand
CAGTCAGCCCGTTTGCCAATAAAAAACTCAAAAAATTATTGCACCTCTGTGCATTATCAGCTATACAAAATGACACAGAAATGAAGGCTTATTTTGAACGAAAGGTGTTGGAAGGAAAAAACAAAATGAGCATCATCAATGTATCATAAATGGTAAGCAGATTAACCATTATTTCTTCGTCAGAAATTTTCTCCTTCACGCCAATCAACATCGTCTCAACAAAAGATATAATTCGTGCACCGCCGCTTTTACCTTTTCCCTTGCTTGAAATTCTTAATCGTATTTTGTAAACGTCTTGTCCTAATGAAGTTCCTAGTCTAGGTGTCGCTATTAGTTCTTTCTCAAGGTTAAGCAAGTCCTTAGATAAAGAATGATATTTTTTAAGAAGTGGTTTTGCAGCAGAACTAAAAGATTTCGTGATTTTAACTGTTACTTTCACGCAAAAACTCTTTTAAAGTTTGTAACTTTTTTCCAGATTTCCTTGCGTCATGTACTTCGGTTAAACCTTCTTTTATTCCAGTCAAAACGTTAAGCTTGTTTTGAAGCCTATAATAGTCCTGGTTTATTTTTTCCCACGTTTTTAAAGGAACTAAAACAGAGGTCTTTTCACCATTTTCGTCAACCATATATTTTAAAGCACTTGCCATATAAAATCTTTTTCCAAAAATATAGAATATCTCTGACTTGAGAAATGCGGATGCATTACTGCTTACGTTTGGGGCTTGGCGATGGCAGGGAAATTTATATTCTTCAGCCCGAACGTCAGCCCAATAAAGTTACCGAAGATGAAATTAAGAACAAAAAGCCGAACAAAGAAATTTCAGCCCGGACTAAAGATGACAGAAGCGCAAAAGATGATGAAATGCACGTCAGCCCTGCTTTTGCAAAGTCTCCATGTAACCTAAAAACTGTTGAGGCAGTTTAAGAAGTAGCCAGTATAAGTCGCTACAGAAACTTTTAATTTCACTATAAAAACCTCAACAGTCATGAACAAAATTAAATCAAATTTCGAAGGACAAAATATCTATGTAGGCATGGATATTCATAAAGCCAGTTGGAACCTGGGTAGGGGTGTAATAAAATATACTATGCCAGGGCTGCAGCAGGGTTCTTTCAAAAAACATTGAAGCAATATTTATTAACCAACATGCCAATAAATAAAACCAGCAGGCTGACTACTAAACAAAAGTTGTTATAGCTTTACTAATCAAACGGCGAAAGATTTTCTTTGCCAAGACTGTAGCGCCTGTATTTACGCCACTTCCGAAGCTTCGGGGCTAAGCGTAAAAAATCAAACAATCAAAACAGAGAACTGTAGCATGTATGTAAGCCACCGAAAGCTAAGCTGCAAAAAAACAATGACTACTCATAGGATGCTGGGTGTGTTGATTTAAAAAAAAATATTAAATTTGGGATGACGAAAAAATCTTGCGAAGGGGAAAGGTTCAATTCCTTTTGAACTTTCTCTTTCAAAAGAAATTAATAAAAACAATCTACCATATTAACTTTCTCAAAGACTTTTAGGTACATAGGATGCAATGTTAGCGGCTGCCATACTTTTTCAATGAAACCGTTATCACTTTAGGCGTATAAATTTTTGGATTAGTCTCTATTTCAGCCGAAGATGTATTGTTGGTATCATAGGTGAGGAGCATCGTATGGGTTTTAGGATCATAATTCTGAATGCATTCCCTGCTGAGATAACAGAAGTTGTTTTTGCTGTAAGAGTTGGTGCCGGGCGTTATTTCCGGCACTTCATAAACAATATCCTCTTCTGACCAGGGACCTGTAAGTGATGCAGATGTGCGAATCTTTATTTTGTTATCAAAAAACTTTATATCGCAAACCATTACCCATTTCTTAATGTCAGCATGATAATTTACTGTATTGGCTCTGAAGCCATGAATGAGCGTATCCATATCATTTGCCCTGATACCTGTTTTCCAGGTTTTATCCAGTGCATAATATTCAAAAGATGCTTCAGGGTTTTCAATGGAATCAAGTTTTTTTCGAACAAGGAACTGGTAATCGTCATTCCCATACTGGCTTACAAAAAAATAGATGAAATTATCCTGTATGGCCTCACAATGAGGGTTTATATCCGGATAGGCAAAGCTTTGCAAAGGGAATAGTTCAATATTCCACTGAGTGGGAGGGGCTGAGGGATTTCTAATTTTAGCCAGGGTAACCCCGGGTGAAGAAAAGCCAAAAATATCATGCGGATCTGCACCATGCTCATGGGCAATTTTTTGAAGGATCACGTACAGGTATTTTTCATACATAAACGCACTGTTTGCCCAATACCTGTAGCGACCTGTAAAACTTTTAAATAGGGGTTGAGGTTTATCAGTGTACATGTTGTTCCAGTAATAATGAACATCTGTCTTTCCTCCGGGCAAACAGGTTTCAAGTGCCACTGTGTTTGAAACCATTTCCAATCCCGGATCCGAGCGGTTTTGCTGATTCTTATTTCCCACATAAGTATCGCTGAAAATAAATAAAGTTTGTGTTTTACTGATGGGTACAGAAACATCTCCATCACCACCCAACCAACCTTCTTTAAACGGAAATGCGGGCATGCAGCTTTGTGAAAGTTCTTCCGGAATTTTATTTGCAAGAATAAGCTTTGCCGCGGGTTCCCTTATTTCAGGGTGTGATGTTTTCTTTGCTAAATCGGTAAAATGTCCCCAGAAACTTTTGTCATCTTTTTGTTCGGCAAAAAAAGAATCTAATTCCTCTGTTGCTAAAGTCAGCAATATGCCATTGTCAGTCCATTTATATTCCAGTGGCAATTTCTTTTTAATGGCATAGTCATAAAACCATGCATAGTTTAACTCAGCGAGCTTCAAACTGTCTCCGTTAAACCCCACTTTATAAACAGTATGGATTCTTAAAAAACTGTTCCTGTAATCATCATCGCCAACACTTTCCGGTATAACCGGGCATAGGTCCATCAAGAGTGCTCCGCTAGTTTTTACAAATGCTACTTCAAAAGTTGATGGCTGTTTTTCATTTCCGTATTTCAATGAATAAAAATTGTCTCCCGATTTATGAATGGAAACGGTTACATCCAAATCTGTAATGTTCCAGTCGCCTTCGATTTGTGGAAGAAGGACGGCATTCTTTTCTGTAAAAAACGGATTGAGGAGTATAACATTTTGTGAAAATGAATTTGAAACAATGAAGAATGAAAATATAAAGATGATACATCTAATTTTCATGGTATATTTTGGTTTATGCTTCCTTTATTGCCTGGTATTTCCAAATGGTTGCCGCTAAGGTCGAGGCTTTGTGCAGTTGGGGAATTAACCTGACTCGTCCTAAAAAAAGTTGACAGTTTTAAATAATAATCCTGGTATAGGTTGACAAATATAATTGATCCTAACCAGGGTTGACATTTTGTGAAGTTGCCGTGCGTTGTGCGGCTGGCTGTTATGTGCTTCCAATAATTCATCTCTTTTTTGTTGTCTGGGTTTATAATAATTTTTCCATCTTTTAATTTGTGGTCCTTTTTGAACATGAACATGATGAGGAATCTGATAATTAATACTGCTGTGAACCCTTCTGAAATTATATACCGTTATACATCTTGTTATGTGTTGCATCGCTTCTCTAACATCCGTATAACTTTCCGCAATCAACTCTGTTTTTAAAATACCATTGACTCTTTCTGCCATGGCATTTTCATAAGGGTCTCCATTTATGGTCATGCTGATTAAGGCATGATGTTCTTTTAAAAGTTTTACATAATCATTGCTACAATCTTGTATACCACGATCTGAGTGGTGGATGACAATAGCATCTGTTGGTTTTTGATCCAGTGCTTTTTGCAAGGCAACTACAGCACTATCTACCCTCATATTATCACTTACATGAAAGCACAATTTTTCGACTATAAGAATCCGTTAGTAAATATAAATAAGCAAACCGGATCCCTTAAGGGAATATAAGTAATGTCTGCCACCCACAGCTCATGCGCATGCATGGGCGTAAAATCCTTTACCAGGTTGGGGTACCGGTAGAAAAAATGTTTTGAGTTAGTGGTGTACACACTTCTTTTTTTTCTTCTTACCAGCAACTTATTCTTTGCCATCAAATTAAAAAATGCGTCTCTGCCAATCGTTATATTTCTCTGTTTAAAGAATGGCTGAAGCATCACCAATAATTTACGGCCGGCGCAACGTGGTTGTTGCTTGCG
>JBBQVY010000340.1:0-4226 GCA_038211085.1 Chitinophagales bacterium | reverse complement strand
GCCGGCCCTTCGGTTAAATACATAGGCAGTTTAGTTTTGGAAAAATCAGTTGCAGCATTTTTTACAGGCATGGTTACGGTGGACAAATTAGGGCCGAACGTTTCGGCGCCAATTTTCATTCGCATTCTCACATGAGCCATTTGTTTAACAGGTAAAGCCTTTGGAGTTGCTGCAGGCGTGATTTTAAAATCAACTTTTTCTTTCGGGGTAAAAGAGTACAATAATATCAACTGGTCCCATTGTCCATCGTTATTTTCATCTACATATTGAAGCGGAATTTGAGTTGTAGATTTTTCTACATCTACAAAGTTTATGTGCTTACCAAACGCACTTTCAAGTTTTTTTCGCGACAGCATGATCAACTCATCTTGTCTTACTAGGCTAGTAGTATTTGTTAAATGAAGAGACACTGACGATTGGCTTTGAACACCAGTAACCACCAGCATTAAGTATATGAAACAATAAAATTTTATGGGCAATCTAAGATTCATCCGTTGGTTTTTAGGTAAGCAATAGACGTTAAAGATGCCTTCAAATTAAAACAATGCGAATGAATAACTGGTAACAATTTTTGAGAATACAACTTTTGCTAACTCAATATATTTTTTAAAAATGCAGTAATAATGCAGTTCCTATAATCAGTCTTGGAATGATATGGTAGGGAGGTCTTTGTAGTAGACCAATGAAAAAAAGCTGAAAGTGATTGTAGGAATCAAAGCCCGGTGGAAGCAAATATGATTAAGATTGATACATCTCGTTTTGATAAAGTAATTGTTGGTAAGGCAAAGGAGGAACTATAAAGAATATACTGTAAACACATTGATAGCGGTGAAGTCGATTACGAAATGGACTGTTAACGATCAAGCTTATAAAATAGTCTTAAGTCTCAACTGAGACTTAAGACTATTTTTATTTTGGACAATCTAATTTTACCGCATAGCGGCTATAGTTATCAAAGCAATCCAGACGGATAGCTGTGTTTCCATTAACCGATATCCAACTAATTTTTATAAATGCCACATCTTTTTTGGGGATTTTGACTTCGTAATAATAATAGCCTGACAGCGTTTTCTCATCGCAACTCCGCAATAATTTAAAGGTGTATGGTTTGTTACCAAAAAGACTGTCCAGATTGTATTGCGGTTTAAATTCTGTACTCGGCGTACTGATCATACTAAAGGACATATACCCACTTCTGGGGCCCTTAAGCATGAATTGCCATTGAACCGGCATCCCCTTTTGCATTATGGTTCTTCCATTAATCTTTGCATCAACTGTGCCCAACCTATAAAAATTAATGCTGGTATCGGGGCTCATTTCCAACTTATCTGCTTTCCAATTTACTTCATATTTTTTTGGATGACTTACGCCCCAGTCGCCTACATTTTCAAATCCTGAACTGTCGTATAAAAATTGTCTGACCAGGTCGTATAACTCAACTCTGTGCGATTGTGCGGATAGTAAGTGATGGATAGAAATGAATATAATGAGGAGGAGAAACTTTTTCATGGTATACAGATTAAAGCCAAATATTATAAAACAGAAATTTTAGGGTAATGCATAGACTGTTAGAATCGAATGAAAGATGTAATGAGGGAAAATTATTTCTTCTCAGGGCAATTAAAAATCCATTGTACCCCAAATTTGTCTGTACAACTTCCAATATAGGCTCCCATAATATGTACGTCAGCATAGCAGGGAATGATTTTTTTACACAAGTCACTTTTACAATCAAAAGATATTTTATGAATAAAGTTTGGTTCATTACCGGGTGTTCTACGGGCTTTGGCAGAGAGTTAGCAACTCTTGCATTGCAACAGGGAAATAAAGTGGTAGTTACTTCACGTAACACCGATGACATTAAAGATATTGTTGATCCATATCCTGAAAATTCAATTTCAGTTGAACTGGATGTAACCGATAAGGCAGCAATTAAGTCAAGTGTACAACAAGCAATGAAAGCATTTGGGCGGATAGATGTTTTAGTAAATAATGCAGGCATCGGGTATTTTGGTGCCATTGAAGAAAGTGAAGATGAAGAGGTAAGGCGCATGTTTGATATCAATGTTTTTGGCCTGGCAGATATGACAAAAGAAGTACTTCCTATTATGCGTAAACAACGCAGCGGTCATATTGTAAATATTGCTTCTATTGGTGGCCTGGTTTCTTTTCCGGCCGTAGGCTTTTACAATGCCACCAAATATGCAGTGGATGGTTTATCGGAATCTTTATCAAAAGAGACCGCTCACCTTGGTATTAAAGTAACTATAGTTGCACCGAGTGGATTTAGGACAGATTGGGCAGGTCGTTCGGCAAACAATAGTAAAATTGTTATTGAAGATTATGCACCTACAGCAGGCAAAAATAAAGACGATATCAGGGGCTATAGTGGTAACCAGCCAGGAGATCCGGCAAAGGCTGCGGAGGCCATAATAAAAGTAGTCGAATCAGAAAATCCACCACTCCGTTTACTATTGGGTGCCGCTGCATTAAAAGGAGCCCGAAACAAAATAGTTCAGTTGCAGAAAGATTTTGATACCTGGGAAGAGACAACAATAGGTGCAGATTTTCCGAAGGAGTGAGAAGTTATTAGTTGTAGGTTTTAAGTTTGAGAAGCACGATATAATTGATTACTTATTGCTAATCAAGGATACTATTAATTCCTTTTAAAACTTACAACTTGCGACTTAAGACTTACAACTTCCTACCGATACCCCATTGCCTGTAGGCTAAATAATTCAGCGTATCGTCCTTCTTTATCTAATAATTCTTCATGGGTGCCAATTTCAATAAGGGTACCTTTTTCTAATACAATAATGCGGTCTGCCATTCGTACTGTTGAAAATCTATGCGAAATCAACACGGCTGATTTGCCTTTTGTAAGGTCGGCAAAGCGCTGAAAAACTTCATATTCAGCACGGGCATCAAGGGCAGCTGTTGGTTCATCTAATATTAATAACTGGGCCTCTTTCATATAAGCCCTGGCAAGGGCTATTTTTTGCCACTCACCGCCAGAGAGATCTATCCCATTATTAAATCGTCTGCCCAGCATTTGATCGTACTTATTTGGCAATCGCTCAATCATGTTATGGGCCAAACTTTGCCTGCTGCTATCTTGTATTAATGCTTCGTTTGCTTGCTGTGCAATATTGCCCACGGCTATGTTTTGACTAACACTCATCTGGTAGCGGATGTAGTCCTGAAAAATGACACCTATCTGGGTACGTAGTTCATTAAGGTCGTATTCCTTTAAGTCAACGCCATCTAATAAAATCTTTCCCTCAGTTGGTTCGTACAAACGGGCCAATAGTTTTACCAACGTCGTTTTTCCGGCACCATTCTCTCCTACCAGTGCAATCTTCTCTCCGGGGTTAAGTGTAAAATTGATATGCCGGTTAGCCCATTTATCGGAGTTGACATACTTAAATCCAACGTTTTCAAAAGTAAAGCCTTGTAGAATTGGCTTGGGAAATGACCTGGGCTTTTTAGGTGTAATAATGGCTGGCTGTATCTCAAAAAAATCAAAGAAATCCTGCAAATAAACAGCCCCCTGCGACACACTGTTAAACCTGAGTAAAATGGTTTCCATCAAACTTCTTAACTGCCTGAAAGATCCTGCCAGGAACGTAAGCGAACCAATGGTAATGCTGCCTGTAATAGTTTGACCTATAATAAATACATAGGCACCATAATAACCGGCACTGCTAAACATGGCTAACAAAGCACCCCAGACAGTTCTCCTGATAGCAAGTTTTTTATTCTGAAAATAAAAGCGGTTGCTCAATTGCCTGAACCTTTCAACTATAAAACCAGATAGATTAAACATCTTAACTTCTTTAGCTGTTTCGTCGCTTGCACCCAGAAAACGTACATAATCTAACTCCCGTTTTTCTGGTGTTTGCCTTCGGCTTAAGGCATAGGTTTTATCGTTGAAGTATGCCTCGCCTAAAAATGCAGGTATAATTGCTACTACCAGCATAACAATCAACCAGGGATTAAATGCTACCAGGCCTACTGCTAAAAAAGCAATGGTAATAAGATCCTGCACCTGGCTAAACACCTGTGATAATAAAATGGTGCGACCAATAGTTTGTTGCCTGGCCCGTTCCATTTTGTCGTAAAAAGTTGAATTCTCAAATTGCTCCAGGTCAAGCGTGGCTGCGTGGTTGATTATTTTTATACTTGTATAATTTGAAAATAAATCGCCTAACAGGCTGTCCATTAGA
>JBBQVY010000339.1:0-4241 GCA_038211085.1 Chitinophagales bacterium | reverse complement strand
TCCATCATTTTTGGGATGCTGGACGAAGTGGTGGTTTCTGCTTCACGCATAAACGAGAAAATAGTGCAGTCGCCGGTTACCATACGAAAGGCCGACAACAAATATTTTCAATCAGCCCCTGCTGCTTCATTTTTTGATGCCATAGAAAACATCCAGGGGGTTCAGGTGATTACGCCGAGCCTGGGGTTTAAAGTGATTAATGCCCGTGGCTTTACCAACACCACTAATGTAAGGTTCGCCCAACTGGTGGATGGAATGGATGTGCAGTCGCCGCACATTGGAGGTCCCATGGGTAATGCCATTGGCCCAACTGATCTTGATATTGACAATGTAGAAATTATACCCGGCGTTGCTTCAGCTTTATATGGTATGAGTACCGTCAATGGCCTGGCCAATTTTTCTACCAAAAATCCTTTTAAAACCCCCGGCTTTAGCCTGCAGCAAAAAACAGGTGTCAACCATGTAGGTAACTCTGGCACAGCCTCCCGGTTGTTTACCGAAACCAGTGTGCGTTATGCTAAAATATTATCGTCAAAATTTGCTTTTAAAATAAATGCAAATTTTTTAAAGGGGTACGATTGGATGGCAAACGATACAACTGATATTAATGCAACTGCCAACACCAGCGCAGGTTTATTGGGCCAGGACAACCCGGCAAAAGATGCAGTAAATGGATATGGTAATGAATCGTCGAACAGGAGGACTCTCAGCCTTGGTGGCAAGTCGTATGTAGTAGCCCGTACCGGTTACAAGGAACCCGATGTGGTTGATTATTCTATGCAAAATATTAAGGGCGATGCTGGCCTTTATTATAAACCATCAGCAAACAGTACCATAACCTATCTTTTTAAAATGGCGTTGTTAAACAATGTGTACCAACGTTCTAACCGGTTTAGGTTGCAGGACTATTTTGTACAGCAACATGGGTTGCAGTACCAATCCCCTTCGGTAGTTGCTAAAATTTATCTTAACAACGAAAGCACCGGTAAATCATACAACCTAAGATCGATGGCCGAAAACATGGATCGTGTATTTAAGACCGATAATAACTGGTATGCCGATTATACAAAGGCATTCAACAATTCAAATCAAACAGGTGTTGCTGTTGCTGAAGCGCACAAACAGGCAAGGGTTTTTGCTGATGCAAACAGGTTGCAACCGGGCGCTGCCTCCTTTCAAAATACACTGGAGAAATTACAAAACATCAACAACTGGGATAGCGGTGCGGCGCTTAGAGTAAAAGCAAGTTTTATACAGGCCGAAGTACAGGTTAACCTTACAGAAGCCTGGTTATCAAATTTTAAAAAACGCACCGGGTTTGATCTGTTATTGGGTGCCGACCACAGAACTTATATCATTCAACCCGATGGAAATTATTTTGTCAACCCGGTAAAGGGTAAAGAGTTTGAGAACATTGTCTACGGCAAAACAGGGGCATTTTTATCTTTGTCTAAAAAGCTTTTTGCCGGTAAATTAAAGTTGGGAGCAATCATCCGAACAGACAAAAACGATTACTTTAAACAAACCTGGAACCCCCGGTTTACATCAGTGTACGCAATTGACAAGCATCATTTTCTCAGGGCATCTTTCCAAAGCGGTTTCAGGTATCCCAGCATATTTGAAGCCTACAGCAACATAAACAGCGGAGGTGTAAAACGAGTTGGAGGGCTGCCTGTAATGTCAAAAGGTATTGTTGAAAATGCCTGGCTTCAATCTTCTATAGCAACTTTTCAATCTGCCGTATTGAACGACGTTAACCGCAACGGCTTAACTTCCAATGCGGCCATCATTAAAAACGCAGGCTTATTGAAAAAGAATCCTTACACCTACATACAACCAGAGCAAATAAAATCAATTGAAGCGGGCTACAAAGGCATTTACTATGGCGGTAGAATTTCTATAGATATTGATGTGTACTTTAACACCTACAAAAATTTTATTGCGCAAGCCAACATGAATGTACCCCAGACACAGCAGGCTGATTCCATACCATTTGCTTTATATGATCGCAACAGGCAAAGCCCTTACCGGGTGTGGACAAATTCTCAGACAAAGGTTTACAATTACGGATTTTCAGCAGGGGTAAAGTACCAGGTGTTCAAAAACTATATACTGATGGCAAACACCTCCTTTGCCCGGTTGCACAAGTCTGCCAATGAGGATGGGCTTGAAGATGGATTTAATACGCCGCAGTGGATTAATAACATTGGACTTGTAAACGACCAGTTGTTTAAAAACTTTAGTGCTGCATTAAATTATAAATGGCAAAGTACTTACTACTGGCGTTCGTTTTTAGTTAATGGCGAAACACCTGCTTATTCAACACTTGATGCGCAAGTGAGCTGCCAGGTAGCAAAGCTTCAATCCAAAATAAAAATTGGCGCAACAAATTTGTTGAACCACTATTACACCAGCTTTTTAGGAGGGCCGCAAATTGGGGCCTTTTATTATACAACCATAACCTACGATTTACACAAATAATATGGCAGATTATCTTTTAAACGTGAATGACGCAAAGGCTTTGGTGGAACAGCACACCATTACACTTTCACCTGCAACTGTTTTATTACAATATGCTGCGGGCAAAACGCTGGCTGCTGATGTGTTTGCATCTGTAAATGTTCCGGCCTTTTCACAGTCTGGAATGGATGGGTATGCCCTGGCGTTTGTCAGTTTGGGTAAGCCAATTAAGATTGAAGGTGAACAAGCGGCAGGCGATGATGACTCTTCATCTTTACAACCCGGAACAGCCGTAAGAATATTTACCGGGGCTGTAGTGCCCGAAGGAGCTGACACGGTAGTAATGCAGGAGAAAACGGAGGTTTCAAATGGCTTTTTGCAGGTAAATGATGATGGGCTTCACCGGGGTAATAATGTTAGATTACCCGGTTCTGAAATAGCCAAAGGAGCGCTGGCACTTCCTGCAGGTTCAAAGCTAACACCGGCTGCAGTAGGTTTCCTCGCAGGCATGGGTGTGAATGAAGTGGAGATCATTCCTTTGCCACGGGTAAGCATTATAGTTACCGGTAACGAACTGCAAGACCCTGGTACAACACAGCAATTTGGTAAAGTATATGAGTCCAATTCGTTTGCATTGTTGGCCGCCTTGTCACAGGTTCATATTACTGATACAAAAGTGTATAAATGTGCGGACGATATGGAAGCTTTGACGGGTGTATTAAATGATGCCATGTTACAAAGCGATGTGGTGCTAATGACCGGTGGGGTAAGTGTGGGTGATTATGATTTTACCGTTAAGGTTTCAAAAGATTGTGGCATAGAAAAGGTC
The DNA here is from genome assembly GCA_038211085.1 of Chitinophagales bacterium. Classification (GTDB taxonomy): domain Bacteria; phylum Bacteroidota; class Bacteroidia; order Chitinophagales; family Chitinophagaceae; genus Segetibacter. The sequence continues at coordinate 952 of JBBQVY010000339.1, read as the reverse complement.
TTTCATAAATTAAAACAAAAGCCGGGTAAGCCATTGTTCTTTGGCAAAAAAGACCAGGTATTGTTCTTTGGACTGCCTGGTAATCCTGCCTCGGTACTTACCTGTTTTTACGAATATGTATTGGTGGCTTTGGAAAAACTTACCTCGCAAAAAATGCAATTACAACAATTAAAGGTGCCACTTTCAAAAGTGTACCAAAAGCCGGCTGGTCTAACCCATTTTTTAAAGGGTATGTTTGATGGGCAAGCGGTGCATTTATCCGATGGACAAGAATCGTATAAACTGCATTCGTATGCAAAAGCCAATTGCCTTGTTGTAATACCTGGCACGGCAACAAATATTGAGGCAGGCGACGAGGTTGAAATTCATTTAATTCCATAGCAGCAGTATGACGGCAGAGTTGATGATCGTATTTTATTTCCTGTTGTTTGTAGTTGCGTTTCTATATGCTTCTGTTGGGCATGGTGGGGCAAGTGGTTACCTGGCGTTAGGCGCTATTTTCGATCTTGCAAAAGAGGTAATGCGGCCCACTGCATTGTTGCTTAATTTGTTTGTTTCACTTACATCTTTCATACAGTTTTACCGGGGTAAACATTTCATTGGCCGCATCTTTCTTCCGTTGGCCATTGCTTCGGTACCCATGGCTTTTATAGGGGGGAGAATAACGATTGATACCGGCATATATAAAACAGCTTTGGGCCTGCTGCTGCTGATACCAATCATCCGGTTTTTGTTTTTTCCAAACGTACCTGTTACAGAAATTCGGAAAAGCAATACAGGCTTGTCGTTGATAATTGGTGCAGCTATAGGTTTCATTTCTGGTGTAATTGGCATTGGTGGAGGCATCATTTTGTCACCGGTATTGTTATTGCTAAAGTGGACCGATCAGAAACAGGCAGCGGCAATCAGTGCATTGTTTATTTTTGTTAATTCGTTTGCCGGTTTATTAGGG
>JBBQVY010000338.1:0-4257 GCA_038211085.1 Chitinophagales bacterium | reverse complement strand
AGTCTATGGGGTAAGGAGTTCTGAAATTAGGTTCTCTATTATAAAGACCATTTTTTAATGCGGCTTCTCTGGGGTCATTGGCGACCCGGGTGACAAGTCGCTCGTGAGACCTAAGGTTCCTTAGATTTTTGAAGTTTATTGCTTCGTTTTTTCTACTTTAATTCAGTTGCTTTTTTACAAACTTGGTCAGAATAACAATCACCTGTCCTTCAATCCTGCCTTCTATCTGTTCGTTGTTGCCTTCAACTAAGTAAATGTTTTTTACCACAGTTCCTATTCTTGCATTTACCGAAGCTCCTTTTACGGGTATCGATTGTGTTAGCAATACCGTATCCCCTGTAGACAGCACATTGCCATATGCATCTTTATGTAGGGACGTAGCTGCTCCTTCAAGGTGGTCGCCACTGGCTTCGGCCCAGGCAAGTCGATCCTCATCCAGGTAAAGCATATCCAAATTTTCGGCTGCCCAGCTTTGATCATTTAAGCGGTTTAACATACGCCAGGCCATTACCTGCACACCAGGCACTTCGCTCCACATAGTGGTGCTGAGTGTGGTCCAATGGCTGCTGTCCAATTCTTCTTTCTTCTCAATTTGAGCCTTGCATTTATCACAAATCATAATGCAGTTATTTTCATCTTTGCCTGTATGAGGCAACACTTCATAAATGGATAGGCTACTTTCCGCATTACACAATTCGCAATGGTTATTGCTTCTCTTTGCTACAATATCTTCCAGCTTCATAATAAAATTTTAGAGGGCGAAGGTAAGCGAACCACTTTAAGGTTTGGGCCTTCTGAAAGCAATGTTACTTATGTAGGTAAATAAACAACAGTACGTTTAGAAATGAGGTTGAAGATCTGTGTTTATCTCTTGTTCAAGGTCTCACTTCGCTTAGACGTTGAACAACCTTCGTGCTTTTTAGGAACACCCTGGAAGAATGGGATGTAAAAACTAAGCAAGGATATGCATCGTACAACAAAACAAGCAAAGCCTCTTTTTAGCACTATTGCCGACCCCCAATAAAAGTCTATTGTTTTACCAACTTCAATAAAAACCCTCCCCCTGGTGCCATGTGTATGGGCAAGAGTATTTTATTGTTGATAGAAATATTATTGTCAATCACATAATCGGAAGCATACCGGTCGGCATTAATACCATCCTTACAAAGGGTTGTTTTATATTGTCCATCAGGCAAAAAATCGAGGGCCAAAGTTATGTCGCGTTCGGTCCAGTTGGTCATACCGCCAATGTACCAGTCGTTACCTTTTTTACGGGCAGTCACTATAAATTCACCTACCTGTCCATCTACAATAATGGTTTCGTCCCAGGTAACCGGCACGCTTCCCAACAGTTCCATAAACGCTGGCTCCAGGTATCCCTGGCTTGGGTTGCCTGCAAATATTTGCATGGGGCTATCGTATACCACAAACATAGCCAGTTGGTGGCAGCGAGTGCCAGGGCTTACCGGCATGCCATTGCCTAATGGCCTGATGGCAGTTTTTATGGCGTTTTGTAAAATGCCGGGTTCGTAATCGAAGCCGCCTGCAAGCATGCGGGTATAGGGCAATGTTACATCATGTTCGGGGGTTACCCGGTTGCTCCAAATGTCGTACTCTGAGCCCATCAAGCCCTCGCGGCCCACGGCGTTGGGCCAGGTGCGGTTAAAGCCTTTTGGTGGAAACGCACCATGAAACATGACCATGATTTTATGGTCGGCACAGGCCTTTGCTATGCGGTGGTAAAAGTTTACCATCAACTGGTCGTCGCGGTCCATAAAGTCGGTCATAATAAAATCGACACCCCATTTTTGAAAGCGGTTAAGAGCGCTGTCTAATTGCCGGTCGAGGGTCATGGCAAGGGTCCACATGCTTATCTTAACTCCTTGCTGGTTGGCATAGGCTATGATGGTATCGATATTAATGTCGGGGTTAAGTTTAAACAGGTCGGTAGTGTTGCTCCAGCCTGCATCCATCATAATACGGTCGAAGCCGAAGCGTTTGGCAAAGTCGATGTAATATTTGTAAGAAGCAGTATTGAGCCCTGCCCTGAACGGTACATTAAACAGGTTGATGTCAACGGTCCATTCGTCAGTCAGCTTTCCGGGTTTTACCCACGAAGCATCGGCTATACGGGATGGCGAAGCAAGCCGGTACACCAGGTCGTTACCGGGCAGGTCTTTGTCGGCAGGTGCAATGAGTAAGGCCCGCCATGGAAAGGAGCGGGTACCAGCGGTATGGGCAATGTAAACCGCCCTTTTGGTAACCACCATCGCAGGATATGACCCTTCAGTAGAGTTCTCCGCCAAGGGGTAACCTGCAAACACCCCTTTGACTGCCGCACTATTGATACCAGCTAAAAACATACCTGGATACTCTTCGAGGTCGCTTTCTGTAATGCCTACTTTAGGAAGGGTGCCATTAGCTACCAGCAGCGGTGAATACGCCATGTCTTTGTCAGAAAGGGTATCGAGTTTTCTTAAAGGATATTCTTCTTCAAAGCTGGTATGGAAAATATCGACATTGTCGCGTTTTTGTACCCTTGGAAACCATGCCACCGGGTTGCCGGGAAAATTAAATTGTGCCACTTCATTCTTAATAAAAATGCTGTCGGTAAATCGTGTTGAAATGCGATAGGCAACTCCATCGTTGTATGCCCTGAACTCGATGGTGTATGGCTTTTTAAAAACGACGGTCAAAAGGTTATAAGCATCGGGTACCAACTTTCTTTTTTCGGGCACAGGCGCTGTTATGGTTTGCGTAACGGTGCTTTTTTTTGCGGAACGAATGCTGTTGCCTGCTGATAACGACCGGCCATCAGTCAATACAAGGTTTATGGGCGATGGGTTTAGCAAGGTGGTTCCATTGTAGGAAACTGAATAATAAAGTTGTTCTGCCATCCACACCTTTACACCAACCTTTTGATCGGGAGAAGATACGTTTAGTGTATCGCTGGCGTTACTCCGCATGGCGGTTAAAAACAGCAGGGCGATCATTACCGGGTAGTTCCATTTTATTATTATCATGCAATCGATTTATTAGTGAGTGGACATTTGCAACTGTAAGTTAAACCTGATTTTCACCGCGGGATTATGTTTCAACCCCTATAGCAGCCATTACAGCTACCCGTTCGCTTTTTGCCCGTTCTTACTCCCGCCCTTCCATCAGCTTCCTTTGCAGGCCGCCTGCCCTGTTTTACCAGGGCGGAATACGGGGTTCCCCTGTTGCCCTGATCAGACACGGATGGGTTAGTGCCGAACTATTCACCGGACATGTTGTGTATCCACGTAAACTGAGTTGCAAACAGTTTAACTCATGTCGTTGCCATTTTTGGCCAAAGCTTGTCAAACTCCTAAGCTCCTTGCTGGTGACGGTGATTCGTTCGTTTAATTACTTTGCACATACCGTCCAGCTTAGCCCTACACCGATTGAGTTTATCGGTTCTTTCAACAACCTCACGGTTATCGAAAGCCAGTCTTTCGACTGCCCGGTACATTGTTCCGGTTGCTTATTACAGTCCGATTACTCAGGCCGCAATACCGGTAAGCTACTACCCGTGGAAGGGCAGGTTTTTCTTACGGTTACCCGAATAAAACAATCCAATCAAGACCTTTGCAGGTCGCAAAACAACGTCCTGCCCCAATTGCAGCAATACTTTTGTTGGTGGTTCGTTGTTCTTCTTCGTGTCGTTTGTCTACTTAAAGTGAGCAAGAGTGTCGTCAACCAAATGTTCTATTTCTAAAAAATTATTGGCAAGTTCTAAAATGTCATCTTGGAAATTCCCCACGTCTATTTTTAGCCAACCTTCCATTAATGTCAATGGTCCAAAATCTACACTTACATTTTTCCATTTATGTTCAAACGCCTTAAAACTGTCTCTAAAAATGTCTGCAAATTTTCTGCTTTCTATGGAATAACCTTTTAGCTGTCTCAGCTTAAGTGCATGTATATTGTATAAAAGTTTTTGTTCTTTAATTGATGAATCGCTTATCCAAACAGAAAAGAAAATTCGTGTTTCAGAAGTCAATGGGTCTTGAAATTGGTTTGTCCATGACCTTTTATATAATTTCAAAACAACGCAGTCTTTTCCATACATGACAACTGCACTTTCAACTTGCTTTTTGGTAAGAAGTCTTTTGTCAAGCATATCGGCAGCTTCTTGAAATTTGTCCAAGTAAAAGGAAGTGTCCACTTAATTATAGTTTTTAGATTCGACTTTTATTGTCTGTTGATTGTGTCGCATTACAATGACCGCTAACG
>JBBQVY010000337.1:0-4288 GCA_038211085.1 Chitinophagales bacterium | reverse complement strand
ATACCAACCAGCGAGCTACCTACAGGGATAATGCAGGTGACCGTTTTTAGCGAACGTTGGGAGCCCTTAGCCGAAAGGGTAATTTTTGTAAATAATGATAATTACAGGTTTGCTGCAACCTTAACTACACCTATTACCAGCCTGGCTAAACGGGGCAAAAATATCTTTGAAATTAATGTGGAAGACACCTTATTGGCCAATATGTCCATCTCTATAACGGACGCTGAAATTGGTCGTACTTCAACGGATGATAATATTATTTCGGGCTTGTTGATGAGCGGTGATATTAAGGGCACCGTTTATAACCCTACATATTATTTTGCCAATAATGCTGATAGCACCCGCAACAATCTTGACCTGGTTATGCTAACACATGGCTGGAGAAAATTTAACTGGCAAAACATTACAAGGCCACGCAAGCCTTTTATAAAATATCCTGCTGACCAACCTCCTTCATTAATAGCAAAAGTGTTTGGTGTTAATCCATCCTCACCTATACGGCCCGATGAAACCATGACGGTAATTCTTCAAACCAAAGACTCAACAACACAGGTAATAACGGTACCTAAAACAGGACCTACAGAGTTTGCGTTACGCAACTTTGTTTTTTACGATACACTGCGATTATATTACCAGTTTGATAAGGATAAAAATTTAACTAAAAATACCAGTTTGTTATTTGAGAACGGCTTGTATAAAGGCCCGCGGTTGGTAAACCTTCCAGAGTATACTATAGGTAATATTGACAGCCTTATTATTAAGAGGGCTAATTATTTTGCGGACCAGATTTATAAATTTGGTGACGGCACCAAGGTTAATGTACTACAGGATGTAGTGGTAAAGACCAGGGCTAAAAGTAAAGTTGATGAGTTGGATAAAAAGTATACAAGTGGTTTGTTTTCCGGCGGCGATGCCGTAACATTTGATTTTGTAAACGATCCGCAAAGTTCTTCTTACTCCGACATTTTTACTTACCTGCAGGGCAGAGTTGCCGGTCTGCAAATAACCAACAATGGTTCTAACGTAAGCCTGGCATGGCGGGGTAGTACGCCTACAACTTTCCTTAACGAAATGCAGGTTGACCCTGCCACACTCTCCAGTATTGCGGTGCAGGATATAGCGTATGTAAAAATATTCAGGCCTCCATTTTTTGGGGCGTTCGGTGGCGGTGCAGGTGGCGCCATTGCAATTTATACCCGTAAGGGTAATGAACGTACACCCACTCCCGGTAAGGGTTTGGACCGAAGTTTTATTACCGGCTATAGTGTAATGAAACAGTTTTATTCGCCCGATTATAGCAATACCCAAGACGAAATAAGTTCAGATCTCCGTTCTACTTTGTATTGGAACCCATTTATTTTTACCGATGCAACAAAGCCAAAAGCTAAAATTGAATTTTATAATAACGACATTTCAAAAGCGCTAAGGGTAGTTATTGAAGGTGTGAATGAATACGGTAAACTGGTAAGGATTGAAAAAGTAATTCAATAACTAATCAATGTCGTTTACATAAGCATTATGAACTTCCACGCAAAGACGCAAAGAAATACTACGCAAAGGTGCAAAATAAGGAAGGCATGTCTTTGCGCCCTTGGCTCCTTTTTTGCTTTGCGTGAAATCTTCTTATGTAAACGACATTCAATAGCAAATGTTTAGGAAGTAGATGTGGAATGCCCGTGCTTTTGTACCCAATTTTTATTCATCAAAAAACTTATAGCCAGCAAAAGCCAGAAAGCGCCGAGGTATTCAGCAATGGTTATTAAGTAAGTTATGGGTATAGCATAAAGTGTTTTCAAATAAGCATGGGGTAATGAATATGGGTTGATAAAAAAGCTAAGTACGACTGTTGCTACCACAACCAGGGTTACTATTATTGAAAAGACATGCTTCCATTCTTTAGCCTCGTAAATAGGAGTGGGTTTTATTTCGCTAATGCCAGCCATAACCTTACTTGAAAAATTTGCCGATGCTTTTAACAGTACTCCTTCATTCAACAATTTTCTTAGTTCTTTATCGTCTTCCATAGGTTATAGTATGTCTTTAAGTTCAAGTTTAAGAATACGGTTTAATTCATTATACAAATGCTTTCTTCCCCTGTACAAAAGTAACTTGACGTTTGAAACAGTAAACCCTGTTATGCTTTCAACTTCTGCAATGCTCAATTCGTTCATGTAATAAAGGGTGATGCATATTCTTTCTGCTTCGGATAGATTTAGTAAAGCCTGTCTTATAAATTTTTTCTGTTCCTGATTTTGAAGCCCGGAAAATGAATCTGTTATGGCCTCATTTTGCAGCTCTTCAGCTTGTTCGACATAAGTAAGTTTAAAACGCTTTTGCTTGTTCAAAGCTGTGTTTACAACTATCCTATACAACCATGTTGAAAAGCGGGCATTTCCTTTAAACGAGTTGATGGAGGTGAACGCCTTAAATAAATGCGTCCTGGGCAACATCTTCGGCATCGGCCTGGTTTAGTACAATATTAAAGGCCAATGTTATTGCCATATCCTGGTAAGCAGCCAATAATAACGAAAATGCTGCATGGTCTCCCGTGCAACACTTTTGAATAATAATGTATTCTTCCTGTTGGTTCACTTTGGCTTTGACAACCTGCGCCTTTAACCGGTTACAAAAAATAAAAATAAAAGTTGTAACCAAATGTTTACGCCGTATGTCCAATACGTAAAATATATAAAATGTCAACAAACCTTAATTCGATCTTTTTAATTGAAACACCTAATGCAATGGGAAGCTTTTTTATTGTATTGCTGTTTATCCTTGTGCTGCTTACCATTGCAGCCATCTTTTACTTCTTCATCTCTTCAAAAACAAAAGTGCGGTTGGCCTTAATTGAAAAGGGAATGGATCCAAACCTGGCACGGAGTGATTTTTTAACCCAGGTTGCCATTATTGGTGGTGGCTTTGCTTTTGGTTTAATTGCAGGCGATAAAGTTCCCGGAGGTTACGGACCTTTAATAGGAATTTTGGTGGCTGCAGTTGGCGTAGTTATTTACAATATTGCCAAGAGGAGAAAGATGGAAAAAAGAAGTGGGAAATTATAATTTTTAAAAGGCGAAAGGTGGAAGGCAAAGTAAAAAGTAAAAAGTAAAAGGGAATGGGCATTATAAAAAATTGAGGCGAATAACCTTTATGAATGATTTTTGTTTGTTACAATATAAACTTCCATAAAACATGAGTTCAGTATTAATAACCGGTGGAACAGGGCTTATAGGTAAAGAACTAACTAAAAGACTTGTAGCCAAAGGATATGAAGTGATCATCTTAACACGAGAAATTAAGGTGAAAACCGCGCCTCAGGCAGGAGTGAGCTATGCTTTGTGGGATGTAAAAGCCCAGAAAATTGATACAGTAGCTGTAACCAAAGTTGATCATATTATTCACCTAGCGGGTGCAGGAATTGCGGATGAACGATGGAGTGAAAAAAGAAAAGAGGAGATTAAAAATAGCAGGGTTGACAGCTCTAAACTTATAGTGCAGGCCTTAAAGGACCACCCTAATAAGGTACAAACTGTTGTAAGTTCATCGGCCATTGGGTGGTACGGCGATGACAAAGATTTAAAATCAAAACAAGCTTTTACTGAAGATATGCCTGCCGACAGAGGTTTTCTGGGCGAGACCTGCAAATTGTGGGAAGAAAGCATTCAGCCTGTTGAGGCACTTGGTAAAAGACTGGTGAGAATAAGAACAGGCATTGTACTTAGCAATGACGGTGGTGCATTCAAGTCTTTCAAACTTCCCGTAAAATTTGGGATCGCTGCCATACTTGGCAATGGCAAACAGGTAATAAGCTGGGTACATATTGCCGACATATGCGACATGTATATTTATGCTTTAAAAAACCCTTCTTTAACTGGGCCGTATAATGCAGTAGCTCCCCACCCGGTCTCCAATAAATCAATGACCATACAACTGGCTAATACACTCAAGGGCAAATTTTATGTTCCCATTCATGTTCCGGCTTTTGTACTAAAAACCATGTTAGGCGAATTGAGTGTGGAGGTTTTAAAAAGTACCACTGTCAGCAGCCAAAAAATAGAGCAGGCTGGGTTTATATTTCAATACCCTGATTTGCCTTCAGCATTAAAAAATCTATGTTCCTAAATCCTGGTAGATCTTATGTACACCCATTTGTAAATCCAAATCATTCCGAAATCCTTTACACCATCTTGGGGGCATCCCTCCGGAGTGCAAAACCTTTAATTCGTTCTTGATCTACATAGCGGTTGCGCCTCTGGCGCAGGTTGCGGGAGACAACCACTTTGGTAGGTAA
>JBBQVY010000336.1:0-4306 GCA_038211085.1 Chitinophagales bacterium | reverse complement strand
TTCAAAAATTTCTTAAGAAACTCGGCGTCTTTGTAGTCTACGTACTTAATGCCATACTTTTTAAAACGACAAAATTTCTTTGCACGTTTCTCCTGCTTTATGGCGGTGAGGTACTTTATTTCATTTGCTTTTGCCATGATATTATGCCTCCACTACATGTTGGTTTCCGGTAGGTACGCCACTTTTTCTTCTGTGATTATACTCGACGGCGTATTTATCGAGTCTGGTAACCATTTGACGAAGCACTTGCTCGTCTCTCAGGAGCTGAATTTTCAGCTTCTCATTGAAGTCGGATGGCGCTGTAAATTCCACAACCCAGTAGATACCTGTAGTTTTCTTCTGGATGGGATAGGCCAGTGATTTTAATCCCCACGGATTGCTGTTTAAGATGCTTCCACCGTTTTCGGTGATAAGATCAGTAAACTTTTTCTGAGAAACTTTATAATCGTCCTCAGAAAGAACCGGGGTAAAAATCACCATCAATTCATAATTGTTCATTAATCCCTGATTTGATTGTTAAAAAATGTTTTTGGGCTGCAAAGGTAAGGGTATGGACTTAAAAATTTGAGAAAAAATTGAATTAACAGAGAATGTTTTTGTTAGAACAGTGCAAAGGTATATGCCTGATCGTTTTTGCCATAATTGGCGTTTTATCTCAAATGACAGACGGATGCCTTTACCTTGACAGGGGTAGGGATTTGCATTTATCTTGTGCCGGCTAATTTTATTAAGCCCCCGTACTTTATGTTGAAATTCATATTTTTTTCGCTGTCTATAGTATTCGTTTCTTTCAGCACTTATGCCCAGGATTTTGTTAGTACGTACACTTTTGCTAATGCTTCGCAAACCAGCAGTCGTATTGATCCTACACCTTCTCCGTTAATTGACGGGCTGGTATTTGGTCATTTTAAAGCCGTACCAGCAAATGGCAATACTTATACTTTAAGCGACAATCCAAATGCAAGTGGCAGGTTTAGTTTTTCAGGGTGGCCACGTGGTGCTACATCGGGCAGTGATAATTTTTCAGGTGCTTTTGTTGCAGAGCAATATTACGAGGTAGTAATAACGCCGGAAACGTATTACACATTAAAACTGGATTCTATAAAATTTACTATTCAAAGGTCTGGTACTGGTATAAGGCAATATTCAGTACTAAGCAGCATTGATGGATTTGCCTCTAATCTTTCCGGTAGTATTTCTCCTGATAATACCTCGTTGCAGGTAGTTGGTAATAGTATTTTTCAAATTACAGATGCTACAACCGCTGCTCAAAACGGAAGTAAAATTTCATTTGGTTTAAATGCGATTACTGCTCCTGTTACCCTTCGTTTTTATGGATGGAATGCTGAATCAGCAGCGGGAACTTTTAGTATTGATAATGTATCTATTTATGGATCGACAACCGTTTCATCTACGTCACCTTTGATAACGGTAAACTCCTCATCACTTGCATTTGCTTCTACTGCTATAGGTGCAACATCACAAAATCTTAGTTATACGGTTCAGGCAAAAAATCTTACCGAACCACTTGTGATTGATGCACCTGCTCCTTTTGCTGTTTCAACAAGTGAAGCGGGTCCGTTTTTACATTCGGTTGCTATACCTGCAGCAAATGCCAGTGCAGTTAATACTGTTTATGTTCAATTTGCTCCCGGGGCCGGGGGTACTTTTACTGATAGTATCACACACTCAAGTGCGGCAGCAACCACACGGAAAGTTGCGGTTAGTGGCGAAGGAATTAACCCCAACAATTTTACCTTTAATTTCAATTCATGTACCGATGCTGGTGCTCCGGGATCAGGGTTTACAGCTTACAGTGTAACAGGCCAGCAAAAATGGAATTGTACCACTTTTGGATATAGCACCAATGGCATCAGCATCAATGGTTACAGTGGAGGAATACAGGAGAATGAAGATTGGCTGATTTCGCCACCACTCAATTTTAGCGCAATTACATTACCCGTGCTGCGGTTTTGGAGCAGGGGCGAATTTGTGGGCTCACCCTTGCATCTGTTAATCTCGACAGATTACGATGGTAGCAGCGATCCTAACCTGTATACATGGACTGATTTGGATGCAGAGTTTGCTCCTTTAACCAATACCTGGACACTTACTGATGGCATTGACCTCACTGCTTTTAAGTCGTTTAATAAAGTTTTTCTGGCATTCAAATATGTGTCGTCTGCTGATGTTGGAGCCTCGCGTTGGAATATCGATGAAGTAGATATTACAAACAGAACGCAATTGCTTTCTACAAAGCCTGCCCAACTTGATTTTGGTGAAGTGTCTGCCACAACCATATCGGCCCCCATTACTTTTAAACTAAAGGCGGTTGGATATGGACCAGTTACTCTTCAAGCTCCGGCTGGTTTTGAACTTTCAAGCGATAACATAACCTACAGCAGCAACCTTACGGTAAACGAAACATCACCATCCAAAGACACCACGATTTTTGCAAGGTTTGTACCCGCTGACAAGCAATTGAAAATTGAAGGTATGATCAGGTTTAGTGCGCCAGGGCTGGATAGCAACAGGGTTATGTTAACCGGAACCTCTTACCCAAGAGCTGAAACATTTGATGTGGGAACGTACAATCTTAGTTTTTTTGGATCGAACCCAACTAATAATCCTACCCCTGAAAAAATAAAAACCCAGGTTGCTAACATTGCCATTGTTTTAAAGAAAATGCAACTGGATGTTGTAGGCGTTGAAGAAATTTCGAACGACGCGGCATTTGACAGCCTGGTAGCCAAAGTACCTCATAGCAAGGCGATTGTTTCAAACCGCTGGTCTTATTCTTTCTATGGTCCTGATCCAAATTTTCCTCCTCAAAAAGTTGGGATGATCTATGATAGCCTTACTATGAAGCTGGTAAATTCAAGGCCAATGTTTGCTAGTTTGTATGATAGTGCCAGGAATGGTCATCCTGAAAAACTTCCTAACTATCCCGGTGGGGCTCTCAATTTTTGGGCAAGTGGACGCTTGCCTTTTATGGCCACTTTTGAAGTAATGATTAATGGTGTTTCCTGGCAAATAAAAGTGATCACAATTCATTCCAAGTCATCTTCGGATGCGGCAAGCTATAACCGCCGGGTGTACGATGCAAAAGTTTTGTACGATACCCTGCAGGCATATTATGCAGCAGATAACATAGTAATTGTGGGAGATTTTAATGATAAGCTTGGCATGGCAACATATAACAATGCAGCATCGCCATTTAAAAGTTTTGTGGATGATAAATACAATTATGTGCCACTTACCTTGCCCTTGGAACTGGCTGGTAAAGTTAGTTACCTGGGCGGATCAGCGTTGATCGATCATATGATCTTAACCAATGAAATGGAAGGGCTCTATATTCCAACATCTACTATACTGGAGGATCCACGTAATTACATTGGTGGTTATAGCGCTACTACAGCTTCTGATCATCTGCCGGTTTATTCAAGGTTTAACCTATCTGCAAGTTTGCCCGTTACACTGTTGCAGTTTATGGCAGTTCGCAAAACTGATAAAGTTCAACTGCAATGGTCAACCACCAACGAGGTAAATAACCAGCAATTTGTGGTTGAACGTTCTACCGACAGAACCAATTTTATTGAGATTGCTACCGTTGCAGGCATAGGTAACAGTACCCACATCAATAACTACAACACCATTGATGCGCATCCAATATATGGAGCCAATTACTATAGGTTGAAGCAAATTGACATAGACGGAAAGTTTACCTATTCTGGCATTGTAGCAGTAAATTTTGTTGCTGAAAATTCACTTCAGTTAAAGGTATATCCCAACCCGGTCGGTAACAACATAACGTTACAACTTAAACAGGCTACAGGAAACTATTCGCTTGTTGTTTACAATTTTGCCGGTAAAAAAGTACTTGCAGCCAATGGCAGTTTAACAGATATTAACCAACGATTAAATACACAGTTAATCAAATTGACGACTGGAGTTTATAGTATTCAACTAACAGGAAAAGGGCAAAAGACTTCAACTGTTTTTGTAAAGAAGTAAAAGGCTAATTCGATTAGGAAAGCTGCTTATTTAATCAAACAGTATGTAGGCTGCAAATTAGATACTGTTTTTACTATTATACGGGTTGAAAAAACGATACCCAATCCATCCTTCTTTTTACCCCGCATAAGTTTATGTTTAAGTATAACTATTGTTGAATGATGATTGAAAATGCAGGTTGCTGCTTATCGCCGGGCTTCGCTGTTCTTCTATTTCGCTTAACTTGCCGCAAACTTTTACAGGTATGAATTTTAAGTTAAGTGAAGAGCAATTGATGATACAGCAAGCTGCC
>JBBQVY010000335.1:0-4306 GCA_038211085.1 Chitinophagales bacterium | reverse complement strand
ACGATATGCTACCACAAGCGTATTAAACATTAAAAGTCTAATTCCTTAAACTAGTCTTATCAATTTAAATTACTACCAAACCCAAATGCACTTAATAAAATTTATATTTCTTCTTTTAACCCCCAACAAAAAAAGTAAATAGGTATTAAAATTTTTTGATCAGGGTATAGATCGAATCCATCGTAAAATTAGCAGGTGTATTTCAAGCTTACTTGTACTCCACTTTTTAGGTAAACAGCAATTTCCTGCAGGAAAAAATCAGACTAATAAATCCGAAATTGTTAGTCGGCATACGGAATAAAAAACTGATCCTTTTAATATTTGTAAAGCTGATGCACATGGGCATCCTTCTCCTTTTGGAGAAGCAACACAGATGAGGTCACTTCACATAAAACGGAATATTAGCCGTAGCCCAATGCCCCTTTCCATCGTACGCATAAACAAACAAACGATAAGAACCTTCTTTGTCAGGGCTTTTAAAATTGATGTGTGGTTTGTTTACTTCACCAACTAAACCGGGGACCGCTGCAGGTTTTTTCTCGCCATTTCCACCGTACGGAAAAGTAGTTCCTTCCGGCAAGACTTCCCAGTTATATTGTGTGCTATCGTTGTCGGGATCTTTTACCCAAACCTCTGCTGTGTAGCTTTGAGAGGGTTGTAAATAAACGTTGTTATAAGCTGTAAGCTGTCCGATTTTTAAAGAATCTAAACCGGGAGTTCTGTTCTGTGGCCACTTGCCTGTCCACTCATAATGCATTACATCTACCGCTTCGGTTTCAAGGCCGTTGGCATCAAGCATTCCAAACCATGTGTGTGTCCGTTCCTGGTGTTGTCGCCATAGGAAAACAAAAGAACCGAGGCACATTTCTTTATCACCGCTAATGGTTTGCTCATATCGTTCTTTATATCTTGCCGCCTTCATGCTGCTGGTTTCTTCAATCGGCGCTTTCCATGCAGTTTTCGGTACCTGCCAAAATCCTGTTGGTCCCCATTCGGTTACTGCGTATGGTTTTTTCCAGCCAAATTTTCGCAGCCACTTAGGGATCTTTGCTAAATCTCCATATTCGTTAATGCCTAGCAGATCAAGGGCCGGACAATTGGTAATAAGATCCCTTATTTTTCCTGAATCAATAGAACCAACCACTGTCATCACAGGGTGATAAGGGTCGAGGTGATGTATTTCTTTTGCGAGCGCATTTACTGCATCCCAAACTTTTATGTTGTAATGTTCTTTAACGTTAGCTTGTATAAAGTCAAGTTCGTTTCCAAGCGCCCACATAATAACAGCAGGATGGTCTTTTGTTTTGCGAACTATGTCCATCACTTTCTCATGTTGCATTCGTACAGCACCCGTATCATCATAATTCATTCCGTCACGCTCTGCACGAACCGGCAAGTTTACCAGTGCAGTTAATCCAAGCAAATGTGCTTTGTCTAATGTAGCAGGGTTACTACCGGTGCGGATAGAATTGCCGCCATATTGTTGTAATTTCTCCAGGTAATCGCTTCCTACCGCACCTTTAATAAAGTAAGGTTTGTTATTCACCAACAGTTGAAAAGTATTTTTATTCTTTACGATTTTTACTTTGGTACTGTTAACAGTCGTCTGACCATAGCTCGTGAAAACGTATGCAGACATCAGCAAGACATGTAGAATCTTTTTCATTGTTCGCCGGTATTTGAGGGAAAGTAATTGATTTAGGTTAAAGGGCTATAAGGATACAGGATGATGGTTTCTTCTTATTTTATCTCTTTATTTAACTTTTGTTAACAGGCTCCTTCACGAGTTGTGTATTAGTAATTTTAGATTAAAGTTATGTGGCACAAGTAAGTTCCGATAAACCGGAATTAAAATGACACAACCGGAGTTGAACAAAGAACAAATGTTAGCTCCCAAAAAATTCTTTAGTTAATGACATTACATTCAAATCCTCAATATCAAAAGGTGCCTGTATTAATAAGCTGACTTAATTAAAAATTTAAAATAATCTTCCATGCGGAATAAAATACAACAGATATTAATAGCTGCTCTTAGTCTCTTCATTACATGTACATCAGGTGCACAAACAGTTCAAAGAAGAGGGAAGGATTCATTGGGCGGGCACAAAGTTGTGAATGATGCTTCCGGAAAATTGCTTTCATGGCATCAACCTTCCTTACCGGGTGCGGCCTATGCTCATGTATCCCGGCTTGCTGCTGAATTTATTAAATCCGGTACACCCATAGATTATAAAACCGGCCTGCCGCTATACCTGGTTACCTGCTGTTTTGAAGGCCCGCATATAAAAGGTGAAGCTGATTTTAAAGCCGGACAAACAGGCGAAAACTGGATGCACAACCCGGCCATGGTTTATGCCGGCATGGTACATAGCCTGGTAACAGGATACAGGGTTTTTTCAGGTGACAACAGCTATATCAAAATAGTAAAGAACATGCTGGATTACCAATTGCAGCACGGCACTACACCCCCTGGCTGGGTATGGGCCAATGTGCCTTATGCAAGCAGCAATCCCTTTGAGAAGGAGTATTATGGTGCAACCAAATGGGAAAAGGATGGTATGCGTGGTGATGGTCTGCATGGTATTGAGCCCGATAAAGTAGGTGATCTGGGTTTTGCTTACCTCCTTTTTTATGAGACAACAAATGATACAACTTATCTGAATGCAGCCATCAATTGTGCTGATGCCCTCGCAAAAAATGTAAAAGATTTGGGTGGCGATCTTGCCTATTTTTCAGCCGTGCAAACCAAACGTTCCCCCTGGTCTTTTAGGGTAAATGCAAGAAACGGGATAGTGATTGATGAATATTGTTCGCAGGTTATTGACCCTATTCGTTTGTTTGATGAATTGATCAGAATACAACATAGAACGGCTATTGACACGGCACGAATAAGTGCTTATACAAAAGCTCGCAACATTGCATGGAAATGGTTGTATTCAAAAGACGGCCCGATGAAAACATATATTTGGAATGCTTACTTTGAAGACATTCCAAACGATCCGGAGCGCACCAATAGAAACCAGGTTTCTCCACTGGAAACAGCAAGATATTTATTGAAATACCCATCACTCGACAATAATCTTGATATTAATGTACCGGCCCTTATCAATTGGGTGGAAGCCGCGTTTGGCACAGAAGATATGGATGCGATTAAAGAACAAACCTGGTGTTATGTACCCATGGGCAGCCACTCGGCCCGCTTTGCTTCTTTATGTGCCCTTTGGTATGCAAGAAGTGGCGACCCCCGTTACAAGGAAAAGGCATTCAGGTATTTCAACAATGCCACCTATTGCACGGATGCAAATGGTGTGGTACGGGTTGGCCCTACATGGCCGGGAACCTGGTTCTCCGACGGCTATGGAGATTACATAAGACACTTTCTTGATGGGCTGGCTGCCGTTCCGGAGTGGGCCCCTGCGGGAGAAGATCACCTGCTTTCCTGCAGTTCTATTGTACAGCAAATTTCTTATGATCCCCAAGCTATTCGTTTCTCTACGTTTGATAATAATGCAAGCGTTGTGCTACGGCTGAAAACAAAACCAAAAGCCATTAGCGTAAATAGTAAAACAATTCCGCAACAAACATTGCCTGGTAACAATAGCTGGAGGTGGCAGCCATTTAATACCGGTGGAGTAGTACGATTGAATTACGAGGGGGGGAGTAAGGTTATAATCAGATAGTCTTTCTCCCTGAAAGTTTACTGTTGAGTATCAAAGTTGAATTCTTTCTTCCTGGTCTACACATTGACCTATTTGAATGTAGCGTTCCATTAGATAATAGAGGTAGTTTTTTATTAAGTTGAAAGTAAAATTGTGTTCCGTCTGCCGACAACTGAAGCCGATTAAAGATATAATGTTTAATGATTTTTACTGCTGCTTAATTTATAACCTCAAGCTGGATCTGCCGATGGATAGCGAACTGCTACTGATTGCTCCAATCCCGCAGAAGAAGCGGGACAGGCTGTCCTGCCGCCATAATGCCAAACCGATTGTTGGTGGCAGTGCTATTTGGAGAATTTGGGAAGTCCAACTGTTTTAAGCACCTCGTTCGCTTTGTCAACTTTTTCTTTAAACAAGCCCTTGCTAAGGTATTTGTCTAACTTTTTGTCAACCTTTATTATAGTAGGTTTCTTATCAGTATTTTTTGCTTGTTTCATATTGTAAAATTACTTTTTTTCTTGATTACTAAAAAACCATCAAATTCTGTTTGCTTTTGAAATGGTTGCCATTTGTCACCTACAAGTCCATATACTTCAAAATCTTCTTCTATTTCAGAAAGATTGTTACTGATACCAATTCTGTAAAGT
>JBBQVY010000334.1:0-4345 GCA_038211085.1 Chitinophagales bacterium | reverse complement strand
AAACAGATCCGTAGCTCAGTTGGTTAGAGTGTTTCCTTGACATGGAAGAGGTCACCGGTTCGAATCCGGTCGGGTCTACAAATCATAGAACATAAAGGGTTTTATTACTACGGCCTGCGAAACGAAATAACCATGGGACTGTTGATTTTTTAAAATTTTACTTATGAAAAAATGCTTCCTCGCATGTCTACTGTCTTATTCATTTTTATTGTTAAATGCCCAACCCATACAACAGGTTGACGTAGTAGTTTATGGTGCCACTTCGGGTGGAGTTATGGCTGCTTACACAGCCAAAAAAATGGGAAAGTCGGTTTTGCTTATTGAGCCGGGCAGGTATGTAGGCGGGCTAACCACAGGTGGACTTGGATTTACAGATATAGGCAACAAATATGCAATTACAGGTTTATCAAGAGATTTTTACCGGCGTATAGGTGCCCATTATGGCAAGCTGGAACAATGGATATTTGAGCCACATGTAGCCACGCAAACTTACCAGCATTACATTGATGAAGCCAACTTAAAAATAGCTTTTCAACACAGGCTGGTTTCAGTTAACAAACAAGATGGAAGCATTAAGAACATCGTTATCGAAAGCTCAGTAAAGCCCGGCAAAACTTCTTATAAAATTATTAAGGCAACCATGTTTATTGATTGCTCGTACGAAGGCGACCTGATGGCCAAAGCAGGTGTATCGTATTTTACAGGCAGAGAAGACAACAGCCTTTTTAATGAAACATACAATGGTGTTCAGCTTCGCGATAAACACCAGTTTCCCGATGGCATAAGCCCTTACAAAATACCCGGCGATGCGGAAAGCGGACTGCTTTGGGGCATCAGTAATCAATCATTGCAACCAAGGGGAAGTGGCGATAAAAAGATTCAGACTTACAATTTCAGGCTGTGCCTTACTAACAACCCGGCGAACAGGATTGATGTTACCAAACCAGCTAATTACGATGCCTCAAAATATGAATTGCTTTTAAGGGTAATTGAAAAAACGCAACCCAAAAACCTGGGTACTTTTTTAAAGATTGATTACATGCCCAACAGCAAAACGGATATTAATAACAACGGGCCGTTTTCTACCGATATGATAGGAATGAACTATGATTTTGCCGAAGCTGATTATACCAATAGAAGCCATATACAAAAGGCGCACGAAGACTATGTAAAAGGGTTGATATATTTTATTGGTCACGATGTGCGGATGCCAAAACATTTACGCGAAATGATGCAACAATGGGGCTATCCAAAAGATGAATACACCACCAATGGAAATTGGTCGCCGCAAATGTATGTACGGGAAGTACGCCGCATGAACGGCATGTACGTAATGACACAGGCTAATTGCGAAGCAAAAGAAATAGTTGACGATGGGGTAGGAATGGCCGCTTACACCATGGACTCGCACAATTGCCAGCGCCTTGTAGTAAATGGAATGGTAAAAAATGAAGGAGATGTGCAGGTAGGTGGCTTTGGCCCCTACCCGATTGCCTACCGCTCTATAATACCAAAAGCCAGTGAATGTAAAAATCTGCTTGTGCCCGTTTGTTTATCTGCCAGCCACATAGCCTACGGCTCTATACGAATGGAGCCGGTATTTATGGTATTAAGCCAGTCGGCGGCGGTGGCTGCTGTTATGGCCATTGATTCAAAGCAAAATGTGCAGCAGGTAGATGTAAAACAATTACAGCAAACACTAAAAGTTAACCCATTAGCCGACAATGGAGTCGCTGAAATTTTGGTGGATAACGATGATGTAAATAATGTACAGATCACCGGGCAGTGGAACAAAGAAAAAAGAGGAAGCTATGGCCCGTCCATGTTTATTGACGACGGCAAAAGTGGCCAGGAAAAGGAAATAAGCTTCTCTCCACAGGTACTAACCGCTGGAAACTATAAAGTGTATGCCTATTTTCCTAAGGTGCCAAATGCCAGCGCCCAAACTTATATTACCCTGTTTGATGGTAACAAAGAGAAAGTAGTTATCGTAAAGGATGCTGACATTCGCGTGGAAGGCCAAACCGCAGGCGAATGGGTAGTACTTAGCAACATGACATTACCAAAGGGTAAAAAAGCATTTGTCAGCATCACCAATAAGAAGGCAACTGGCGAGATCATTGCCGATGCAGTATTGTTTGTGCCGATGAAATAATCTATTAAAACTTACGCCTCTTAATCAGCCACTATAATCTTATAATGAAACGCATTTTACTGGTACTGAATATATATCGGCTTGGGTTGAAAGCCTAAAACCTCGGCTGGGGTATATAGCTGGTCGACTCCCTTCTTAATATCATTTTTATAAAATATCTTAAAGCCGGTAAACTGAACAGGGTCTCTTTTTGCATACAGCATGTACGATGACTTCTTTAAAATTTTATCACCCCAGCCATCCATATCAATAACTATTTGTACTTGTGGTACTCTTTTGATTCGCTCAAATTCCCTGACCATTGGATTGGTAAAACGATGTATCACTAATATTTTGGGAGGTATATTGTTTTTCTTTACAAGGCCAGCCAGGTAATCAACTACAAAATTTATATCATCAGCATTGTAAGTACCTATTACGCTACCAGGCCTGCGGCCACCCTTGCCCAACATAGCAAATTCAGGATCGATGCCTAAATGAACATTTGGCATACTCAGGTATTTTTCCAATACAGGAACCTCTGACTGCACCGTACTTAAGCCTACCTGTATATCAACAAAGGCAAGGCCGTTTATTTCATTAGCCCAGTTAACGATGGTATCTATCTGGGCAAAGGGCATGCGTGCTCTAAACTTGCCATCTTTACCGGGTGCGCCCTGCGCAGTTACCGCTACATAATGCAGCGCCGGAATAACAGGTAGAGATGTATCGGCCGCCTGCCAGTTTTTAACTTCACCCTTTAATTTTTGAACCATTTCTGCTTTAGGATATTCGCCTAATGCACCCATCTTTTTGGAGAAAAGATTGCCATAAAAAGCCACAATCCTATGAAAAGGTAAAACTGCACCGGGTGAAGGGTAAGGCGCTTTAACCGGCCATTTACCCGACGTATCTCCATTAGCCAGTGCCTTACTTATTCTATCGTAAGCAGCGGTATCTATAGGCGTCATTGAATTGGAAAAACCTGTTGAGTTTTCATTTTTAACTAAGGAGACCTTTTTAGTCATGGCTGAATCACTTGTCTCCACATCAGCTTTTGTGTTGGAACAAGCCAGAAAAAATAAAGAAGTAAAAGAAAAAGATATAATTAATAAACGTTTCATAAGCTCCAAATATATTAGAATTAAAAGTGACTATTTTTTTAAAATTGATTTGTTTACCTCACACCTTAAAAAGTAAACATCTTAAAAATGGGTTCTTACAGAATTTCTACAATGCTATCTTTTAGAATTGCTTGTTGCAAAATGTTGCAAAGAGATTAAAGCTTTTGCATCGAGCTTATTTTCATAAGGGGAATAGTGTGAGGTTCATCATAAGTATAGTTAGCAGAATCGACCAGCTGAATATGCAGGTGAGGCGTTGGCGTTTTGTCATTTACCAGGACCTTTTTGTTGGTAGATGTGAGTACCTGGTTGTAATGAATTGAGTCAATTTTATCAAGGGTTACCGTCACATTTTTTTTGGCCTTGTCTATCTCGGCAAAGGTTATATAGTAAAAGTTGGCGCCTGACTGAAGGGAGACATAATCCTTATTTTTCGTAGCTCTTGTTATTGCAGCAGCACTTGCGCTGGTTGCAGCCATACCAGCTTTATCAATGTAATGCTGTGTGGAGCAGGAGCTAACTATTACAAACAATAAGAGTATACCTGAACGCATAGTATATTATTTTAGATGAATTTGTTTTTGCAATGGGAATCAGCATTGATGAAAAAAATGCGGATTTCCGGTCATTAACTTTAATAGTATAATTATGCCAGCATTTGTAATCGCTGTAAGAATGTTTCAAAATGATTCCTGCTTAATCCAAGGGTCAGATATTATTAGTAAAGCAGGTTACCATAAGTGAAAAAATGTTGAAATCATTTATGCTGATAAAGTGCTTGCGGCCTAACAAGTTTGACAGGGCAGGCTGCAAGAATGGTACTCTGGAAAACCTTCGCTGGTATCTCTCACTAAAAAAGACCCCATGAAGAATCATGAGGTCTCATATATAAGTCGGAAGTCAAGCTCCATTTATTTCCATAAGCCTGGTGCTTATTGGATAGGTATGCTTAGCTGCAACCCATGCTTGTGCCACAGTTCAGGCATTTATAGCAGGTGCCACTACGTAAAGTTATATGTCCGCAGGTGCTACAGGCGGGTGCATCGCTTTGCATGCTTTTAGCTGCCGCATTTAAAGCATCCATGCC
>JBBQVY010000333.1:0-4386 GCA_038211085.1 Chitinophagales bacterium | reverse complement strand
CTTAAACACGTAAACCTCTGGCCTGCAAATCCTTCTGCCTGACCTTGTGGTTATACAATGCGTAAATACAGTTCCGTTTACACAAATACACGTTTTTGGATTTTCACTTTTTGCTTTCAATTTTTACAATTTAAAGTTTCTATCTCGATGGGCGCTTCAAGGCGGCCTGTTGCCTCCCATATCCGAAATATGGGTATTAAAAAGCCCGGGTAATTACTCCGGGCTTAAAGATGTTTTTAACAATAAAAACAAAATAAATAAATGACAAAATAGTGAGACTTTGCCTTTAAACGTAAAAATTGAGGTTGCAAAGTAAAGAATATATGCGGAATATGCAATAATTAATTATGAGTGGCTGGTTCGGGTAAAACCTTAATATGTGGATAATTCCATTTCGTAACTATAAACCGGTGTTATAGTTTTGTTCCGTTAATGTCAAAGACCTATTACCTATTTTAAACGTTTTCAGAACCCACCCTGCCAGGTGGGTTTCGACTTATACAAAAGTAATTTATTGGGGGGCAATAACCTGTAACGACTTTTACACATATTTTTAATAAAAGGGGATTAATTGTTGATTGCGTTTATAATTTGATACCCTTATCTTTGCGCTCCGAAATAAAAAAGGCTGCAATTATGCAGCCTTGTGTTTTTTGCAAATAACTTTTTAAAATTTAATATCCTTTGCAATAGCGTTTATTTTTTCTATAAGGCCATTTTCAAATCCTTTACATTCAACTGTTGTTTTACTGCTTAGGTTTTCTGAATTTATAATAATACAGCCTCCAGAGTTATTTATTTCATCTTCTAAAGAACGCAATGCCCACATTATTTGATATTTTAGTTTTTCAAGCATAATCATATGCACATTATCTGCCTGCCTACTAATAATCTCTCCAAGCTCGTCAGAACCAATTAGGTTTTCACCCATCTGATAATATATTCTCATTTTATATTTTCTTTTTAGAAGGCGTACTTTTTTTAACGCTTGTACCAATCACAGATACAGCTATTACATCTTCAAATGTACCGTTTATTGAAAGTTTAGCATCATAGGTAGATGCCCGTTTCTTTGCTGCCTTCTTTTTGTTAATAACCTTTGCCATAATACTAAAGTTAAGATATTTTATTACCTTTGATAAAACAACAAACCCACTGCTTATCGTAGTTGCTACCAATACAAAAGGAGCATTGCTACTTACACAGAGGTTTGTCGCTGCTTTGGTTGTGGTTTTTTAATCCCACGTCTCGGACACAGTATTTGCGGTACTGGATTTGTCAGCTAATGAGACCGTCTCTAACCCAATATTTTTTAATAGGAGCAGCGTATGCTACTCCTATTTTGTTCCTTCGCTTTCATCATCGGTTATAGAGCTTTCTAAATAATCCAAAGCCTTTCTTATAACCCTTATATCTTTTTTGCTTAAATTCTCTAATTGATACTTTAGATATGCTATTCTCTTACCGCCTAAAGGGATGGGTAACTCAAACAAATCATCCTGACCGTTTCCAGGTGGTGGCGGCGGTGGAGCAGGATCTTGCTGTTGGTCTTTTGGTGGTAAAACACCAGTTAGATTTGCAATATCAGGGAATTTGAATTTGCCCGTATGGTCTCGCAGGTTTAGGTTTCGGCAATTATCAAAAAACACTTTTGCTGCTTTCTCTGATGAATTAGGGTTGACGTTGTATGGTTCCCCTTTCAGTAAGTTAGAAAACCTTTTTTCATCAGCAGGTAATTGGTGTCCATTTAACTCATCTATAATCTTTGCGTAAAGGGGTGCTGATTGAAACATTTGTAATTTAGCCTTATATTCGTCTTGGTCGTGAACAGGCTCTGTGTATTTCCGGTAAATGTCAGAAGGTAAGTATCCTTTCCCATGAACAACAGAAAAAATATTGTATTGGCCTAAAGTTGAAAAAAACAAGGACAATGAGTTTATTTTTTTATCTAATGTTTTACTAATTTCTTCTTTTGATATTGGCCTACTTGAGCCATACTCCTCTACTAATTTTCGAGCAGTTTCAAGTATTGAATCAATATCAAAAATAGGGTAAGCTACTCCAATACCCTTTCCGCTGCCATCCTTAATCCTATCCTGTAAATGTTCTTCGTTTTTTACATCATCCATAACGATATGTTTTGAAACACAAATATAGCTATATTTTACAACTAAGTAATTTTTATGTAATCAATTACGTACGTTAACATATATTTAACATATTTTGATGCAGTTAGTCCCATTAAGTACTTAATCTAGCATAACAAACGAATAAAATGATAGGACAATTCAAAACACTGATACAATTACTGGACACTTTTAAGGATGATGAAACCTGTAAAGCATACTTAGCAAAGCAACGGTGGGGCAATACACCTGCTTGTCCTTTTTGTGGCGTTATCAATCCTTATGTAACTAATAGAGGTTACAAGTGTAGAGATAAACAATGTCATAAAAAGTTTTCTGTAACAGTTGGGACTGTTTACGAAAATTCAAAAGTTTCTTTACGTGTTTGGTTTGCGGCTATTTATCTGTGTACTTCTTCAAAAAAAGGTATCAGTTCTTTACAGGCTTCACGTCAACTTGGAATTACACAAAAAACGGCTTGGTTTGTTTTACACAGGGTTCGTGAAATGCTAAAGGATAAAGCACCGCAAATGCTGACTAAAGAAGTGCAGATTGATGAAACTTATGTAGGTGGAAAGGAAGCTAACAAACACGTCAGTAAAAAGACTAAAAAACAAGGCTTATCGCTTGGTGATGTGAAAACACCTGTATTTGGTATTATCGAGACTGGCGGTAAGGTTGTAGTTAAGGTTACGGATTGGGTAACTAAAAGGAATGCACAGAAATTGATTAGCCAGCATGTAGAAAAAGGTTCAACTATGGTAACTGATGGTTTTGCTATGTATGCTTATCTTGGTAAAGGGACTGAATTTACCCACGTTATAGTTGACCACTCAAAAGGTGAATATGTAAGAAGTGGTTTTCACACCAACAGTATAGAAAACTTTTGGAGTTTATTAAAGCGTGGTATTATCGGTATATTTCACCAAGTAAGCCCTTGGCATCTACAGAGGTATTGTGATGAATTTGCGTCCCGTTTTAACAGTAGAAAGATAGCAGACAATGAAAGGTTTGATATTGCTTTACAAAATAGCAATGGTAGGCTTACATACAATACTTTGATAGGCAAATAGGTAATCATTCTTTAAACAAATAAAAAGGCTGCATTTAGCAGCCTTTTTATTTACCTTTAGTTTGTAGGGGCTGACTTTAATAGAAGTATTGAAAAAGGCAAAGGATACAACACGTAAATGGAAAGGGGTTATAATTGTTTCCCATTCATTAGGCTTATTAAGTTTTAATTTTAAAAAAAACAGAATCATGAAATACTTATTTATTTCTGCTTTACTGGTATTTTCAATATCCACCTTTGCCCAGATAGGTGTAGGTACTTCAACGCCCAATGCAGCATCAGTGTTGGATGTTACTTCAACCACAAAAGGATTTTTACCACCAAGGATGTTGGCTTCCCAGCGGGATGCCATAACATCCCCAGTGGCAGGATTAATTATTTATTGTACTAATTGTGGTGCAAGCGGGGGAGAGCCGGAGTATTATAACGGCACGTCCTGGGTGAATATGATTGGTGGCACTACAGCAGCCGTTCCTCTTGCAATTGGAGATAGTTATCAAGGAGGGAAAATAGCGTACATTTTACAGCCCGGAGATCCGGGTTATATTGCAGGCCAGATGCATGGTCTTATAGCGGCTGCTTCAGACCAGAGTAATGGTCCGGGTATTCAATGGTATAATGGCTCTTATATTATAACAAATGCAACTGCAACGGCATTGGGAACTGGGGATGCTAATACAAATACGGTTGTTGCAGTTCAGGGAGCAGGAAGTTATGCAGCCAAATTATGTTATGACCTGATATTAAATGGATACAGCGACTGGTATTTACCAAGTAAAGACGAATTAAATAAATTATATCTAAATCGTATTGCCATTGGTGGTTTTGTTGCTGCTTACTATTGGAGTTCCAGCGAGGTCGATATCAACGTTGGCTGGCTCCAGAACTTCAACGGTGGCTCCCAGCTCAACTATAACAAGGTCAATCTTTTATTTGTTCGAGCTGTTCGGACTTTTTAACTATTTAAACCATTTTTATTAAATTTTGTCCCAACTGATATATAGTTGCCAAATAATTACACTAACGTGCGTTAGTATTTAAAATGCATTAAATTGCAACTTTAAAGATTGTTTTTATGAACTTTACAACATCGGAATTAACCGGGCAGGTTGCACAGACTGCCCGTGAATTTGCTTTACAGCACATTAAACCCCACCTGATGGAATGGGACGAAAGCCAGGAATTTCC
>JBBQVY010000332.1:0-4497 GCA_038211085.1 Chitinophagales bacterium | reverse complement strand
ATGAATGTGATCTCACTACACCGACGGGTCAGCCACAAACGGAGCTGCATCAAAATCACCTGCAGGTTAAAAAAAACCAGCCTGATCTTTATTGTGATAATATCAATCAGCTGGCTATTTTGGGGGTTTGTGTTTGCTTATGCAGTAATTCTAAAGTGTTGCCTCAGGAATTTTGTTTTGAAGCCTTTTGTACAACTGAGTCCAAAGTTATTTGGGCGCCATTGTTTCGTTTGCTTTCGTCGGCGGCTTCCATAAATGCATAAATCTGCAGCGTTTCGTCCGCACTTACCGGCGCCTTGCCGGTTTTAAAAAATTCAATAATCTTTACCAATAAATCATCATAACCTTTAAAAGGACCTAACGACATATCACCTTTTTGCCCGTAAACAGTGCCGCCATAATCGTGTGTACCGGTGCGGGTTCCCCTGAATGTGCCTACCCGTCCGTCGTTCCAAATACCCACCACTATATCCGTATCGTTGGTATGTACACGGCTTACCTGTTTACATCCTGTACCCATTACTGAAAATAAAATCTCCACACCATGTATACCGTACCAGAAAAAATCGGGGTGCGTTTTTTCAATAGTGGCCGGACTATAAGTATCGGCTCCCAAGACTGCACCTACCTTACCGCTTACTACCTCCTGTACCGTTTGCATATAGCGTAGAGAAGAGGAAGAAAAGATTGGAACGTTATACTTTCTTGCAGCATCATAAATAGCTAGCACATCTTTTAAAGATGCTGCCACAGGTTTATCGATAAACATGGGCTTGCCTGCTTTTAAAACCTTCATTGCCTGCTCCAAATGTGGCCTGCCATCATTGGTTTCCAATAAAACAACATCAACTTTTTTTAGCAGCTCTTCTATAGAACCTACGATCTCCACTCCTAACTTTTTTACCTGCTCTATGTAGCCCGGAATTCTTTTTACAGAAGACTCTATATCCTTACTACCGTTGGGGTAGGCAGCCACTACTTTATAGCCTTTAAATTCAGCAGCTGCATCCGGTGCATTCAGCGATTTGGTAAAGGCTACGCTATGCGAAGTGTCGAGTCCAATAATGCCTACCCTGCCAGAATTTTGAGCCTGCCTGCCTGCATAAACTTTCGGCAAACTTTGTATGATAGACACTCCGATACCTGCAACGGATGCCATACGTATAAAGTGGCGGCGGGGCAAATTTTGTTTCATGAAATTATTTTATTGCGATTATGAAAAGATATTGTTTGCCACTACTTTGCCGAAGCCTTACTAAACAGGGATCTAATTAGTACCCGCCATTTCCAACAAGTCCTGTTCTTTTAATGTGCCGGTTTTTTTACTTCTGAGTTTCTTAATGTCATCGGCTTTTATTGCTTTAGCTGGCCCGGTAACATAAGCATTGTGTAAATATTTGATTATGTCCTCTATCTGTTTGTCGTTGTAATTATTTGCAAAATTTGGCATGCTTCCGTTAAACTTGTAAAGCTGCCCTTTTATATGAAATGGTCCTTCCATACCATTTAAAATAATCATCGCCAATCTTTCTGAAGGACCCTCAACATATTCTGATCCCTTTAATGGCGGGGCTATATGTTCCATACCGTCTCCATCAGCACCATGGCAGGCCGCACAGATTGTGCGGAAGAGCGCTAACCCATTGGTTCGTGAATCGATGGGAGTGGAGAGCTCTACAAAAATGGAATTCTTTTTTCCAATCTTCTTATTTTGAACCGTTTGAACTAATAAAGAATCCATTAAAGTGCCTGCGCTTTTAGCGGTATTTGATTTTTTAATGAGTGCCTGGAATTTTTCTTCAGATCCCTTTAAACTGCTCATAATCGCTTCCTGGTAAATGGGTTTACCAGTGTATGAGGCAGATATTTTTTGGAGGAAAGGCAGAAAGGTTTCTGCCGATACTGCATTCCAAGGGCCAAGCGAGCCAGCCAGGTATAAATTAATAACTCCATTGTTTTTATTGAGCAGGTCTGTTGCCAGCATTGCCATAGATTTTACATGGGCAGCACTATTGAATTTCTTAAGCAATAACAATGCATGTGCAGTAAGCATAGGCTCACCCATTGCCGCAACTTTTTTAAGCATGTCAAACGACAGGGCATTCAATCCCTCCAGGGTATGTAACGCATGTATTGCGCTTACTGCATGGGTATCATCAAGTGCCAGTTTTTGTAGTGCGGCAACAACAGATGGATCCTTTTTATAAATGATCAGCTGTTGCGTCTTATCCCTGATCCAGCCATTATTACTTTTCAATTGTGCTACCAATTGGGCGCCTGTCAACCTGCTTAGGTCAGGTGATGCGACGGGCTTTTTATCTTTACTTACAATTCGTAAAATTCGCCCTGCATGTAATAGTGTATCCAATTGCTTCTTTTCAATTCCATTGTTGTAGTAGGGCGTGGCGAAGGCCCGGTATTCCATAACACCCCTGTGCATATCCACAACGTACAGGGCACCATCAGGACCATTAGATAAATTTACCGGTCGAAATCCTTCGTCAGTAGATGCAATAAAATCCCGGTCGTTCCAGGCTTGTGTGGCAGTTGTTGTTGTTTCATCAAAATGCAGCAGATTACGCTTTACCACGTTGGCCTGCGGTTCGCAAATAAAGGCATTTTGGGTATAGTCTTCCGGAAATTGGTCGCCTCTGTAAATTACCGGTCCGCACGCAGCAGTTACATTCAGCAGCATGCTGTCTTTGCCCAGCACACCTTGTACGTAACCCCTGTTTACAGTGGTAGCATGCAAAGGATATACTCTTTGATTTGTAGTCAATTCTTTGTTGATCCCTTCTTTTGGTTTGTAATATGGATTTGCAATAAGCATATTTGGCAATACATAATCGCCGGCTAATTGTAACTCGTTATAGTTGTAATACAACCGGCCTACGTTATCGTGGCTAATGCCAAACTGGCCACGGAACTCTGTAGGTTCTTTCATCCATTTTCCATTGCGTAACTGGTACCTGAAATTTGAATATGCGCTATAAATCCAGTTGTCTATATTCATCATCAATCCGTTTGCCTGTGCTTCGGGACTTCCTCCCGCAGAGTATAATGAATCAACCAATATTTTCTTTCCGGGCTTGTCGTTTTTTATTTCTACAAACCAAAGGTTGGGCGGAGCAGTGTACAATATACCTCCATACACATGTGCCAAAGCCCTGGGTAAAACCAGGCCATCTAAAAATACCGTGGCATGTTCGGCTACACCATCCTTATTGGCATCTTCCAAAATGCTAATTCTTCCATTGGGGGCATCGTCACCCGTTCCTTTCAGGTTGGGCATAAAACCCCGCATTTCCACCACCCACATTCTTCCTTTATTATCAAAATCTATTGCTACAGGTGCCTCGATCAGCGGTTCGGCAGCGGCCAGTTGTATATCAAAACCATCAGCAATTTTATAACTGGCAAACGAAATGCCCCCGGTTTTGTGTTCATCGCCAATGCAGGCGGCAATAAACAGGTTGGCCGAAAGAACGATCAATACCACGTATTTAATTCTCATAATAAATGTTTTAAACGAAAGGGAATTGTATTATTAAACACTTACCCTTTTTATTAAGTTTTGTTTACCGGCATTTGTTTTTCAATCAGGCATTCCTGTTCTTTTAATTTCTATACTTCGAAACTCACTTGTACTTGTACCTGCTCATCCGGCAACCAATTATCATTTCTAAACTGTGCCTGCTGACCATCTTTTCCTATAATCTTGCAGCGCTATCCCTATCTAAATAAAGAGTGGCATTGCTATGTCTTTGAAGTACAGTTGATGGATACTTTTCATCTACTTCACTGTTCAATGTTTTATAAGCTGCCGTTGCCTTATTCTTTCCCGGTACCATGCAAAAAATGGTTTCAGCATTTATTAATGCAGGTACCGTAAGTGTAATTGCCAGGAAGGGTACTTCTTCTAATGTATCAAAGCATTGGTCGTTTACCTGCTGCTGGCGGCTAACCTCGTCCAGCGTTACCACCTTAACCATATCGGGATCAGTAAAGTTGGCAATGTGCGGATCGTTAAAAGCAATATGCGTGTTTTCGCCTATGCCCATGCAAACAATATCAACCGGAAATTCTTCCAGCAGTGCTGCATATCTCCGGCATTCCATCTCCGTATCAACAGCATTTCCATTAATGTAATGCACCGATTTGAATGGAACTTTATCAAAAATATTTTCTTTTAAAAAGAAGGCGAATGTTTGCGGTGAGTTCTTTTCCAATCCTACATATTCATCCATATGAAAGGCATTTACCCGGCCCCAGTCAATACCCTGCTGCTGGCTAAGACTGTAAAGAAATTCGTTTTGTGAAGGTGCAGCCGCAAATATGATATTGATCAATCTGTCTGTTGATGAGAGCAATTCTTTAATTTTTTTGGCCGCATCGTTAGCCGCATCTTCTCCCAACTCTTGCCGGGTTTCATAAATCTGTACTTTCAATTTGTTGGCATTCATCGTCAATACTGGTGTCATTCTCTTTATTTTTTTA
>JBBQVY010000331.1:0-4528 GCA_038211085.1 Chitinophagales bacterium | reverse complement strand
CAGGCATTGTCGTTTTCATATAAATAAAAGTAAAAAATAAGTACTGTCTTTAAGGCTACAACTTTTGCAGAGTCAATAATTTTTTATGGGCTCTGCAGCAGAATTAATAGCGATCATTGTTGCGTCGCCCTCTTGTACTTTCAGTAATCTATTGGGCTATCTTCCAATATTGTTCTCAATCTTCAACAGGTAACACCACAGTAAAAGTTGCACCTTCTCCTTCCGTTGCTTCGGCCTCAATAAAACCACCATGCCTTTCTGCAATTTTTTTGCATAGCGCAAGCCCAAGACCGGTGCCTTCATATTTATCTTTCGGATTCAATCTCGAAAAAGTTTTAAATATTTTCTTTGCCTCGCTTTGGTCAAAACCAATACCATTATCGGTTATGTTTATGTAAGCATAAGACCTGGCAGGTTCCTCCTTCTTTTCAAAAACGGGTGACTTAATTTGTGAAGTTATTTGAATGAACGGTTTAGAATTGCTCTTGGAAAACTTAAGCGAATTGTTTACGAGGTTGTAAAAAAGCTGGTGCAATAAAATGGGGAAGCCTGTAATAACCGGTAATTTATCGCATACAATGGTTGCTTCTTTCTGCTGTATTAAAATTTCCAGGTCGCTTTTAATGTTGGTTATAATTTCATTCAAATCAACTTGGGAAATTGCAACTTCAGTGGAACTAAACGACGAATAAAGCAGCACTCCATCTATCATGTCATAAATTCTTTTCGCCCCACCTTCCATTTTTTCAATATAATTTTTAGCCTTTTCCGGAAGTTCATTTGCAAATTCAGACGAAAGCCTGCTGCCAAACGTTCGTATTTTACGCACAGGTTCTTTTAAGTCGTGAGAGGCAACATGGGCAAATTGTTGCAGGTCTTCATTGGAGCGTTCTAATTCGTGGGTTCTTTCTGCTACCAGTTTTTCAAGTTTTTCAGCAAGCGTTTTTTGATCGTGAATGTCAGTAAATGCACCAATCCATTTTATAATTTTGCCATCTTCATTTCGTATGGGCTCGCCTTGTACAAAGTGCCAGCGATAAGCACCTTCCTTGTTTTTTAGTCTTGCTTCAGATTGGTAATGTTCCCCTGTTTCTATGCTTTCCATCCAGGCTTTTGCTATTAAGGGCATGTCTTCAGTGTTTACCACTTGTTGCCAGGTATCTGCACCTTCTGGTTCCAATCCCGTGTATTCTTTCCATCGCGATGAAGCATATTCCTGCACCCCATTTTTATCAGTTATCCAAACCAGTTGGGGTAAAGTTTCGGCAAGTGTTCTAAACTTTTCTTCGCTGTGCCTTATAATTTGTTCCGAATTTTTTTGGTGGGTAATATCAGTAGAAGTGGTAAGTACTATGGCAAGTTCTCCATTTTCATCAAAAAGAGGCGAAGAGCGGGACAGGGTCCAAAAAGAATCCCCTGTTTTTCGGTTTATGAATTGAGAAACCAATTCTGAAAATCTCCCGGTTTTAAGGGTAGTTGTAGTAGTAGACTTTTCAATTTTAAAGGGTTTCCCTTCTTCATCCAAAACAGTAAAAGTTTCATGTAATTTTTGGTTAAGGCTGAATACATCTCTTTCAGCCAATACTTCGTCTACCGACTTATAGCCGAGCTGCCTGGCACCTTTTTCATTCAGGAATAATATTTTTCCTGCCTTATCAAAATGGTAAATAGCCGAAGGAACGTTTTTAAAAGTAAGTTCCAATTGTTCTTTAATGCGCTTTAGTGCTTCTTCGGTTTCCCGCTGTTCGGATACATCTGTGTTGGTTCCAAACCACTGTACAATTTCACCATCGGCGTTTCGTACAGGTACAGCCCGGGTTAAAAACCAACGGTAAATTCCTTCTTTGCTTTTTAGCAAAAAGGTATCCTCGTAGGGTACTCCTTTTTCAATAGCATTAGCAAAATCTGTTTTTATCTTCTCCACCAAACCAGGGTGATGGACACTAGCCCAACCCCATCCCTTCATGGCTTCAAAAGTAGTACCGGTGTAATCGTACCATCGTTGGTTGTACCAATAAATACTGCCTTTACAATCGGTCATCCATGCCAGTTGAGGGATGGAATTAGCCAAACTGCGGAAACGTTCTTCACTCTCCCTGATTTTCGATTCCGCAAGTTTTTGTATGGTTATATCTGTACTGGTAACCAAAACCATGGAAACCTTACCATCCTTGTCGTAGAGTGGTGCCCCCTGAACATAATGCCATTGCTCCTCCCTGGTTATCCTGTTAATTTGTTTAAGCACGGTTTGCGAAGGAAGCCCGGTGGTGAGGCTTATGTAAGCGGGGGAATTATGCCCGCCAAAATGATTTCCGTTTTCGTCGTAACGTTCAAAAAGATGGTCTGCTTTTTTAAAGAGTGCCGGTAAATCTTTTTCGGCTAACAGGTCCGCCGGGGTAAAATCGCCATATACCCGGGCCCCTCTATCGTTCACATAAACCATGTCGCCGCTTTTCCCGATCAGGTATACCCCGGCTGGTATATTGTTAAAGGTCAGTTCTAATTGCTCTTTAGCATTTTGCAGGTCCTGTTCTATTCTTTTTCTCTCCGTAATATCCCTAAAGTACCATGCCCATCCATACCGTTTACCATCCGCCCCGGTAACTGCGTTGCCAAATCTTTCAATAATGCGGCCATCAATAAAATGAATCTCTTCATAAGCTTTTTCGTCAGGATGCTCATAGCAATAATTAACCCTGTTTATAAACTGCTGCGGATCTTTTAATTGTGTCATGGCAAATTGCAGGGCAGCATCATCATCGTTACGATCAATAATCTCCTGGGGTATATTCCAGACTGTTTTAAAGTGATGATTGAAGGAAAGCATTGTCCCTTCGGTATCAACAATTAAAATAGCATCTGGTATCGCTTCATTTTGTGCTTCGAGCAAAGCGGTGCGGTATGCAAGTTTTTCTTTGTCGTTTCTTTCATCGGTTAAGTTCCGCTGCACACAAACAATTAAAGATTTGCCTGCTACAGCTACACGGGTTATGAATGAATGCGTATAAAATTCAGTTCCATCTTTTTTACGATTGTGCCATTCACCACTCCATTTACCTTTTTGTTTCAGCTCATCTATAACTGCATTAACTAATCTTTTATTTTCCTCCGGAGGATATGCGTTTTGCGCCATTACATGTTTACCTTTCAGTTCCCCGGGGTCATAACCAAACATGCTATCTTCTGCAACATTGGTTAACAGTATATATCCATCTTCATCCGTTACGCAAACCCCTTCTTCCATCCGATCCAACACAATGGATTGTAATAAAAATTGATCAAAATTATTTGTATCCAATAAAGGTGGCTGATCCATATTTTAAGGTAGAGAATTGTATAGAAAGTTAGTTGTTTTGCAAGAAAGGTTAATAATGCTTAAAATCATTTTTACTGTAACTTTATGTTATACCCTTTTAAAACTTGAACCCTAAAATTATTTTACTGGCAGATGATGATTCTGATGACCTTGAATTGCTGGAAGAAGCATTCATGGGTTTAGAATCAAGAGTTATCATTAATAAGGTCTCATCGGGTAAAGGAGCTTTGGCCTATTTAAACAATTGTAGTTCTGAAAAGTTACCATGCCTGGTTATTTTAGATTATAATATGCACGATTTGACCGGCGTAGAAGTTTTAAATAAGTTGTATAAAAACCCGGAATTTAAAGCGATACCTGTAATAATCTGGAGCACTTCAAACGCCCCAATTTATAAAGAACTTTCCCTGAAAGAAGGGGCTGTAAAATACTTTGAAAAGCCAAATAACTATGACGCGATTAAAAAATTGGCTTTAGAAATGTTTCACTTTTGCAATATTAACGACAACTAATATATTCCCACTGACCGGCTGCGGACCAAAAATTACTCAACTTAACGAGCTGTATTTTCTGCTAACTTAAATTTGCTTAAACCATTCTATCTCTAAAGCATTGCAGGGCAAACGCATCTTAATTAATTTTATCTTTTTTCTGTGCCTTGTGCCTTTAGGCACAACTCGTGGGTAGAAATTATTATATTAAACAACACAAGGTGTTCCAATAGGAAAGCTTTGTGCTTTATTGAAACATTTCTACCCACCAATAGTAGCTATCGGGACTATTAAGACAGTAATTCAATCCCTGTTTAAATATCAAAGCCGGAATTTTTTAGATGCGTTTGCCCTTAAAAGCATTCATTTCACCCACCAATTTTAGCTTCATTCCCTTACCTTTGCTGCCCCGAAATAAAACCTTCGGGAATTTATTATGCCTGAAAACGAAATTATTCACCCAAACGCTGATGCACAGGAGAAGGCACCGGTAGCAGAACAGTCTGCGCCTGAAGCTTCTACAGCGACAACAAATGCACCTGTACCTGAGGAGGCACCTGTAGCTGAAGCTGTAGCACCAGCTGAAACACAAGCTACCACCGAAGCACCTGCACCCGTTGCTGAAACAGCACCTGTTGCAGAAGCAGCTCCCGTTGAAACAGCACCCGTTGCAGAAGCAGCACCCGTTGCAGAAGCAGCTCCCGCCCAACAAGAAGCTGAG
>JBBQVY010000330.1:0-4618 GCA_038211085.1 Chitinophagales bacterium | reverse complement strand
AACTGTAAAACCGGTCCATCACAGGCACTGGCAATGTAAGTACTTCCATTTACGGTAACCGAAAACTGGTTGTCTTCAGTACCACTTGTTGGAAAGATTGAATTGGCGATAGTCAGGTTATTCAATACTTTGTTGTACTGCCATTTTCGCGAAGCACTATCCAGTGATATGTGGCTGACAGCAGACTTGGTATGCTGGTAAAAATGTGATTGATTAAACCCTGCCTGGCTTCCATTTAAATAAACAAACGACGCATTGTTCCAGCGGTAACCACCCGATGTAGGTACCGGGGCAACACGCCAGTAATACACCGTGCTATCTTTAAAATTGATACCCGCATCAAATTCAACAATACCACCGGCAGAGGTAGCTGTTTTACTAGACTTTACAGTTGAATTGAATAACTCAGTTGTATCAATTTCCATGGTATACTGCCTGCTGGTACCTATGGGGTTTGCAGTAGAAGCGGTAAGCTTTATACCCTGCTTGTTTACAATGGAAAAATTATAAGGATATACCGGCTTTAGTTCATCTTCAAATATGCTGAAGGTAGTAGTTGCTGTATTGTTCAGTTCAGACATCTCTACGTATCGATTATTTTCATCGATAGAGACAATAATTTTGTTTTCACCCTTATCCCGCGAAGCGATAATAGGCACCTCAACTGTTACAGAATCGATGAAGCGGACAGACTTTATATTTTTATTGAAAAGTATTGTTGAAGTGCCGTCAGGATACTGGCGCTTTACGCTTACCAGTACCGAGTCGCCTGTTGCCTTACCAAGATTGTAGAGGTAAGTTTTAATGGTAAACTTATCATCAGCAACCGAAACAATATTAGGATTGATCCTGATTTGAGAAGGCTCCACTGTAAAATCAGCTAAAGGCATGCTGTTAACTTTTATTGCCGGGTCTCCGTTAAGCGTACTCTGTTCTGCATGCATATACCCTTCGAATGTATAACCGGTGCTTATAAATTTTTGTGCAGCTTCCTGCATATTTTCTCCTATAGATCTGCCATAGCGTGTTACACCAATTGAACGATACAATTGTCGGGTATAGCTATCCAAAAAAAACTCCAGGCCAAAATGGGTACTGGCAATAAAGCCAATAGAACCTCTCTCTTTGGCAAGCACAAACTTTTCAGAAAGCGTAGATAATAAAGCAAAGCGTGAAGTATCAAAAGCATATAGATCACCGGCATTACAACCAAGCACCACAAACATGGGGTACTTGCCAGCGTTATTATAGTTCTCGGGATCACTTAAGTTATAATCAAGCGAGGTAGCTGATGAGTGGCCGAAGTACGTAAGAAGGGAGATTCCTTGTTCAAACTTTTTCTCCAGAACACTACTAACAATCGGGGTAACCGGACCTGTACTCGTTTTATTAAAGTTTGAAACAATACCTCCAAACAAGGTATCCTTAATAATATTTTCAAATCCTCT
Organism: Chitinophagales bacterium; assembly: GCA_038211085.1. GTDB lineage: Bacteria > Bacteroidota > Bacteroidia > Chitinophagales > Chitinophagaceae > Segetibacter. The sequence goes on along the minus strand of JBBQVY010000330.1, from coordinate 3,170 downwards.
TAAATAACCTGTAAGTCGAAGGTCTAAGGGAAGATCGTTACCACCTGCCACATGTACAACATTCTTCTTCCATGCCTGTGCATCGATGGTACGTGTGTTATCGGCTTGTATTTGTTCGTACTCTTTTACTTTGATTAAATATCGATTTACTTCCTCGGGAGTAAGCACCGAAATTCTGCCTATAGGTGTAGCTATAACTGGTTCGAGTGTGTTGGATGCTAACAAGACATCACTGGCCGGGTAACCCCATGTAGGCACCAGGTTTAGTTTTTCGGCCTGGGCATTGGCACTATAGGTTCGGTAGTCATCGTAATTGAGGCCGTGGCCAATAATGAAAGCAAATTTTGGAGCCGCTGTAAAATTATTGCGGGCATACTTTAAAAAATTCTTTATGCTGAGGGGATGCTTTTTTATACCAAAACCAAACTGATCTACTAGTTCATCAATATTAAAAATTTTGGCCTTGTAATTTCCGCCTGCGGCTGAAGCACGATAGGCACGATATAATTCTACCTGGTTAGCACCGCTAAATGGTACCTGCAAAGAAGGATGCGTGATAATTAGGTAATCGCCCTGGTTTGCTGCAAGGCTAAAATTGGTAAAGGTTTTTGTTTCAAAAGCAGGTATGCCGCTTTGTTGAGCAGCCGCCTGGCTGGTTAATACAAAATTAGATTCGGAGGTTAAGGCAGGAATAACAATTTTAATGACCCCCGGCGTAGCAATGTTTGCTACCAAACGGCTGTTATTGGTAAGATCGTACAATACAGGTGCAACACCCCCTGTATTAAAATTTGTGATTTCAACATACCTGGCCGTTGCTGATGGCTGTAGGGTAAACTGAAAACTTGCGACATTACCGAAGTTAAACGTACGTGGATAGGTCAGTTCCAAAAAACCACTCACAATTCTATCGGTTAAAGCGGTGCTGTTATTTGAAATTTTAAAAGATGCATTGCCTGAAGAAATTACAGAAAGACCAACCGAAGTATTTACATTGATGACCGCCGCAAATCTTGAAATAGAAGTATCCTTTACTACATTATTGTTAATCTCAATTTTATAATTGCGAAAGTTGGGAGCACTGCCTGCCATGCTTGCCCTAAACATTGCATTGGGGCCCCCGGTTGCTACTGCCAGGTTATTATAGTTTACGGTCAGGGGAGCATTAGGATAGATATCCTGGCTGGCCATCATTTCGCCAATATCGTACGAGCTTGAGTACAGGTATTCGCTACCGGCAGGTACGGCATAGCCGCGGTGAACCCTTGTTCTGAAATTGTGTCGCAACCGGTACATGAAATAGGGCTCTGCTGTGGCTGAATTATTTGCTACATCATTTGCAATATTGGTATACCTGAGGTTATTGCCGGTGCGGTTCACAGTAAAAAAATAGGCTGACGAATCGGTTTGCAGACTTAACTCATCAGACAGTTGTAAGGCGGGGGTACGGTATAGTTGCTTATCTAATGTTCCGTCGTTTTGCTGGCCGTATAATTCAATATAACCTGCACCAATGGCACCTGAAGCAACACTTGTAAATAAAGGAACCTGCTGACCATTGCGCCAAAGCTGGAAATTCTCAACCCCTTCATTTGCCAGTCCAACAGTATTTAAATCGCTGGCAGTAATGCGGTATAAACCTGTTGACGCAATCTTAAACTTATAGTAAGTTTTACTGTAGTCGATCCATTCGTTGTTTAGTTGCTGGCTATCTGCCAGCAGGTAACTAAAAACCAATAATATAAGAAGCGAAATCTTTTTCATAGTTGCTGTTCAATTGGTGGTGCCACCATCATTATTAATTATCATTCTTTCTTAAATCAACCCTCAACGAAAAAATGTGGGTATATAATGGATTTGACTGGTTGGCCAGGTTGGTAAATGCATAATCAATCACTACATTTTTTATACGAAAGCCGACGCCGATACTTGGCTGGTAAATCCATACTTTTTTTAGGTTAAGGGTATCACCATCTGACAATGCCTTTTGAAAGTTTGAAATACCTGCCCTAAAAAATATATTGTCCTGGTAATTGGCTTCGAGCCCCAGCCTTGGATCAATGTTAATTGCTTTACTGCTGATCACTGTATTACGTCGTCCATCAAAAGTCAGGTCAAGGTTAGCTTCTGCCGCCAATGTAAAATTATCATTCAACGGAAAACTGTAAGCTCCACCTAAAATTAAACGTGGTGCAGTCATTTCAGTTGACTTAACCGGTATGTCGTTATTGGTCAGGTACAACACTTCCTTCTCCCTGTCGTCGAAAGTAAACGACCATGCATTAAATGTTGTTGTGATGTCTCTTGCAGACAAGCCAAGTTTTAATCGTTTGTTGGTATACTGAACGCCTGCATCCAGGCCAAATCCCCATGCACTGGCAAAACTTCCAACCTTGCGATGAATGATTTTTACATTACCACCAAAGCTTAGCTTATGGTCTTCTTCATCCTTTATTTTTTGTGCATATGATAAAAGGAAAGCATAATCGGCAGAAGAAAAGGTGCGTATGTTGTTGTAATTAACGGAACCATCGGGTTCCACTAAAAAGAGTGTATTGGGAATATCGTCTACTGCAAAACGCAAAACTGAGAGGGCAACTACCCGCTTTTGATCGCTGAGCGGAATGGCTAAACTTCCATAATCATATTTGCCTATTCCCCCAAAATATTCTGCATGCATGAGGTGAACGGAAGGATAATCTTTAACCCCAACAAGGCCGGCAGGATTCCAATACCCTGAGGTTCCGTCGTTTACAGAAGCAACTTGCGCTCCGCCCATGGCAAGTCCGCGGGCACCTGCACCAATATTTAAAAATTCGTTGGAATATTTCCTGAACTGGGCATTCACATTAATCGACAAAACTGCCAAAATACCGGCAGATACTAGTTTCCATTTCATGCTCAAAAGTTACTAACTATGATTGAATCGCTGTAAAAGTCATTAATAAAACGCGGTAAAGGAGCATTTTAGCATTAATTCTCCTATAAAAAATAAATACGGCTAAACAGGTGGAAGGGTTGTTAGATTTTTACCGGTTGCCCACAATAACTACGTTTATGCAGTAAGTACCAAACTTTGTAATACCGAGAATAGGAATTGGAAGTTAGCTCACATTCAATATGCGTTGACATTTATGATTTTATGGGTTTACATGCAATGTCATTAACTT
>JBBQVY010000329.1:0-4633 GCA_038211085.1 Chitinophagales bacterium | reverse complement strand
GTGCTGGTAGATAGAATTCAATATTTTTTGAGCAAAAAAAATGACCTGTCACCACTACAGGTTAAGCAATTGCAGGCCGCCTTATACCAGGCTGCCAATTACACGCAAACAGCATCGCAGGCGGTGGCAGATCGCATTGCTGCTGAAACAAAACAGATTGAAACTTTGTACGGGTTCAATTACCAGATAAACGGGAAGGCAGTTACCACCAATGATATAGATGGCATACTTCGAAATGAAACTGATGTGAGTAAAAGACTCGCAGCCTGGAGTGAAAGTAAAGAAGTAGGCAAGCAGTTAAAAAGTGGGCTACTTAATCTTCGCGACCTGCGCAACAAGGTGGTGCAGTCTCTTAATTACCACGATTATTTTAGCTACCAGGTTAGCGACTATGGCATGACCAGCGAGGAGATGCTGGACCTGTGTAATAAAATTAACCGGGAGTTGCACCCGTTGTTTCGCGAGTTACACACGTATGCCCGCTACGAGTTAGCTAAAAAATATAATCAAAAGGAAGTACCCGACTACCTGCCCGCCCATTGGGCACCTAATCGCTGGAGCCAGGACTGGAGCAGTATGGTAGCAGTAAAAGGTATTAACCTTGACAGCGTGTTGAAATTGAAAAGTCCAGAGTGGATTATCAAGGAAGGAGAGGCATTTTATATGAGCCTTGGCTATCCCGCACTACCTGCAACTTTTTGGCAAAAATCGAGTTTGTACCCTTTACCCGCAACTGCCAATTATAAAAAGAATAACCATGCCTCGGCCTGGCACATAGATCTTCAACAAGATGTGAGAAGCCTGATGAGTGTGGAGCCCAATACCGAATGGTTCGAAACATCGCACCATGAGTTGGGTCACATATATTACTACCTAAACTATACAAATGATAGTGTGCCGCCTATTTTACGACAGGGTGCAAACAGGGCATTTCACGAAGCTATTGGAAGCATGATAGGAATGGCTGCCATGCAAAAACCATTTCTTCAAGCCAAAGGATTGATACCCACCAATGCGCAAAGTAATGACACGATAAAGTTGTTGCAGGAGGCCCTGAACTATGTGGTATTTATTCCCTTTGCATCGGGCACCATGGCCATGTTTGAACACGATTTATATGCTAACAAACTACCCGCCGATCAATTAAATGCAAGATGGTGGCAACTGGCCAAACAATACCAGGGTATAGTGCCCCCTGCTAACAGGGGCGAGGAGTACTGCGACGCTGCAACAAAAACTCATATTAACGATGACGCTGCGCAGTACTACGATTATGCATTGTCGTATGTGCTCTTGTTTCAAATGCACGATTATATAGCCAGGAATATATTGAAACAGGACCCTCATGCTACCAACTATTTTGGAAACAAACAGGTAGGTAACTGGCTTGCTGGTATTATGAAGCCCGGCGCTACCAAAGACTGGCGCCAGGTATTGAAGAATGCCACCGGCGAAGATTTGAGCGCAAGGGCCATGATAAGCTATTTTGAGCCGTTAATGAATTATTTGAAAAGAGTAAATGCTGGCAGAAAATATACTTTACCCGAAACCATGCCCTAGCGATTTTTATTTTGAGTTAAATACATAAACCCTTCCGGATGCCGCCACAACGCTATGTGGTTAAAACGAGCCCCGCAAAAGTCGGGGTAGACTGTGGCAACGAAGATGCTATGAAAAGATTTGCAGGCCACCAAAATTCTCTCTAAAAAAATAACCCGGCTCTTTGGTTACTAAAGAGCCGGGCTAAAACGATTATGCAACGAAAACTATTTATTGTTTTTGCAGCATTACTGATTGTTGTACGCCATCAATAACGGTGCTTATAATATAATTGCCTGCACCCAGCTTATCCGAATTCTTTATTAGTAAAGTATTGTTGCCGCTAATTACAGTGGCAGTTTGCAGGGTTGTAACCTGGCCTGCCATGTTTGTCATTTTAATTGTAATTAACTGGTTTGATTTGGCTTTTACACTTAGACTGCTATAATTTTTTGCAGGGTTTGGAAACAATACCATACTTGTATTTACCGGGGTGCCTGTGTGTAGTACCAGCACTTTGCTATAGGTAAAACTTCCATCAGCATTTATTAATCGTAGCCTGTAAAACAACCTGCCGGTTACTGGCGCCGGTAGTTCGTGGTTGAAAGTATAAGCATTGTTACCTGCTGTATTTTTTGCTTTAACTGTTGCAACCGGTAAAAAGTTGATGCCATTTGTACCGAATTGAATTTCGGTTGAAGCTGTATTCTGCTCGTTCATCGTATTCCAGAATAAGCTTACTGCTTTACCGGTAAAGCCGGCGTTGAAATTGATTAAACTTAAAGGCAGGGTACCCTTAAGCGAGTAACAAACTTCCAGCCTTGGCTGAAGGGCATTTGCCGCCGTTGCATCGCCAACAAATATCATAGAGTTATAAATGGCCTCTGTTTGCAAGCGTAATAACATACCAAAATTGCTATCGGGTTTATTAACCCAACTCTGTGTAAAATCGGTTACATCAATTACATAATCCTGCAATAGGGAGGTGCTTTGTGCAAGCACTTTTTGTGTTGACGTATTTATAGTGGGTTGATTTGACCAACCCGTAGTGGCACCTGTTGTATCCCAATTTTGCGTAATCTTTTGCAACAAAGAGGTGTTATTGCTACCGTGCATTGGATCTGTCTTGTTGCCATTAAGTGGGTTTTGCTTTGCAAATAAATACAATTTGGCGCTATTGACTGTAGCATCTGGTGGTATATCGCTTATCTCGTAACGTATAAGCGTTCGGTTATTAAATACAGGAAACCCTTGCGCATTATTTGTCCAGCCCATGCTCATTATTTCGGGGTAATGCGAGAAGCCATAATTCGCGTAATTGTTATTAATAACAACCGAACTCATCTTGCTGTTTTTGTTGCCAAACAATATTAAGCTGCTGTTACTGCCAGCTACGGTATAGCAAACATCAATTCTTAATCTGTTGGAGACTGTGGCTGCATTGCCTCCATAAAACACTAAGCAATTGTAGGGTAATTCCGTTTGTATGCGGTACATCATACCAAAATTACTGTCAGGTTTATTAACCCAAAACTGCACAAAATCGGCAATGTCTACCTGGTAGTTTTGATTATCGGTCGTACTCTTAGCCTGTGTTTTTTGCCCGGTTGTGGTAACTGTCGGCTGTGTATTCCACGTGGCAGCGGTTTCGGTCCAGCTTGAAGTTATTTTTTGTAATAGAGATGCATTGGTGTTAGTAGTGTATGTTGGCTGGTTCGTCCTTATATTATTAACAGGCGTAGCAGTAAAGTAAACTTTTGCGCTGGTGATGGTTGCGCCTGCAGGTATGCCGGACAAGTTAAATTTCATTGCAGTTCGGCCATTAAAATTTGGTACTCCGGCGCTGGTTGCTGTCCAGGCAAATACCTCAACATTTTTTACCCCTGCCTGGGCATTGTTGGGAAACAGGGTATTTAAATTGGCCTGTTCGTACCCGGGGCCTGTCCCATAAATACTAATACAATTAGATTGGAAACAAGATTGCGAATAGATGCTAGAAGAAAATAAAAAGGCCAATGTTAAGAGTAAAAAATGCTTCATGTGAGGTGGGTAAAGTTTAGAGGTTGCTTAGAAAATTATTGGTACATTATTAAATTTGCTATTTGTTTAAACAAGATCACAAGCGGGTACCCGCTTTGATTAACTGTTGAAATAAAAAAATAGATAACCGTTTGGGATAAGTTCCCTTACCTGTTTTCCTTTTAAATTAAAAATTTAGGGGCAATCGTTTGTGATAGCGGTTTTTAGAGGTTGCCGCTACAAAATGTAGTAAACAAACAAAAGAATTTGGAAGTAGTTAGTTTTTAAATGTACAGATCAGTTGTTATAAAAGGCAGCTATAATTTGCGTATGATGCAAAAATTAATATTCTTTTAATGAAGCTATATTTCTAAATGCTTGCGGAGGCTCCCAGCCAGGCCATGGTACCCATACCTATTTCGATAGCTCTTTCATCGATATTAAACAACGGGGTATGTACATTATGAATAATTCCTTCTTCAACATTTCTTATGCCCAGCCGGTAAAAGCAACCGGGAACAACATGAGTATAATAACCAAAATCTTCGGCACCCATTCTCAACTCTGTTTCTTCCACCTGTTCTTTTCCATGATAGGTTTCTGCCAATTGCCAGGCATTCTCCGTTAACTCAGGATCGTTATCTACAAAGGGATATCCAACATCTATCAACACATCTGCTTCAGCACCCATTGCTGCTACCAGTCCCAAAGTTTGTTTTTTTATAAGCTCATGAGCTTTATAACGCCAGGCCTCATCCATTGCCCTAAACGTACCCATAAGCTTTACTTCGCTTGGAATAACGTTGGTGGTAAAGCCACCATTAATGGCGCATATTGATAATACTGAAGGAGATGTTGGATTGTTATTACGACTGATGATTTGCTGCAGGCTTACGATAAGCTGCGACGCAATAAGGATGGTATCGGCCGTTAAATGTGGCGCAGCAGCATGGCCACCTTTACTTTTGATAGTTATGAAAATTTCATCGGCACTTGCCATAACCCGGCCTTTTCTAAAACTAAGTTTACCAAGGTCTAAACCGGGGTGTACATGCAAACCAAAAATTCCCTGCGG
>JBBQVY010000328.1:0-4648 GCA_038211085.1 Chitinophagales bacterium | reverse complement strand
TTGTGTAATGCCATAGTAACACCTGGTGCAGCTAACATTGCGGTACCGCCAATTAGCAGGTTTTGAATTGCTTTTCTTCTTGAGTTATTTTTTTGCATATCAATCTTTGAAAAATTTATGGAACCGGAACTCCTGCGAGTTCGCGGTCGGTTATAACCGTGCCTGTATTTATTGAATGTTTATCCTTAAAGAAAAGTGCAAAAATTATGAACACGGCACTGGCAATTACAGCAGGTACCAGCCAAATACTTTGCCACGCATGACCACCTGCAACCGTGTATTTTTCAGCAACCAACCCGGCTATCCAAAACCCGATCAACATGCCTACGCCATAGGTTGCCAGTGTTATCATGCCCTGTGCCGATGATCGTATGCGCTCTCCTGCCCTTTCATCAGTATATATCTGCCCTGTAACAAAAAAGAAATCGTAACAAATACCATGAAGAACGATACCTGTGTACAGCATCCAAACACCACCGCCGGTGTCGCCATAAGCAAACATAAGATAGCGTACTACCCAGGCACCCATGGCTATCAGCAACATTTTTTTTACACCAAGGCGTAAAAAAAATAAAGGCATGAGGAAAAGAAATATGGCTTCGGACATTTGACCAAATGCCATTTTACCTGCTGCACCTTCCCACTTCAATTCGTTTAAAAAAATGTTGGTCTCCTGGTAATAGAAAGCAAGTGGAATACTAATAAGTAATGATGATAAAAAGAAGATAAGGAAGTTGCGGTCTTTTAATAATCCAATAGCCTCCAGGCCTATGATCTCACCAAAGGTTGTTTTTGTTCCTTTGCGGGGTGGAGGTGTATCGGGTAAAGTAAAGCTGAAGAAACCGAGCACCAGCGACACTACGGAAGCAAGTTTAAAAGTATTGGCTAATCCATTTGTTTGCTCCCACGCCATCCAGCCTATAATTAACCCGGCTACTATCCAGCCTATGGTACCCCAAAGGCGAACCGAAGAAAACTCCTTTTCGGGGTTGGACATTTGTTTAAATGAAACCGCATTTACCAGAGCCAGTGTGGGCATATAAATGACCATATAAATAAAGATGGCAGGATAGAATGTTGCAAACCCATCCCTGCCGGATATGTAGTATAAAATTGCAGCGCCGCACAGGTGCAATATGCCTAATATTTTTTGTGCGGAGAAGTAACGGTCGGCTATAAGGCCTATAACAAATGGTGCTATTATTGCGCCCAGCGATTGAGTTCCATAAGCCAGGCCCACCTGTATATCGGTAACGGCAGGAAGAGATTTAAGAAAAGTACCCATTGTAACAAACCACGCCCCCCACACAAAAAAGTTCATAAACATCATGAAGGAAAGCTGAAGTCGTGTACTGAATTTCATTTATGGAAGCAACGATTTGTAAAGTAGCGACTAAAAGTAATTATTTTTAATACACCAATAATTTATGAAAGAAAAATTATTTAAGCGTTACAGGTGTAAAGTAAACACTTAAAAAGTACTGCATGAAAACAATAGTTATTATATACTTAAAAATTGTTGGCAAGTGAGGGTGAAAAGTATATGATGGGAAGATGAAAGCTGCAATAATTTTTTCGAAGTGTAGTGCTTTACTATTACTTTTATTGCCTCTCAAAATGAAACGTTCGCTGTTTGCAGGTTTAGAGTTAAACATGATAATAGATAGTGTAGCAAAAGTTGAAACTTGTTAAACAGTTGAGCCTATAGCCCCGATTGAAGTGGAAAGCCCGTACCCGGCGCAGCAGGGACGGACTTGGAACGAAAAGCGGGACCAAAGATTGAGATGGAACTAATGATTGGCTTCAAATAAAAAACTAATAAATAAAAGCCTGAATAACCAGCACATATGAAAACAATAAAAGGACCCGGAATTTTTTTAGCTCAATTTTTAGGAGATACTGCCCCCTTTAACGATTTAAAAACTATTTGCCAGTGGGCAAAAGGCCTGGGCTTTACAGCAGTGCAGTTACCCGCCTGGGATGCCCGGTGCATTGACTTGAAAAAAGCTGCGGAAAGTAAAACGTATGCTGATGAATTGAAGGGTTTGGTAAACGAATGTGGCCTGGAGATTTCGGAATTATCTACGCATCTTCAAGGGCAATTGGTGGCAGTACATCCCGCCTACGATTTAATGCTGGATGCATTTGCACCAGATGAAGTAAAGAAAAATCCAACGGCACGTACCGAATGGGCGGTACAACAATTAAAATATGCAGCGCAGGCAAGCAGGAACCTGGGCTTGAATGCCAGCCCTACCTTTAGCGGCTCTTTATTATGGCACACCTTATACCCATGGCCACAACGCCCCGAAGGTTTGGTGGAGGAAGGTTTTACAGAACTGGCTAAAAGATGGTTACCCATTTTGGATGTGTACGAAGAATGCGGCGTTGATCTTTGCTACGAAATACATCCCGGTGAAGACTTGCACGATGGCGAAACGTACGAGATGTTTTTGGATAAAGTAAACCAGCATGCAAGAGCTTGCCTGTTGTACGATCCATCGCATTTTGTATTACAGTGCCTTGACTACCTTACATACATAGATTATTACCACGAAAGAATAAAAGCCTTTCACGTAAAGGATGCAGAATTTAACCCCACTGGTAAACAAGGTGTATACGGGGGTTACCAGCCATGGTTAAAAAGAGCCGGCCGTTTTAGATCGCTGGGCGATGGTCAGGTTGATTTTAAAGGAGTGTTTAGCAAGCTTACCGCTTATAATTACCCAGGTTGGGCTGTTATGGAATGGGAATGTTGCATAAAGCATCCTGAAGATGGTGCCAGGGAAGGCGCGGTTTTTATAAAGGATCATATAATAAGGGTTACAGAAAAAGCCTTTGACGACTTTGCCGGTGCCGGTAGTGATACCGAATTTAACAGGCAGGTATTAGGTTTGCAGTAGTTCTATTATTCAATTGTACAATTAAACAAAAAATAAAATGAAAAAAGCCTTCATTGTTCTATCATCGGGCATACTGATGATCTCCAGTGTAACATTTATGAGTTGTGGTGGTAATGCTGATAAAGAAGCCGCCAAAACTGATACTGTTGCCTCAGCAGCTACTGCTGCAACACCCACACCTGACCCTATGGCAAAAGAAGGTTTGGAACTAATTAGCAAAAGCGATTGCTTAACCTGCCATAAAGTAAACGAAGCAGCCACCGGACCTGCTTACAGCTTGGTTGCTGCAAGATATGCAGGTAACCAGGCGGGTCAGGACTCACTGGTAAATAAAATTATAAAAGGCGGATCGGGTAATTGGGGTGCAGTTCCAATGATGGCCCACCCAAACCTTGCACCTGAAGATGTAAAGAAAATGGTTGCTTACGTAATGTCTTTAAAACCATAAAACCATATATGAAAAAATTGCTTGCACTAACAATGATAGTGGCCGCCTTGTCGGCATGTAAATCATCGAAAATGGGCACAGGCTCCATGGATGGAGGTATGTCAACCAACAAAGGCCGGACCTCATTATTTGATGGAAAAACCACCAACGGCTGGCACCAGTACGGAGTAACCGGTGTACAAAAAACATGGATCGTTGCCGATGGTGCCCTAACGCCTGATGAAAGCGTGAAAGGCGGTCATGGCGATTTGATTACTGATAAAGAATATGGCGACTTTGATCTGTCAATGGAGTGGAAAATTTCGAAGAACGGCAATAGCGGTATTATATTTTTTGTACACGAAGACCCGTCTATGTATAAGCAAACCTATGAAACAGGTTTGGAAATGCAGGTACTTGATAATGATGGACACCCGGACGGTAAAATCATTAAGCACCGTGCTGGTGATTTGTACGATTTAATTACAGTATCGAAAGAAACTGTTAAGCCCGTTGGCGAATGGAATAAAGTAGAAATTAAAAGCAAAGATGGCAAGCTGGATCTTTACTTAAACGGCGAACATTCAGTTAGTACCACCCTTTGGGATGATAACTGGAAGAACATGGTAGCAAAGAGTAAATTTAAATCGATGCCGGGTTTTGGAACTTATAAAAAAGGCCATATTGCCCTTCAATACCATGGCAATAAAGTTTGGTATAGAAACATTCAGGTAAAAGAACTGTAAGCAATTATAACACTTTTAAAAGCCACCAATCTTATACAGGTTGGTGGCTTTTTTATTGATTACAGGTAAAAATTTTGTACTGGTTGAGAGCAGAAATACCTATGGAACATGATGAAATTTTAAAAGAAGGAAACTTTTTTTGGTAGTTATACCTGAGCGTGTACATTTGCGCCGGAGAGTTGGCAGAGCGGTCGATTGCGGCAGTCTTGAAAACTGTTGAGGGTTACACCTCCTGGGGTTCGAATCCCTAACTCTCCGCAGATAACGATATCAAATTCAGCTAAAAGCCTGCAAATTTAATGTTTGCGGGCTTTTTGCATTTTAGAAGGTCACCAAATCTTTCATAGATTGACAAAAAACTGGTGAGTGATTCGGTGAGTCAGTGGAGATCAATTTTTGACTCACCAGAATTGCTTCAATACATTGTAAATCAAGATGTTCAGCATATGAACATCTTGCTTGGCCTACACTGCAATGCTACTTTTGTTTCACCTTTAATGATCAAATCATGAAAACAAATTTTAGCATGCTTTTTTATCTCAAAAAGCAAAGGAATTATCTATCGGGATTGA
>JBBQVY010000327.1:0-4657 GCA_038211085.1 Chitinophagales bacterium | reverse complement strand
CAATAAAGCAAAGATTGCAAAAGCCAAAGGAGCTGCCGGCATCATCCTTATAAACCCGGTTAATGCTTCTTTTAAACCCGAGTATACAGTAACACTGCAGAAATCAAATATATATTACCCAAAGCCTGCAGGTACAGCTACCGAAACAGTTAACCTGGTAAGCATTAGTCATGCACTTGCAGCCAATATTTTAGGCAACCGCTTTGATAGCTTGCTAAAAAATGCTTTGGATTTAAAACCATTAAACGATGTGGCATTTAAAATAAAAAATAAAGCCACTTTTAATTTTACTGAAGAGAAGGTACCCCAGTTTTCTACCAACGTTGCCGGGTTTATTGAAGGCACAGATAAAAAGGATGAGTACGTTATTTTAACCGGGCACTACGATCATTTGGGCAAACGTGGCGATGTTATTTATTATGGTGCTGACGATGATGGAAGCGGAACCACCAGCGTAATTGAAATGGCTAAGGCATTTGGTAAAGCTACAGCTGAAGGTAATGGCCCACGCCGTACCCTGGTTTTTATGACCGTTTCAGGTGAAGAGAAAGGTTTACTCGGCAGTCAGTATTACTCGGAGAACCCATTGTTCCCTTTGGATAAAACCTCGGTTGATTTAAATACCGACATGGTAGGCCGAATTGATCCAAGCCGTAAAAATGGCGACTCCACCAACTATGTTTATGTAATTGGAGAAGACAAATTATCAAGCGACCTACAGGGTATTACCGACGAAGTCAATTCTAAATTTGTTCACCTTGAACTGGACCGTAAGTTTAATGCAAACGATCCTAACAGGTTTTACTTTAGAAGCGACCATTACAATTTTGCTAAAAAGGGTGTACCCATCATATTTTACTTCAATGGAACCCATGCTGACTATCATAAGCCTACTGATACCGTGGATAAAATAAATTTCGACCTCATGGAAAAAAGGGTTCACCTGGTTTTTCATACAGCCTGGGTAATGGCAAACCGTACCGATATGCTTAAAAGGGATATCCCGCTTAAATAGCTTTTAAACATGATTTTAAAATCGTCTCCCCCATGGGAGACTTTTTTTTGATATAAAATTATAATGTTGCAGAAGCATGCAAGCAAGCAGTTTTTCAGATTCGGATGGGTGGGTTGTTCATAAAGGTCCAATGGTACCAGGCTATACCATGCAATTAAATTCCCCGGCTATTTGTAGCAATTGCGGATACATCAATCAAGCTGCGTATAACTTTTGCACGAATTGCGGTCACCCCCTTAAATTAACCAGCGAGAGATTGGCCCAATACAAATTCACAGTTTTTAAAAGAAAACAACAACTAAAAAAAGGCCAGGTAGCTATTAAAAAAGCAAGGAACAGCTTGTACTTCATGTCGCTGATTATACTATCGGGTGTAGGTTTTATAGTACCTGATTATAAGCAACATTTTTTAAGGGCCGCTGTACTTGTTTTGATAGCTGCTATTTATTTTGTGTTAGCCCGCTGGTCGGCAAGTAAGGCTTTCACTGCTTTTCTTATTGGTTTTTTAATGCTGCTTTCTTTTATGGCAATTAATACCTGGGCAGAGTTTAGCCGGTTGTTTTCATCGGCCACGGGCTTGTACTTGCTGCTGGTGCAAATGGTGTTGTGTTATTTTTTATACCAGGGAGTACGGGCAGCCTTTGAAGCCGATCAAATTGAAGAAGCAGAAAAATTATGATGGAAGAACATGAAATATCGGTTGATACCTGCGCTGAGTGCGGCTCTCCGGCTGCTGCACATTACCGGTATTGCCAGCAGTGCGGCGCCTACCTGGCTGATCAGTCCGTACCCATAAACATCTTTAATAATACTGCCCTAAGGAGGGTCTTTATTTTTTACTTTATCTACCTGTTTATTTGCTTATTGGTAAAGCACACTGCCTGGTTCGAAACTTATGATCAATTATTTTGGGTAGAACTTTTGCTGGCAGGCATTACCACTTTTTATGCCTGGCAAAACAGGCGCGACATTAAACCGCTGTTACAAACCCGTAACATTAAATGGAGTTTAATACTGGCTATTATACTTATTGCTGCAGGCACGTCATTACTGGTTAGCTTAACCATACGCGAAGTAAATATTACCTTCTTTAATTCTGAGGTAAGCTATTACCAGGGCTTCAGGTCGTACTTTTTCCCAATTGTTTTAATGGTATATTCTATTGCAATGCTACCTGCTTTTTTTGAAGAGCTGGCTTTTAGGGGAGTGCTGTTTAATTACTGCATTACTTTTTTAGACGAAAGACTGGTGGTTGCCGTGACAGCCTTTTTGTTTGCCATTATGCACCTGAGCCTTATCTCCATGGTGTGGCTTATTCCTTTTGGGTTTTTTATTGGCTACTTAAGGCAACGATATCAAACCCTCTGGTATGGAATTGTATTTCACTTTGTGTTTAACCTTACGGCATGCGCAGTAGACCTTTACCGCGAAGGCATTATTTCTTCCTTCTAAACGAAAACCAGGGCTTACTGTTCCTGGTAATGCTCATCTTAATCCTGCAACGCTCAATGTCTGATTGAAACTCTTTGATTTTATCATTATTCATAGTGGAGATGATAGCCTGCTGATAATAGTCAATGGCTTTTACAAAATTTGAATGAAGCTCATTCATCATACCAAAACGATTGAACACCCAACTTTTCTCAATTGAATACACCTCCATGCAATGCTCCAGGTGCTCATCCAGTTCAAGATATCGGTCCATGTCCATTAACAAAGCAGCCAAATGAAAATAAGGATGCGGATATAAAGGGTCTGACTTTATTGCTGCTCTAAAGTGAATTTCAGCCTTATCATGATTCTCAAATTGCGACTTATAAATCCAACCCATAGAATTATGTGCGGGGGCAAATCCGGGCTCATCGTACAAAATATTTTCATACTTCTGAAACGCCTCCAAAAAATTGTTGTTCCTGATATCGGCCTCTGCTTCCAGGTATAATTCCTCAACTTTAGTTGTCATAAGCAAACTTTATTTCTTTAAAATTCCAATCCTGTTTTAATAAGACGATGGTAAATGCCATGGTGTTGCCGCTTAAGTGCAAATAACTTGTGGCGACCACTTTCAAAATGGCAAATACATCTTAAAAAGGTATTTCAACGGCCAAAGCCGGGAAGGATATTGAGATAGTATTTGTTTGTGCTTGTTGCTGTTGCCAGGTCCCCAACACAGACACAGAAATTTATTGCTTAATGATGACAGCAATCTAATAAAACATTCTTTTTAAACTGGTAAACCCAGAAAAAATTATTGGGATGGTATCCATTTTATGTACTGAAAAAACCAGCCAGGCAACCTTAAACTTTAGAATCCCATTCATAGCAAATGGGCTAAATTGCACCCTATTTTCAAATAATTTATGATACAATACGATCGTTTTGTTCTTGATAACGGGTTGCGGGTTTTAGTACACGAAGATCATAGCACCCCCATGGCTGTTGTAAATGTTATGTATGATGTGGGCGCCAGGGATGAGAACCCGCATAAGACCGGTTTTGCGCATTTGTTTGAGCACCTGATGTTTGGTGGTAGCATCAACATTCCTGAATACGATGATCCCCTGCAAATGGCTGGTGGCGAAAACAATGCCTACACTACCAACGATCTCACCAATTACTACATACAGTTACCAGCCGAAAATATTGAAACAGCTTTCTGGCTGGAAAGTGACCGCATGTTAAGCCTTGCTTTTGATGAAAAGAGCCTTGATGTGCAACGAAAAGTGGTGTGTGAAGAGTTTAAAGAACACTACATAAATAAGCCTTACGGCGATGTTCAGCACAAGCTTAGGGAGTTAGCTTATAAGGTGCACCCCTATCGCTGGATGACTATTGGCAAAGAACTCAGCCATGTTGAAAACGTTGTACTGAATGATGTAAAAGACTTCTTTTTTAAACATTACCGCCCGGTTAATGCTATACTGGTGGTTGCAGGCCATGTTAATTTGGAGCAGGTTAAAAGGCTGGCTGAAAAATGGTTTGGTCCCATACCCATGGGCGAAAAGTACCAACGCAATTTACCCAGGGAGCCTTTACAGATAGAGCCGAGATTACTTACGGTTGAAGCTGATGTTCCTTTGGATGCCTATTTTAAAGCCTGGCATATTTCCTCCCGTTTGCACAAAGGATATTACACAGCCGATTTGTTGTCGGATGTTTTGAGTGGAGGCGGATCATCCCGTTTATACCAGGCCCTGGTTAAAGAAAAACAGTTGTTTAGCCACATTGATTGCTCGCACAGCGGAAGCATTGAACCGGGGTTACTAAGTATAGAAGGCCGCCTGGTTAAGGGTGTAAAAATGGAAGATGCTGCCGCTGCTGTTCAGGAAGAAGTTGAAAAAATGAAGAGCGACCTGGTAAGTGAGGCAGAACTTGAAAAGGTGAAAAACAAAACAGAGAGCATGATTGCCTTTGAGGATATGACGGTTATGAACCGTGCCAACAGCCTGGCGTATTACGAATTGTTGGGCAATGCCGATATGATGAATACTGAACTGGCACGTTATCATACAGTTACCATTCACGATATAAAAGAGACAGCTAATGAAATTTTTGCGGAGCGCAACAGTAGTACCATGGAGTATTTCAGCAAAAATTAAACGGTAACTTTAGTAAAACAATTTTTATGCTAACGAAAGAAAA
>JBBQVY010000326.1:0-4678 GCA_038211085.1 Chitinophagales bacterium | reverse complement strand
GGTTATTCCATCAACCCAAAATAATAAATGATAATTGTGGGCAGCTAAAAAGCCACCAAGTGTTCCACCAAAAGCCCAACCTAAATTAATTGCCAGCCTGTTTAATGAGTAGGATCTGGTGCGGTTATCGGGCCTGCTGTAATAGGCTATCGCAGATGAATTTGCCGGTCTAAAACTTTCGTTTATAATACTCAATAAGAACACGCCAAAGCCTAGGGACCTAAATGTGGTGAGATACCCAACAACAATAAACATGGCCCCTCCCCCAAAAAGCGCTGCCAATTGCACATTTTGAAAACCTATTTTGTCGCTGATTTTTCCACCTGCAAAAGCCCCAACAATACTGCCTGCACCAAAGAGCGCCATGATAAGGCCGGCCTGTGTAATGCTAAAGCCAAGACGCTGCGTTACGTATATGGTCATAAAAGGCAGTACCATAGTACCGCTTCGGTTAATAAGTATTACCAGCGATAAATACCAGGTTGGCTTTGATAAGCCATTGTATGCTTGCTTGTATAGTTTAAAAAGTTGCAGAAGTAATGGTTGTAATGGTAGAGAAGGCAGTTCATTCTAAGTTCGGTGCATTATTAATTCTTACCCGAAACATCTCCTTCAAACTGATCGAACTTATGTTTGAACAGCACATTAAACGTAGTAAGGCTGCCATAGATGCGGGTGATGTACTGCTGCAGATCAACCTTGTCTTCGTCGGTCAATATTTTATGTGCATTAATTTTTTGTTCCATTACACGCAGGCGATCCCGAAGCATCACAATTTTGTGAAAGAACACTTCAATCTCTACTTCCTTCTCTTTTAAACTTTTGTCGCCGGGGCGTAGTATCATCATGCCGTTTTTCCAGCGATCACCCAGCGAAACAACTTCTGTTATATCACTCCACTCCCTCAAAATTTTTATGAGGGCATCTTCTGCATCGCTAAAACTAACATTGTATTCAGGCTCTATACGCTCCGTAACATCTACCGCAAAATCTTTGGCTACTGTTTTAATGCCTTCGCTTATAAAACAAACCTCATATACTCTTTTATACAGCCTTATAACAACCCCATCGCCATACGAAGGGTGCTGTATACGTGAGCCGACTCCCAGTAATTCCATACCAATTAATTTAAATTATAAATTTTGAATGTTGAATTATAGCAGCATGTGATTTTAAAATCTTTAATGATGCCTTTACGTCTGAAGCTAATGATTGATCTTAAAAAAGAAAGTCTCTTTATTTCTTTTCTCTACTAACTACTAAATTCTTTTTTCAACACAACAATCAACTACCAACCATCAACATTTTCCTACATCATTTCACTCAACTCCAGCCACCTCATTTCCTTATCAGCCAACAGCGTACTTAAATCTCCTATTCGTATACTGGCTTTTTCAATTTCGTTAAAAGGAAGCTTACTTAAATTAATCTCTATCTGTGTTTTCTCCGTTTCAAGGTCCCTGATTTCCTTTTCTAAAATTTCAAATTCGCGTTTTTCTTTAAAGCCAGCTTTTTTAACAGGAACAGAAGTGCTTGCAGAAGCCTGGCTTGTCTGGTTAGCAGTATTCGTAATAGAAGTTTTACCCGTTACCACGGTATCTGTTGCTTCTCCCTTATTCTTTTTACTTTCCAGGGCACTCCATTTATCAGCCTTCTTTTCATTGGTTTTTAACCACTCCCTGTACAGGCTATAATTGCCGGGAAAGTCTCTTATCTCTCCTCCACCCTCAAATACAAACAGGTGGTCCACCAAACGATCCATAAAGTAACGGTCGTGGCTTACAATTAATAAGCAACCCTGGAACTCGCTTAAAAAGTTTTCAAGTACCCCCAATGTTGGCAGATCCAAATCGTTGGTAGGTTCATCCAATATTAAAAAATTTGGGTTCGAAAAAAGGATCACCAATAGTTGAAGCCGCTTCTTTTCACCGCCACTTAACGAGCTTAAATAAGTGTATTGCTTATCGCCGGGAAAAAGGAACAATTCCAAAAACTGCGAGGCACTAATACTACCACCTTTAGCCAGTGGAAAACTTTCAGCAAAAGTTTTTACATATTCTATCACCCGCATGTCCTCTTTAAATTCCAGCCCCTGTTGCGAAAAATTTCCAAATACAATGGTATCGCCAATGTTTACTTTTCCACTATCCGCCTGCTCCAGACCCTGCAGAATATTTAAAAAAGTTGATTTGCCCACACCATTCTTACCTACAATACCTATGCGCTCTCCCCTGCTAAAAGTATATTCAAACCCCTTCATGATTACTTTGGAACCATAGGCTTTGTTTACTTTTTTTAACTCGGCAATTTTACCGCCAAGTCGGGTCATCTTTACTTCCAACTGCAATTGTGCATCTTCAATTTTCTTTTTGGCCTGAGCCTCCACTTCATAAAAATTATCCTGCCTGCTTTTACTTTTTGTGGTGCGTGCCTTTGGTTGCTTACGCATCCATTCTAACTCTTTTCTATAGGTATTTTTTGCTTTATCTATACTCGAAAGTTCACTTTCTATTCTTGCTGTTTTCTTCTCAAGGTAGTTTCCATAGTCTCCTTTATAGCTATGCATTTCCGACCGATCCATCTCCCATATTTCATCGCAAACTGCATCCAAAAAATACCGGTCGTGGGTTACCATTAATAACGTTACATGCTCACCGTTCAGGTAATGTTCCAGCCATTCTACCATTTCCACATCCAGGTGGTTGGTAGGTTCATCCATAATTAACAGCGTGTGCTGGTGTTCAAAACCAATGTCAATAAGGGTTTGTGCAAGGGCAACTCTTTTACGTTGTCCACCGCTAAGGCTGTTAACTGTTTGTTGCAGGTGATGAATGTTGAGCTTGCTTAAAATCTCTTTTACTTTAGCTTCAAAAGTCCAGGCATCAAGCTCGTCCATAGTGCCAAGGGCCTCGGCTATAGCTACCCCGTCATCAGCTTCAACAGCCGCCTCGTATTCCTTAATTACTTTCAGCACCGGGTTCTCGGTATGAAATATATTCTCCAGAATGGTCTTGGTCTCTACAAACTTTGGGTCCTGTTCAAACAGGGCAACGGTAACATCCTTGTTAATCCAAACAGTTCCTTCATCGGGTGTTTCCTCGCCGCTTAATATTTTCAACAGGGTACTTTTGCCCATTCCATTCCGGGCCACCAGTGCTATTTTATCTCCTTCATTTATATGAAACGAAATGTTGTTGAATAGTGGATTGATACCAAAACTCTTTGTAAGATTTTCTACAGTAACATAATGCATAAGGCGGCAAAGATAAGGAGGCAGGCGGAGTTGCTAATTGGGCTCCATCTCTCCTCTGGAATGATCTGCCAGCATTGAATACTTTTTAGATCGGATTTTCGGCAGATTAAAAACTCATTTTTAAATGATACATTAGAGTTTAAAACTTTATTGTCCATGCTTTTGCACACACACATGGTATTGTCTGTTATTTTAGGACTGACAGCTGCCGGAATGTTTGTGCATTTGTCCCGCCTGAAAGAACATGTTAAAGCGGGCAAATGGTTACGGTTATTTTATTTGGGATTGTTGTTATGGCAAATTGAGAATGTGGTACGCTACAGTGTTCCGCTCGACTATTATAATTCGCTGGCATACAGGCTGCAAACGGTTTTTGTTTTAATGCCAACCATAGCTATTTCAATTGTTTGCCATACACAGTATGCCTACCGCTTTTTGGTAAATACCTACCGCCGCGAAAGAGATTTGATTTTTAAGCTATCCATTATTATTTCAATTCTTGAAAACGTGTTTGTGGCGTACAATGTGTTTGTGCTTAAGTCCAGCATGGCAACCACACTCATTTCTATTTTTTTATACAGCACTTTTTTTACAGTTTGGCTCATCATATTATCCATTCGTAAAGCACGGAGACTGGCAAAAACGCATCCCAGGTTTTCGAAAGCCCATTATATTTATGCGGCCATCAATAGTTGTTACCTGTTGGCAGCTATTTTCTCGTTAATATTTGGCTTTTTTAGTGTGCCTGGTTTTTGGGCCTATTTTTCATTTGTATGGCTGGGTAACCTGGCATCCATTGTTTTGTACATAGTTACTTCAGCAGTACCTGCAAGCTTTCAAACAAAAATAACAGGTTTCACTTTTGTACTGGCTGCGTCATTCTTGACCATTATTACGCTAACATTATACCCACCTATCCAGCTTACAGATATTACAGGCAGAATAGAGCAGCACGAAGGTTTAAAGCGAATGGTGTTTATAACAATAACAGTGGTTTTAATGATCTTTATATTAATGCCTTTTATGTTACGATTTAGCCTTACCAATCGTTTAAAATTGCTTCTGGAAGGCGTGCAAAAAGTAAATGAGGGCGACCTGTCTACTACTGTGGAAGTTGGGCTAAAAGATGAGATAGGACTGCTAAGTGAAAACTTTAATAACATGACGCACAACCTAAAAATTGCCCGGCAAGACCTAACCGATTATGCTCAAACTCTTGAAAAAAAGGTACTGCTGCGTACCGAGCAATTGCAAACATCGCTTAACGAGTTAAAGGCGCTGCAATCGCAATTGATACAAGCAGAAAAATTGGCTTCGCTGGGTGAGTTGACAGCAGGTATTGCTCACGAAATAAAAAATCCCCTGAACTTCATAAATAACTTTTCTGAGGTTAGCAAAGACCTGGTAAATGAACTGATTACTGAG
>JBBQVY010000325.1:0-4696 GCA_038211085.1 Chitinophagales bacterium | reverse complement strand
GAGAACCCAGCAGGACGAATGACAACTTAATTATTTTTATATTAGTTGTTGGTCAGGCGACCAACAACGGCGGAAGAACAGTGTAGAAAGAACGAGCATGCCTCAACTGCAAAGGCAAGTTGCTACATGCTATAAGATTATAGCGGGATTAACCCTCTATAAATTCTTCCATATTCCCTATTATAAAGTTTACCCTCCTTTGTTCCTGATAATCTAAGTGCGCACTTATCCACTCATCTATGTATGGCTGTGATAGCAATGCTTTAAATTCAGTTGTGAGATAAACCTTCAGGTTGTTGGGAGCATCAGACATTTCCTGCCAAACAGTAATGCTGCTATTTAAAACAAAAACAATATCCTCAAAGTCAGCACTTGTTCTGCAATCATTTTGACCCCTGTTTTTATATGCTTCCAGTTTTGTAGCGATAAAATAAGGAGATGAGAAAATCTTAATTCTATATCTGTCGTCTAAATCAATAACAAATGCTTGAGAGAAAGCTTCAGCATACCACCTGTTAGCAAAGCCTAATATATTTTCAGACAAAGGCATTACATCTACGGTGATACCGTTTATGATGTACCTGCATATTACGCCGGATTCTATATCATTTACAAAGCCCTTTTTTCTCAGCTTTTCTTCTATAGCAGCATAATGATTATAGTGGGCAAGTTCTACCAATATATCAACATCATCTGTAGGCCGGGTTTCTCCTGCAGGCCGGTCGGTAAATAACGACACAGTAGCGCCGCCATCAAAAATCACGTCGGATGTCCATCTCTTCCAATGTATCGTATACCGCTTTTATTCGCGTTATGTTTAGCAGGTGACTCATAAAATGGCTTTAAGTAATGCTTCAATAGCTACTTTCATTTCTCCTGTTTTTCCTACACGAATAATGTCGATGCTCGCCAGCAGCATATATAATTTTTCATCCTGCTTTACAGCCTTCACTACTTTTTTATAAAGTGGTTGAATAGCCTGTCCCTTCATATCTCCATTTTCATCGGGCCACACATAATTCATTTCACTTTTAAAAAGCTTATTATAAAATGGGTACGAATGTGCTGTTGCAATGCCTGTAACCATGCTTCCGGGTACCTGCGGAAAAACATAGTGCAAACCATATTGAATGAACTCCATTAGCGATTGCCTGTAAACCTTTTTTTTGCTTTCATCTACCAGCCCGGCTATGTGACTTCTGGCAAGCGATTCGGATACTTCTGAAGTGCTGATATGTAGAGACGCGGCAAGGTCTCTGTACTGCCAGCCCTGCTGCCCGTGTGTTAGTATTTTTAGTAAGATGACTACGTCGTGGGGACGCATTCCATTATGCGATTTCATATTGCGAATATAGTTGTTCGCTGTTCACGGATCGCGAACAGCGAACGAACAAGAACTTGAATCGAGGTTTTGGGTAGGTTTTTGTGTACTTAGCTTTTTTGCTACTATGCGGCTCCGGTTGCCCTTCAGAATGCCTTAGCCTGGCGGATGTCAATTACTTGTACGGTTGAAGTTTCTTGGGCAATTGCGATGTATGCTGCTTACAAAGAATGGCTAGAAGCGCAAAGCTGGGTACGACTTTGAGAGGGCAGTTATTGCCGCTGCTACCGTACGTCTGCGACTTCCAATCGAAATGAAGCCCCAATAGAACCGGGACTTTTAATAACCGAACATGGAGGTTTTAATGCAACCGATTAAAGTAAATCAACCTTAAGGTTTTCAAATACCAGACGCAATCTGGGCTTTTTATTCGCCTTCGTAGTTGTCCTGCGGAACACTACGGAGAGCTGGGGGTAAAACCGTTAATTTAATTTAGCCTTATTTTTTGTTGCTGAAAACCTTCTTTACCAGCAACACAATTTTTTCAACAATAAAACCTACAAAAAGTCCACCAACACCACAGGAAAGCGCCTTGGCAAACCAGGCCAATGCCGGCATTTCAGATAAAGCAACTTCTAAATCGTGTAGTAAATGAGCGGTAAACGGAATACCGTGGGCAATAATTTCGCCACCTACCCAAAGCATAGCTGCCGTACCTACATAACCGAGGATAGTTAGGAAGTGCGGCATAAACTTTACAATACCACGACCAAATTTTTGTGTAACCGTATTGTATTTATCCTGAGCCAGGTGTACACCCATATCGTCGGCTTTTACAATCAAGGCAACAAAACCATACACTGCCACTGTAATAAAAACAGCTACGGCTAACATCACTATAATTTGGTTTACTATCGTCTGGTCGGTTACCTGGCTATAAGCTATAGCCATAATTTCTGCCGATAAAATAATGTCTGTGCGAACGGCACCGGCAACCCGTTCCTTTTCTAATTCTTCTGGCGTAATTTCTTTTACCTCTACATTTTCAACCTTTACATGGTGTTGCTTACTAAATATAGAATGTACCTTTTCGTAACCTTCGAAACATAGATAAGCACCACCTAACATTAAGATAGGCGTAATTGCCCAGGGGGCAAAGTAGCCAAGCAACAAGGCTGCCGGAGTTAAAATAAGTAGTTTGTTAACCAGTGATTTTTTGGCTATCCGGTAAATTATAGAAAGCTCCCGCGATGGATCGAGGCCCACGACATACTTTGGTGTAACCGCCGTATCGTCAATAACAATACCCGAAACTTTGCCGGTCGTTTTTGCTATCTGCATAGGCACATCATCTAAACTGGCGGCACTTACTTTTACCAGAGCCGATATATCATCTAACAAAGCAAAAAATCCTGATGCCATATTCTATAAGTTGGTTATTTGTTCCGTTTAAAAAATCGCTATACGTTTTATTACCGGGCAGCAATTTAGGGAGCCTTTTTGAATAATTGTTTTTTTGAATTGTGTACGTAAAAAAGGAAATATTGCGGAACATCGGAGAGATTATAAGCATAGCAGTGCCCGGTTTTATGTGAAGAACAAATTAGATGCTTTTGTACATATACACTATGAAGAATTAAGCTACGGGTGTTTGTATTAGCAGCGTAAGAATGCCAGGGTCGCCGGGCACTTGCTGCTATTCGTAAGTCTGCAACTACGGATGTAAATAAAAAACCCGATTGTATCGGGACTTTGATAACCGGACGTTGAGGTTTTAATGCAACAGGTTACAGTAAATAAATACTTTTTCAGGTACCAGACGCAGTCTGGGTTTTCATTTGCTTCCGTAGTTGTCCTGCGGAACACTACGGAGAGCAGACTAACTAATTTCAAAAAAAGGTAACCACAGCGTACACAAAGAAAGAAGCACAGAGAAAGCCAGCGTTAAATCTTTGTGTCCTTTGTGAAAGACTCTTGTTTTTCTCTGTGGTTAATATCTCTTTCCAAAATATAAGGTAGGGATGTAAAACCAACCCATTAATCCACCTACTTCACCTTATATAAAACATACGCAGTGGTAGCCGGAACGCTAATGGTGGAAGTAAGTTGTTGTAAGCCTTTTTCATTTACAGTTTTTCCATCAACGGCTACACTCCAGGTGCCGGCGGGAAGCGGTATTTGTTTATCGGTTTTGTTGCCGTTTAGCAATACAAGAATGTCTTTCCAGGGATCGTTGTTTGCATGGTTGTTTATGGTGTAGGCAATTAACAGGGGATCGTGTGTGTCGGTAAATTGCAGGTGCTGTTGTATCATGGTAGTAGTGGGCATTCTAAAGGCAGGATGGTGCTTTCGCAGCGCAATCAGGCCTTTATAAAAATTGAAAACGTCCCTGTATTTCGCCTTACGGCTCCAGTCTATTTCGTTTATTGAATCCGGCGAATTGTATGAATTGGCTACGCCCTTTTTGGTACGCAACAGCTCGACACCCGATTGAAGAAACGTAACCCCCTGCGAGGTTAGCACGGCTGTTTGAGCCAGCTTATCCATTTTAATAAGGTCAGCTTCGCTAGCATCGGGATTGGCAATAGCCAGCCGGTCGAACAAGGTATTGTCGTCGTGGCAGGCAACATAGCTTATGGCCTGGTAAGGTTCGGCAGCCCAGGGCGCTTTTGAATAATTGACCTTTGTATAATCCACCTGTGGATGTTGGGTGCTGGCAACAATACCGAACTTTACGCTTTCAAGGTTACCTGTTGCACCACTTACAAATCCCTTTTCTTTTACGTTATTAAAAGGGCCGCGCAGGCCGTCTCTTATATCGTCGCTAAAAGCTGCAATATTGTGTAGTTTATAGGTGTTCTTTTTTACAGCCCGGTCTTCTTCGGGTAAAGGGCTGGCACCGGCAGTCCATCCTTCGCCATAAACAAAAATGGTGGGGTCTATCTTGTGCAGCGTGTCACTGATCATATTCATGGTAGCAATATCATGTACACCCATCAGGTCGAAACGAAAACCATCGAGGTGATATTCTTTTGCCCAATACGCCACCGATGCTATCATAAACTTTTGCATCATCGCCTTTTCCGAGGCGGTTTCATTGTTGCAGGCAGTAGCATCCGAATAAGTTCCATCGGCGTTATGCCGGTAATAATAACCCGGTACAAGTTGGTTAAAAGCAGCTTCGCGATTGGCCGTGTGGTTATAAACTACATCTAATATTACCCGCAACCCGTTGGCATGCAATGCCTGCACCATTTGCTTAAATTCTTTAAATCTCACCATTCCATTGTAGGGGTTGGTTGAATAACTGCCTTCAGGAACATTGTAATTTAAGGGATCGTACCCCCAGTTGTAGGTGTTCAATTCGGGTTTCGA
>JBBQVY010000324.1:0-4735 GCA_038211085.1 Chitinophagales bacterium | reverse complement strand
CCCGGCCTTACTCATATGGGGGATTGGAAACGAACTCAACCTTAATTATAATAACCCAAAAGTTTGGGATGCCGTAAATGATATTGCCCACATGATTCACCAGGAAGATCCCAATCATCCTGTTACTACCATGCTGGCCGGCATCAATAAAAGAGAGATTGATTATATAAAAGCGCGTTGTCCAGAGCTGGACTTACTATCGGTACAGGTATATGGTGGCCTGGCGCTTGTACCCCAGCAATTGAAAGCTGCTGGTTGGCAAGGGGCTTACATGGTAACTGAGTGGGGCCCAACCGGCCATTGGGAAGGACTTCAAACGTCGTGGAAGGCACCTATAGAAGAAACCAGCAGCGAAAAGGCTGCAGTGTATAAAACCCGGTATGAGTATTCTGTTGAGCGGGATAAAGAAACGTGCGTGGGTTCTTATGTATTTCTTTGGGGTCAAAAGCAGGAAAGAACTCCTACATGGTATGGACTATTTACTGAGAAAGGAGAAGAGTCGGAAGTGGTAGATGTGATGCAATTTTTATGGACGGGCACCTGGCCGGCAAACCAGGCCCCACATATTTACTCGCTGCAACTTGATGGCAAAAAAGCCAGCGATAATGTAATGTTATTGCAGGGTAAATCTTACGCGGTACA
This sequence comes from Chitinophagales bacterium, assembly GCA_038211085.1. GTDB lineage: Bacteria > Bacteroidota > Bacteroidia > Chitinophagales > Chitinophagaceae > Segetibacter. The sequence goes on along the minus strand of JBBQVY010000324.1, from coordinate 4,093 downwards.
GGCAACTGCTTACGATCCTGATAATGATCAATTAGTTTACCGTTATGAAGTTTTGGACGAAGCAACAAAAGTTGGAGAAGGTGGTGATCATGAAGACAAGCCAGCTAACATGGGTGAATTGGTACATACGCTGGGTAATGGTAAGGCTACATTACAAACTCCATCAAAGGCCGGCGCATACAGGTTGTTTGTGTACATAACCGATGGTCATAATAAAGTGGCTACAGGCAACATTCCTTTTTGGGTAAAGTAATAATAGAGGTTGGGTATGGTTGGTTTTATGATTACCCTCTTAGCATCTTTAAGGTAGTTGCTGCACTCCGTTTTCCTTTGCAGGAAGTTCGATTATAAACTCTGTATACTCATTCTCTTCGGTAGCAACTTTAAGGGAGCCTTTATGCCCGTTGGTAATAATATCATAGCTCAACGATAAACCCAGGCCGGTGCCCTGGCCCGGAGGTTTTGTGGTAAAGAAGGGTTGATAAATTTTATCAAGTAATTTATCGGGTATGCCCATGCCATTGTCTTTAATATTTATTTGAACCCCTTTAAATTTCCCCTCTTTCATTAATGCTTTGGTAGTTACCCAAATTTTGGGTTCATAGTCTTTTATATTGAGTTTTGCTTTCTCGTTTAATGCATAAAAAGCATTGCTGTATAAGTTGATCAGCACCCGCCCTATATCTTGCGGTACCAGTAAAAATTCCTCTATTTTGTCATCAAATGTTGTTTCAATAGCAATAGTATTTTTTGAATCCTTCGACCTTAGTCCATGATAACTCAGCCGCAGGTATTCATCAGCCAATGCATTAATGTCGGTTAGCACTTTTTTGTTGTCAGAAACACGGGAATGCTGTAACATGCCTTTTACAATAGAGTCAGCCCTCTTGCCGTGTTCACCTATCTTTCTGAGGTTGTCGGACAGGTCATTAAGAATAGCCTCTGCATCGGTCTTACCTTTTGCATCCAACTTTGTGATCACGCTTTCTTTTAACTCCTGTAACAGGTCTACATTTAATTCAGAAAAATTATTGACAAAGTTTAAAGGGTTTTGAATTTCATGGGCAATGCCTGCAGTAAGCTCACCCAACGATGCCATTTTTGCCGAATGAATAAGTTGCTTTTGTGTTACCTGTAATTCAGTAAGGGCCTCTTCAGCTTTTGCTCTTTCCCGCTCTGTTTCTTTTTTCTGGGTAGTTAATAATTTATAAGCCTTTTTCCTGTTACGAATATTTCTGAATAAGCCACCTAATATCACCATTGCCAATGCAAGTATGATGATTAAAGCAAGTGTAAGGTTTTTACTATTTTGTCGTTTTTGCTTTTCTAAATCAACTTCTCTTTGCTTTTGCGAAACCTGGAAGCTGGCACCCAGTTCTGCTATTTTTCTTTCGCTTTCTATGTTGTATAAACTATCCCTGTTTACTAAATATGTTTTATAATGCGATAGAGAAGCCTGGTAATCTCCGCTTCTTTCGTACAGTTCAGACAATTTCAAGTGGGCCGAAACTATTTGTGCCTGATATCCGTTTTGCTCGGCATGTTGAAGGCTTTTGCTAGCATAATCTATTGCAAACCTCGAATCCCCTTTAGCACTATATAAATCTGCAAGTGTCAGGAGGTAGGTACAAACGGGTTCGTAATTTTCAGTCTTCTCTAAAATGTCAATTGCCTGTTTTAAATATTTTTCGGCAGCAACAGTTCTGCTGGTGTTTGCATAGATCATTCCAATATTACCCAGGCTGTATCCGATCCCGGTTTGGTATTTGCTTTCGTCAAAAATAATCTTAGCCTTATTTGAATACCATAGAGAAGAATCATACTGTTTAATAGAAAGGTATTCATCACCTACATTAAGAAAAACAGAAGCATAGCTGATAGAGTCATTATGATTTTTTGGAAGAGGTAAAGTATTGAGGGCCTCGCGGTAATAATAAACCGCTTTGGGGTGATTGCCAGATCCCGAATAAGCATCTGCTATAACTGTGTAACATTCAGCTGCTGATTTTACCTGGTTTGTTTTTTTTGCCAACGCTGCACTCTTAAAAAATGCATCAAGTGCCCCTTCAAAATTGCCCAATTGTCTTTTTTTTGAACCGCTGATGAAATACCCGGCAGCAAGATATTTATCGTCTTTTGCCTTCGAAGCTTCTACAATTAATTCATCGCTATACTTTAAAGCCTTTTCAAGGTTCAATTCATTAAAAGATAATTTTTTAAGTAATGATAATTTTGCAGTATCCGTTAATTTATTTTGCTGGTATATAACTAAGAGGCTATCAGCAATTTTTTGTTCTTGCGCAAATACAGCCGGGCATGCAACAACAATTAATAAATTAAATATTAAAAACTTAATGTAAAGCATGTTTGATTGCTGCTGCCTGTGTATGAATTATAAACGTTTACCCTGTGTTAATTCAGTAGTTTAATTGATTGCTACTACTATAATATACCCAACTTTAAAACACAGATCTTACGCTTTCACAATTTAAGATACATGTAGTATTCTGCTTAATCTTTTCTAAATCTTTTATGTAAAAAACTAAATGTTAGTAAGCCCATAATAGCGGAAACGGCAGCTACCAGTAATGGTATTAGAACACCGCCGCCAATACTAGGCATAATAGAAATCTTTGGATCGTACTCCAGTTCTTGTGTTCCGCCTACAGGGATCCACCAAATTGAATATTCATAAATGGTATGATCTTTTGGATAAAGACCTACAATACCACTACCTTTTTTTGTTTGTTTTTTGGGTGGCTTATCGAGTAAAGAAAATATTTCTTTAGATACCTCTTTCTTTGCAATTCTATACGATTGCACATTTGAGGCAGCAATGATCCAGTTTACTTTGTGACCTCTTTTTACCCGAACCGTACCAGATGGATTTAAAACCAGGTGGCCGTTGGATTGATTTGCTTCTTCTATTACAATGTCGTAGGGCATCTTTTAAATTTTTATTTTTGTTTAAGCATATTGTTAACCCTTCCAAAATAGATACAATACCTTCTATATGCAAGTGCTTTTAAAAGAAAAAAATGATGCAGGCGATAAGATAATGGGCTTCGGAGGAGGTTTTATTTGTGGATCTCATGCACAATATTTTACGTTACCAGATTCGAAATCAATAAATGTGAGGGTCACGATACCTCCAATTTTAACCTGACACGACACTGCAGTTTGATTGGAAGGATCGTTTTATGGCCGGCAAAGCCGTTGTTCAAAATGCACTCAGCTTTTAAAAAAGACCAGGGTTTATACATCATAGTTAATACTGCTCATACCAACTAAACTTGTCATTCACGATGGTTGCTTTCTCTTTCTTTAAATAATCAAGGAAGGAAGTTGCTACAGGTGAGTGTTTTTTTCGCTTTAGCCAAATTAAACTCCAGGTTGTTTTTATAGGTAGCCCCTTTACCTTGATAATTTGAAGATCTCCATTGTGCAACTCGCTTCTAATTCCAATAAGCGGCATAATAGAATATCCCAAACCGGCCAACATAGCCTGTTTTACTGCTTCATTCGAGGTAAGCTCCATCTTCTTTACTGCCGAAATATTGTTAAGTTCAATAAACTGCTCCATTGCTTGTCGTGTACCCGAACCCTTCTCTCTAAATATGAGCGGTAATTCTTTAAACATATCTTTTACTCCACTTCCTTTTTTAAACTCAGCCTTGGCGTTACCTACCAGGTACAATTTGTTTTGTAGCAGGTCAAGTTTTTCTATGTTTAGTGTGGTAGGCAAAATTGAAACAAGCGCAAAATCAACTTCATTATTCTCCAAACTTTCAATTACTTTATTCTTATTGGTGACATCCATTTCCAATTCAATTCCCTGGTGGGCATCTACAAAGCCTGCAAGGAAGTACGGCATAATATACTTGCCGGTCGAAACAATAGATAGCTTTAACCTGCCAGCCAATTGCCCTTTATACGCCAGTGTTTTGTAATTGATGGTATAAACCAGGTCGATGATGTTTTCTGCAGCGGCTGCAATTTCTTTTCCAAAGTCGGTGATGTATATTTTTCTACCCACCACTTCTGTAAGTGGAATATCAAATTGATCCTGAAAATTTTTAAGCTGAATGGAGAC
>JBBQVY010000323.1:0-4759 GCA_038211085.1 Chitinophagales bacterium | reverse complement strand
TTTAATAAATTCTTCTTTTGCCTGCTTTATTAAAGCCGGATTTGTAAACAAATCAATTGCTGTAAACGCTATAGTTTTTGCTGCTACCATCATTCCCTTTATACCAATATCATTTCCACCACAGGCAACTGCCTGCCAGCTATGTGCACTTGTACCAGTTACCCAGGTGGCAGCTTCTATTCCTACTGTTGGCACCACATAACTTACATCACCCACATCAGTGGAGCCTTGATTTTTTTGAATGTGTATAGGCTTTACAATACCGGCAGAATCTATAGAAGCAGGTTTACCTAAAAAGCTTTCTTGTATTTTTTGAGCAAAAATATTTTCTTCTGGTGTGTACTTTACGCCGCCTACTTTTTCTAAATTGGCTTGCATATTTAATGCAAGTGTTTTATTTATTAGCAGGTCGTGTACCCCTGAAATTACTTCATATTCCATTTTTGTTTCTGTACCTAGCGCAGCACCTTCTGCTGCTTTTTTAACCCTGTCAAATATGGACACTGCTAAAGCTTTCTCAGGGTTTCTAACAACGTAATACACTTCAGTAAAATCAGGAACAACATTAGGGGCTTTACCGCCGTTTGTAATTACATAATGAATACGGGTTTCCTGAGGTACATGTTCCCTCATTAGGTTCACCATATTATCCATAGCCTCTACCGCATCTAAGGCAGAACGCCCTTGCTCAGGCGACATTGAAGCATGCGATGCAATACCATAAAACCTAAACTTAGCAGACTTATTAGCCAAAGCACTTGTATAAGTCACTGAATTATTATCGGCCGGATGCCAATGCAACACAATGTCTACATTATTAAACAAACCTTCTCTAACCATATAAACTTTTCCGCTGCCACCTTCTTCGGCAGGGCAACCAAATACTTTTATGGTACCCTTTATCTTTCCTGCTTCCATTAATTTTTGTATGGCAATGCCAGCGGCTAGGCTACCTGTACCAAATAAATGGTGCCCACAACCATGCCCATCAGTTTTACCTGCAATGAGTGTTTTTATAGGAGATTTATCCTGCGCTAACCCTGGCAAAGCATCATACTCGGCAAGAATTGCTATAACAGGTGATCCGCTGCCATAGGTTGCTACAAATGCAGTGGGCATGCCCGCTACACCTGCTTCCACTATAAAACCATTATCCTTTAAAGTGCTTTGGAGTAAGGCTGAACTCTTCATCTCTTTATATCCCAATTCTGCATAATCCCATATGCTGAGTGCAATCTTCTTATATGCATCATAATTTGCTTGTATGCTTGTTGCAGTTTCATTTTTTAAAGCATCAAGGGCTTTGCTATAGGTATTGCTTTGTGCCAGGCAAGTGTATCCAGGTGCCAGGGCTAACAGGGATATCAAAATTAATTTCATAATGTTTTTTGAGGGATGAGTTTTTGAGTAAACCTAAAAGGAAAAGGAATTAAAGCAACTGAAATTTGAAAAGACCACTATGCCTTTTATGCTGGCAGGATCTCTTCTTAACTTTTTGCCTTTTTCCTTTTTCTCAGAAGCTGTATAAATTTAGTTTGACACTTTGAGTTTGAAACCAGAGACGCCGTTTTTACAACAGACAAAGTGATTGCGTCGCAAGGATGAAGCTATGAAAGACTTCTGTTGGTATAGTAAAACATCATTTTTAAACAGCTTCTCAGTGCTTGTCTTTTCGTTTTATAACCCCACCCGATGCCTCCTTAATGGTATTGGCAAAAACAAATGCTTTGGGATCGGTCTGGTATACCAGGTTTTTTAATTTGCGCAGCTCAAGGCGGGTGATGACTGTAAAAATAATATCCACATCGCTACTAACTTCAAAGTTGCCGGGTAAAAATCCACGCTCACCTTTATAAACGGTGATTCCTCTGCCTAACTCGTTTACCAACCTCCGTTTTATCATTTCGCTATTTTCGGATATGATGGTTACCCCCGTATAAGCTTCAATGCCTTCTATAACATAACCTATGGTTTGCGAGGCAGCAAAATATGTGAGGATGGAATATAAGGCTACCTCCAGGTCAAAAGCAATAGCTGCCGCTGAAAATATGAGAATATTGAAGGCAAGGATAATTTCGCTGATGGTAAAGCTGGTTTTTTTAATAGTATATAAAGCAAGTATCTCTGTTCCATCAAGCGCTGCACCACCCCGCATGGCCAGGCCGCTTCCCAGGCCCAGAAAAAATCCACCAAAAACAGCAACCAGCAACTTGTCCTCCGTTATATGCAGGTCTGGAACAAAGTATAGAAAAACACCGAGTAGCAGAATGCCGCCAGCCGTTTTAAGTGCAAGGCTTTTAAAAGATCCAAAGAAATTAGTTAGTAGAATGGGTAAGTTGATTAAAACAATTAATAACGACAGATTGAAATCAAAAAGCTTATTTACAATAAGCGAAATACCGGTTATTCCACCGTCGTACACTTCATTTGGCTCTAAAAACCCCTTTATACCAAAAGCTGCAGTTAATGCGCCAAGGGTAATCAATATCCAATCGTTTAGAGAACTTACCCAATGACTCTTATGTTCTTTTTCAGGGAGCCTGCGTGCATTTAGCAGTTGAAGATTTTGTTTTTTAAGCGAACTGTATTCCTTATTAGCTGAAGCAGTAGTGTATTTATGTTCTTGCAAAAATGCAATTTGTTTATCGTGCCAATCTTCGCGGTTTTTCACCATACCGAGGTGTTTGTATTCGTGGTATAGTTTATCTGCCGAGGTGAAATAATGAGCAGTGCCCAGGTAAAATAAATCGGAATCGCAAATAATGGATTGAGCCAGGTTTGCAGGTATTTGAGGCAATTTGGTGACCAGGATTAACTCGCAAATTGTATCAATTTGTTCGCTGGTGTATTCAAATTGCGGCAGGGTTTCTTTAGCAAATGCACAGGAATGTTCTTCGTGATTGATATGGCTTTTTAGAAAGCCTGAATCATGAAACAAAGCAGCGGTAAGCAATAATTCCTTTTGCTCCCCATTTAATTTTTCAGCATCGCATAAATGCCTGACAACCTCTATTACATCCATTGTATGCCTGGCATTATGGTACGACAGGTGTACGGGAAGTTCCTGCTCTAATTTTGCTATTAAAAAGCTATTTGCCTGTTCATATTGCATGAGCTGCACTTTGAGTTAGTTTGATAGTAGGTGTAGTAGTACAAAACACAAACCTTTATCGTCAACAATTTACTAAAGAACGCAATAACAAAACGAGAAGATACTACTGTAAATTTTCAATAGTTTTTTCATTTCGTTTTTAGCAGATCACTTTGAGTTGCCAACCATGCATGCATTTGAAGCTGGAGAAAAAAACCACAAGGCTTAAGCGTTACAAAACGAATTAGAGACTCTATTTGAAGCCGTAACCAAAGTGCAACATGCACAACTATACCTGCTACTCTTCTACATGTAATCGTTTTGGTATAAAAGCATTTAGACTGCTCAATCATTTATTTTCGCTTTGCTATGAATATTGAAGAATTAAGAGCGTATTGTTTATCGCTGCCGGGGGCTGAAGAAGGCTTTCCGTTTGGACCTGAGACATTGGTATTTAAAATAAACGGCAAGATCTTTTTATTGACTGGTCTTGACAATACACCATTGAGGTTCAATGTAAAATGTGATCCTGAAAAAGCCATTGAGCTTCGCGAACAATATGATTGTATTTTACCGGGCTATCACATGAATAAAAAGTACTGGAATACAGTTGTGATAGATGGCCAATTAACAAGGCATCAGTTGGAAGAATTTATTAAGGACTCCTATAACCTTGTAAGTAAGAAAAAATGATTACGCCTGGCCTGCCGGAAGTTGTATAGTAAGCGCTGTCCCTTCCCCTTCCTTTGTTTCAACTTTTATTTCACCTCCGGGGGCTTTAATATCATAACTTGTCTGAACTACGGATTTATTGGATTTAAGGATTTCCCTGATTTTATTAATGCTTTTATTCTGTGTCATCATTTAATCTTTTTAATCTGTGGTTCAGACAATAGGTAATAGAATCATAAACTCCGTCCCTTCCCCTTCCTTTGTTTCCACCTTCAACTCTCCACCATGTGCTTTTATAATATCATAACTTAAGCTTAAACCCAACCCTGTTCCTTGCCCTGTTGGTTTGGTGGTAAAGAAGGGTTGAAAGATTTTATCTACGATGTTTTGGGGAATGCCGGGGCCATTATCCTTAACTGAGATCAGAACAGCCCCCCTGCCCCCTCCCGAAAAGTTCGGGATTAACTCCTGGGGGTTCCTGTAAGTTTTCACCCATACAGTGGGAGTCTTGATAATATCGGTGTCTGAGAACCCCCCTTCGGGGGGCAGGGGGGCCTCACTTCGGCTACGCTCAGTACAGGCATAAAAGGCATTGTTGTATAAATTCAAAAGCACCCGACCAATGTCCTGGGGAATGATGTTGAGCTTTCCAATAGACGGATCAAAATCAGTTTTCATGGTCGCATTAAAGGTTGGGTCTTTTGCCCGAAGGCCTTGATAAGAAAGGCGGAGATATTCCTGGGCTAAAGCGTTGATATCAGTTGGCGTTTTTTCGCCTTTGCTGATTCGTGAATGTTGCAGCATACCTTTTATTATACTGTCGGCACGTTTGCCATGATGGTTTATTTTTTCCTCGTTCTCAATAACATCATTTATAATTTTATCTTCTGCTTGCTCACTTCTTTCTACTTTCGGCTTTAAGCGTTCTGCTTTTAGCTCTTCAAGCATTTCCTTATTTACCTCACTAAAATTATTGACGAAGTTTAAGGGGTTTTG
>JBBQVY010000322.1:0-4763 GCA_038211085.1 Chitinophagales bacterium | reverse complement strand
CAGCCAAAATGAGAAAGAAAAAGAAATATTTCAACTAGAAAATGAAATAGCGCAGCAGAAAGGAATATTCTTGCAAGCACTAAATACCCTTAAAGCTCAATTAGACGAATGGAAAACAAGATATCTACTTATTTCTCCTATTGATGGAAAGATTGCTTTTGCAGGTTTTATACAGGAAAATCAGCAGTTGCAAAACAATAAAACCGTTTGTTTTATTAATCCTGAAAACACCCAATATTTTGTGCAGGTAAATATTCCTCAACAAAATTTTGGCAAAATAAAACAGGGACAAAAGGTTTTATTAAAGCTACCTTCTTATCCATTCCAGGAATTTGGTTCTATTACGGGTAAGTTAGATTTTATTTCAAACATACCTACAGACAGCGGTTACCTGGCAAAAGTGCTTTTGCCCAATGGTTTACAAACTAATTATAAAAGATTGGTGCTATACCATGAAGGGCTGGTGGCACAGGCAGAAATTATTACTGAAGATTTAAAATTAAGTGACAGGCTGTTGAATCAACTTAGATCAGTGATGAAAAATAATTAACGAAGGAACAGCAAAAATTATTTTCTTATTTTATAACAATCACCGATCCTTTTCGCTGCACATATTTACCTGTGTAATCTATGCCTTCAGCCACCCAAACATAAGTGCCTGTTGGTTGTCCGGTTCCTTTTATTCGGCCATCCCAGCCATTGGCAGGGTTTGTAGTGCTGAAAACAAGATTACCCCAACGGTTGTAAATACGGAAATAGTGAAAGTCTTTTATGCCAACGGGTATGGCTCTTAATATATCATTTCTTGAATCGCCATTGGGAGTAAAAGCGTTGGGTACATAAATGTCGGGGCCTTTGTAAACCTGAATTTTTATTTTATCGGTTGCCAGGCAGCCAATGGCGGTGCGGGCTTCAATTGTGTAAATAATATCTTTATCTAAAACAGATACGGGATTTGCTATGTAGGCATTATTTAAACCATAAGCAGGTAACCACTGATAGTTTGTAAAACCTACCTGGTTAATGTCAATGGCATTTAATTGCACCGGCTGCCCTATTGCCAGTACGGTATCTCTGCCGGCGTCAACAATTGCCTGGCGTGTTACGGTGATGACCACTTCATCTTTCTTTAAAGAATTACAACCATTTGCATCAACCACATGTAGCGAATAAGTAACGCCGCCTGGCAGATTAATAGTTGTGGGATTTTGCAGGCGGTTATTATTTAGAGTAGAAGCCGGAGACCAGAAATACGAAACACCTCCCGAACCACTAAGCTGAATATTCCTGCCAAAACAAATGGTGCTGTCTGGGCCTGCGTTTGGTGTTGGTGCAGGGTTTACAAAAACTATAACCGAATCAACCTTATTGCAAATACCGGTTGTAGCAGTTACATAATATTTGATAGTGCTTACCGGGTTGGCAACGGGGTTTTGTAAACTTGTATTATCGAGTGCTATAGCCGGCAACCATGCAAAACTGTTTGCATTGGAAGTTGTATTTAACGGAGTACTTTTTCCTTCGCAAATGGTCTTATCCAAACCTGCGTCAACAGTTACTATATTATTTAAGGGAATAAAGACAGCCTGGGAGTTGGTACAGTTGTTATTGTCTTTTACAAAAACGGTGTAATTGCCTGCTGCAAGGTTAAATACATTACTACTTTGAAAATTAATTCCATCAAGCGAATACTGGTAAGGATTTTTTCCTCCCGACAAATTGATGGTAACACTTCCATCGGCACTGCCCGAGCAACTGGCTTTTTGTATAATGGTATCGCTTATCAAAAAGTCGGGATACAATTGTGTGATGGGAACTAAGATACTGTCTATACAACCGGTAACATCCCTGATCGTTACTTTATAAATACCAATCGGCAAACCGGTGAAAATATTGCCTGCCTGCCAGGGCCCGTTTTCGAAGGCATATTCAACAGGTGCGGTCCATTCAACTCCGCCATCAACCTGTATTTCGCCGGTTGCGGCATCTTTACAATTAACCTCTGTTTTGGAAACCAGGTCTAATGTTTTCCACTGCACAAAAGCGGAGTCACGGCCATGGCAGGTACCTTCGGTAGAAGTGCAGTAGTAAGTGGTAAATTCATTTACGGGTGTAGCAATCGGGTTACGTATTGTAAGACTGCTCAATGTAGGGTTGGCATCCCATTGGTAAGAAGTATAAGTATTGTATGCTGTTAGCTGTATTGATGTGTTCTTGCATATTCTTGCAGTATCAGGTATAATACCCAGTGTATCGTAATCTCTTATTTGTATTACGGTGCTGTCGGTTGGAGTATTTGAACCGCAGCCCGGCCCTGCCAACGCATATATTTTTATAAGTTCAATGCCTTCCGGTATATTGTCAATAATGGGTATTACGTTTACAACCACTTCGGTTTGGTTGGCCGGTATGGTTACGGTTGATGGCAGCAGTTGCATATCCACACCATTGGTTGCGGTACCTGCATAGGAGAGGGCTACATCCAGCGGGCTGCTTTCGGCATTGGGCCTTTTAATTTTAAAAGAACCGGTGCTGCAACCTTCTACCAGGTAAAAATTATTAGATGGATCTACCTGTGTACTATTTTGAATACTGATGGCATTGGAGGAGAGGCTGCCGGCTTCCAGGAAAACGCCGCTATCCAAATCCCAATCCGACACATCAGCAATGGCTAATTTTAAATGATAAGTCTGGCAAGGTACTACCCGTTCTTTAGCAGTAAATACTTTAATGTGCCCGTTGTGTGTAAAAAATTTATTGCTTTCGTTGTTTATAAAATATTGTGGAAATAAAGCACAGGATTTTTCATTAATGTTGTTAATGGTTACGGGTAAATTAGTGCCCGGGATTAAAGCAATATTTTTTAATCCTGTAATGCCTGGTCCTGATATAAAAAATGCAAAAACATCATTGAATTCTGAACAGGAAAAATCGGTGTATTCTTCTGAACTGAATACATAATTAAACCTGATACTGTCTCCCAGTGGCACAAAATCAAATTCAAGTACACAGGCATCGTTGGTAACATCACCAACAATAGCACTAAGGTCTGGGTCGCCGGGGAAGTTCATAATGTTATGGGCATTTACCTGAAGCGCTGTTTTTGAACCATCCCAATTTACCCCAATGATAGTAGCACTTTTAGTTTCAGCCCTGCCATTTGTTAAAACTATCCCACTGTCTATACCTATGTTTGTGCCGCTGATATTATGAAAAATGCCGGCCATATCCCGATGGCCTGTAAGTGTAACATTACTAACTGTAATACCAGGCCCAAGTAATTTTTGCACCAACGCCTGCGCATTACTTTCAGTTACAACATTTAACTGTGCATTTGATTTCAGGTACAAGGTAATGCAGATTATGCAGAGTAATAATATTTTGCAGATTAGTTTCACTTGCTGCCAAGTTAAGGTATATCTTTTAATTTACACAACCGGGCATAAAAAAGCCCCGTAAAACGGGGCTTTCAGGTGATATACTTAAAGATTTTCCAGTGCGGCATTCATACTCCGAACAGCATCGGCGCTTTTATTAAAGGCGGCCTGTTCTTCCTCATTCAGTTTATAATCAATTATCTTTTCAATACCATTTCTACCGATTACAACCGGTACGCCAATGCAAATGTCATTTTGGCCATATTCGCCCTCTAAAGAAACGCAGCATGTGTAAAGTTTCTTCTCATCTCTTACAATAGATTCAACCAACGCAGCACCTGCAGCACCCGGCGCATACCAGGCACTTGTGCCCAATAAACCGGTAAGTGTTGCACCGCCAACCATGGTATCGGCAGCTACTTTTTTCAAAGTTTCTGCATCTAAATAATTACTAACTGGTGAGCCCTGGTAAGTAGCCAATCTGGTTAAAGGTATCATGGTTGTATCTCCATGTCCGCCCACAACCACGGCCTGTAAGTCAGTTGCAGGGCAGCCCATAGCAGTTGACAAATAATATTTAAAACGGCTGCTGTCTAAAATACCGCCCATACCAATAATTCTGTTTTTTGGTAAGCCGCTTGATTTTAAAGCCAGGTAAGTCATGGTATCCATCGGGTTGCTGATAACAACAATGATGGCATCAGGCGAATATTTTAAAAGATTCTCAGTTACCGATTTTACAATACCGGCATTAATTCCAATAAGTTCTTCCCTCGTCATTCCTGGTTTACGCGGTATGCCCGATGTAATTACTGCCACATCGGTTCCGGCAGTTTTAGCATAATCATTAGTGCTTCCGGTAATACGGGTATCAAAACCAAGCAGGGTAGCGGTTTGCATCAGGTCCATGGCCTTGCCTTCGGCAACACCTTCCTTAATATCGAGTATAACCAGTTCGCTGCAAAGTTCTTTACGGGCAATATTGTCGGCACAGGTAGCGCCTACGGCGCCGGCTCCAACTACAGTAATTTTCATGTAAATATTTTTATTAGGTAGATAAAATTGATTTGCTGGGCAAAGATAATTAAATACCAAAGGAGTAAAAACCGAAATTTCAAGAAAATCAATCTGAATTAAAACAATGCTGCAATCTCTTCAACAGGTATGGTACTCTTAAAATGGCTTAAATACTTGCCTTTTTTATCGTACACATATACATCCGGTATAGAATGAATGGCATAAAAACGGGGTAAATCATAAGTGCCATCCCTTGTCATGGTAATATTTGGATAGTCAGCAATTTTATAATCTTCATAAAACTTTTGAACCAGGTTATAATCCATAACCGATACCATCAATATCTGTACATCTTTAAGCTTATCTATT
>JBBQVY010000321.1:0-4780 GCA_038211085.1 Chitinophagales bacterium | reverse complement strand
CTTTTTGCATATTTATCTGCCAGCTTCATTAGTTCGTCCCGGTTTAAAAAACCCATCCGATAGGCAACTTCTTCTATGCATCCTATTTTTTGACCTTGTCTCTTTTCAATAACTCTAACAAATTCAGATGCATCGCTAAGTGAGTCAAAAGTTCCTGTATCTAACCATGCCGTTCCTCTATCCATAACACCCACCTGCAAGTTTCCGGCTTCCAAATACACCCGGTTCACATCTGTTATTTCATATTCGCCCCGGGGAGATGGCTTTATATTTTTTGCGATTTCAACTACAGAGTTATCGTAAAAGTATAGACCAGGTACAGCAAAATTCGACTTTGGTGCTGAAGGTTTTTCCTCTATACTTATGGCTTTAAAATCATTATCAAATTCCACCACACCATATCGCTCGGGGTCTGCTACTTCATAAGCAAATACTGCTGCACCCTGTACATCGTTAAACGATTGTACCAGTTTACTAAAGCCGCTGCCATAAAAAATATTATCACCTAGTATTAAAGCTACCTTCTCGGTGCCTACAAATTTTTCGCCTATTACAAATGCCTGGGCAAGGCCGTTTGGCACTTCCTGCACAGCAAAACTTAAGTTGCATCCAAACTCATTTCCATCACCCAGCAAACGTTGAAATTGTGCGCTGTCTTCAGGTGTGGTTATAATAAGAATATCATTTATTCCCGCAAGCATTAAAACTGACAAAGGGTAATAAATCATGGGCTTATCGTAAACTGGCATTAATTGTTTACTTATTCCTTTTGTTATAGGGTATAACCTGGTTCCTGATCCACCAGCCAAAATAATTCCTTTCATGTTAAAATAAGTTTGTGTAAGATTTTAAGGGTGGCAATACCTGGTCTTTGGCTGATACCAGCAACTCATCTGTCTGCAATTGCCAATTAATGTTAATATCGGGGTCGTTGTAAATAATGCCGCCTTCCGATGCTTTGTTGTAATAATTATCGCACTTATAAAAGAAGTCTGCAACATCGCTCAATACCAAAAATCCATGGCCAAAACCCCGGGGAATGAACAATTGTGTATGCGAAGTTTCAGAAAGTATAACTGAATAGTACTGTCCAAAAGTTGGTGAATTTTTACGAAGGTCAACAGCAACATCTAATACCTGTCCTTTTATAACTCTCACCAGTTTTGCCTGGGCATGTTCACCCATTTGAAAGTGTAAACCTCTCAATACTCCTTTTACAGAATGTGATTGGTTATCCTGCACAAACTCTACCTGCAAACCGGTTTCCTTAGTAAATCTTTCCCTGTTAAATGCTTCAAAAAAATAGCCCCTGTCATCGTTAAAAACGGAATCTCTTATAAGCAGGCAGTCTTTTAAATTAGTTTGTTCTATTTTCATGCTTACCTGTTTGTATACATATTTGAGTAGTATTGCTGGTATGCTCCTGAAGTAACATTGTTGAGCCATTCATGATTTGACAAGTACCAGTCAATGGTTTCACTCAGTCCTTCTTCAAACGTAACGGAAGGTTTCCATCCCAGTTCCTGATTAATTTTTGAGGCATCAATTGCATACCTTCTGTCGTGACCCGGGCGGTCTTTAACGTAGGTAATTAAAACTTCGCTGGTACCATTTTCATTTCCCAATTTTTCATCCATTTGCTTAATTAACAACTTTACCAGGTCAATATTTCTCCATTCGTTAAAACCACCAATGTTGTAAGTTTCGGTCACTTTGCCATCGTGAAAAACAGCATCAATTGCTGTTGCATGATCCTTTACAAACAGCCAGTCGCGTGTGTATAAACCATCACCATAAACCGGTAAAGGTTTTTTGGTAATGATGTTGTTTATGAAAAGAGGGATGAGTTTTTCAGGAAAATGATAAGGGCCATAATTATTAGAACAATTCGAAATAACGAAAGGCAGATCATAGGTTTCTCCGTATGCTCTCACAAAATGATCGGAGGAAGCTTTACTAGCCGAATAAGGAGAGTTGGGATGATAAGGAGTTGTTTCGGTAAAGAAACCTGTACTACCCAAAGCTCCATAAACCTCATCTGTACTAACATGATAGAACAATTTGCCTTCGAAGGCACCTGCCCAGTAGGTTTTAGCTGCATTTAACAGGTTTACAGTACCCACAATATTGGTGTACACAAAATCCAATGGAGCGTGTATTGACCGGTCTACATGCGACTCGGCAGCAAGGTGTATTACATCTGTTATATCGTGCTCAGTAAATACCCTTTGTAGTTCATCGGCATCAAGAATATTTACTTTCTCAAACTTATAGTTTGGTAAATAGTCTACATCTTTTAAATTTTCAAGATTACCAGCATAGGTAAGTGCGTCAAGATTTACAATTTTGTAATCCGGATATCTTGTAACAAATAATCTTATTACATGTGATCCAATAAACCCGGCGCCGCCGGTAATTAAAATATTTTTCATTGCAGGTTGTAATAATTTTTATACCATGAAATAAACTTATGAATGCCTTGTTTTATTGTTGTGTCTGGTTTGTAGTGCATGTCTGTAACCAGGTCTTTAACATCGGCAAAGGTGGCAAGAATGTCGCCGGGTTGAATATCTTTTAAGTCTAAAATTGCTTTAATACCCAATTCTTCTTCAATCGCATATATGAAGTCGATTAATTTAACGGCAGAGTTGTTTCCTATATTGTAAATTTTATAGGGACCGGTAGAGGTTGAAGGATCTGGATTTTGCGGATCCCAGTTTGGATTTCCCAATGGAGGACTGTCGATCACTCTACTTAAACCTTCTACAATATCGCCAACGTATGTAAAATCTCTAATCATGTTTCCATAATTAAAAACCGGGATAGGTTTGCCTTCTAAAATAGCTTTAGTAAAAATAAACAATGCCATATCGGGCCTGCCCCATGGACCATACACTGTAAAAAAACGAAGCCCGGTTGTTGGAATATTAAATAGATGGCTGTACACATGAGCCATTAACTCATTGCTTTTTTTGCTGGCGGCATATAACGAAATGGGATGATCAACATTTTGAGATGTTGTAAAAGGAACTGCCCCATTTAAGCCATAAACACTACTACTGCTTGCGTAAGCCAGGTGCTTAATGTTGTGATGCCTGCAGCATTCAATAATATTTGTAAACCCAAGAATATTACTGTCAATGTAAGCTTGTGGGTTGGTTAAACTATAACGTACACCCGCCTGCGCAGCAAGATGAATGACAGCATCAAATTTTTTGTTGTTGAAAAGAAGAAGTAAATTTTCCCGGTCCTGTAATTCAAGTTGTATAAAATTGTAGTTGGAATGTTTACTGCTTTGTACAAGTTTGTTGTAAGTGATTTTGTCCTTGTTTATTCCATGTTGGTTTAAGCGGCTGTACTTTAACGAAATATCATAGTATTCGTTTAAACTGTCAAGGCCGGTAACTTCATCTCCCCGCTCCATTAATTTTTCAACCATGTGAAAGCCTATAAACCCGGCAGTACCAGTAACAAAAATTTTCATTAGTGCTTATTTTTTAGCAGGCGGGATAATAGGTAATTGATTTAAATATGGAAACGTCTTACAAACTGCCATATTGTATAGCACCCTTTTTTGGTGACCCTTTATTTGTTCGAAAGCAAAGAAATATAAAAATCCTTAGTTAGTTCTACTTCCCTTGTTTTTGAGAATTTTTGCTCAACGAAATGCCTGCCTGCTTCACCCATTTTTATGCGTAAGGCTTCATCATTCATTAATAATTGAATTTTTGTACAGAAGCCATCCAGGTCAGACCTGTCAACATAAAATCCCGTTTCAAAATTTACCATAGTGTCTTTTACTCCGCCTACGTTTGTAGCTACAACTGGTTTACTGTAGGCCTGCGCTTCAATAATTGATAATGGAGTTCCTTCGTTAAGAGAGGTGAGCGCAATAATATCCAGCCCATTCATAACCTGTTTTATATCCGAAAGCCAGGAAGTAAAAACAACCCTTTTTTCAAGGGTTATGATTTCTTGCGAAAAGGGAATCGACAACTCGTTAAGTTGTTGTTCTACCTGCCCTTTTAGTTCGCCATCTCCAATAATAAAAAATGCGGGTGGTTTACCCGCATTCACTTTTAATAACTTTTGAACAGCCTGGATAAAAAATTTATGATTTTTAACCGGAACAATCCTTCCGACTATTCCTATTGCAATGTCTTTGCCACTTAACCCATATTGCTGCCTAAAAATGTTTCTATTTTCGGCCTCCTTTCCAACTCGAGCAAGTTGCATTCCAAGTGGTATTATGCGACACTTATGTAAAGGCAGAATTTTAAAAACATTCACTAAGTCCACCAACTGCGAAGGGCTAAGAACAATAAACCCTGACGTAATTTTTGAAAGTGACCTTTCTAAGGCTTTTATTAATGATGAAATCTTACTGCTAAAATAAGAATGAAACAGATGGCCGTGAAAGCTGTGAACGATGACCGGGACCCTTAAAATGAAGGCAGCTATCCTGCCAAAAAAGCCAGACTTTGCTCCATGTGTGTGGACAATCTGCGGTCTAAAACTTACAATGGTCCACAATATTTGAAAGAAAGCAACGAAATCAACAAGAGGATTAATGCTTCTTTTCAACCATTTTATCTTTCGCATTCTAAGACCCGGATATTGGCTTAAAAGAAAAGTGGCTTCCATTTCATCATCCTCTTTTTCACCATAAAGAATTAATATTTTAAATTGGTCTTTTAAATACCATGCGAGTGGAAGTGTGTCAACAGCCTGGCCACCAATTACAAAACGATTGAGAATGATGAGAAGGCGGGGGGAAGTT
>JBBQVY010000320.1:0-4803 GCA_038211085.1 Chitinophagales bacterium | reverse complement strand
GCCATCTTTATTTCGAGCTCGGTTGGAGCGCCATAAGATGTAGAATATTGTGCATATTCCTGGATGGCTTTTACAGTTGGCTCATAAGCATGACCTAAAATCATAGGTCCCCAACTGGCAATGTAATCGATGTAATAATTGCCATCCACATCGTACAGGTAAGCGCCTTTTGCATGGCTTATAAAAATAGGATTACCACCCACGCTTTTAAATGCCCGAACCGGAGAGTTAACTCCACCGGGAATGGAGTGTTGCGCCCGTTCGAATAAGTTTATGCTGTTGTTGATCATAGTAGTTGTTTTGCCACGAAGGCGGTAAGACAGAAAGAAACGCAAAGACTTTGTGCAGCTTTGTGAGGTAGCGGGTTAACGTAGCCAGAAATTCTTTGCCGTGCACAGTTCAATTGCTTTTCTTTGGTTTGATACTTCAGTTTATGCTTTTGATTAGTTGTTCAATGTAGTGGATGTACTCTTTTGCAGGTTCTAAAAACTCGAAGGTTGTTTGGTCATCCATTACAACAAAATCGCCGTAATCTTCATCCATTCGTTCCTGCAATAGCCTTGCAAAAAACGAAGATTTTCGGAGTCAAAATTCCCTTTCAAAACAAATTCTTTGTGAAATACAACCACAAGACCTTTATGCGTTTTTGACTGGAGGCCTTGTGTTAGCAACAAGGCACATGTTGCATGATAGCATGCATAATACAACCTGCTGATAATACTATTGTAACCTTTATGAGCGACTAAAATCTGAGCTTCCGATAAGAGCGTTTTTGCCTTGTCAATTTTTAATTGTATTGATGCTGATTTGTTATTCAACTTAAAACTGGTTTTCTGGAAATGGAGAGACGAAGTGAATAGTAAGAAGGATTTTCATTCCATTCTTTTTCATTTGCCAATACCATATTTATAAATGCTCCTATTTTTAAACTAACCGGATATAAAGCGTCATGTATACTTCTTTTAATTTTTCTATCTACTACAGACTGTTCTAATATCAGAATATCCCAATCGCTTTCATCATGAACCGTGTTATTAGCCCTGCTGCCAAAAAGAAAAACAGAGGCGTCAGGTAGTATGCTGTGAACTTGATTTTTTATGCTTTCGAATATTTCCTTTTCAGAATTCATGTTGTAAAATTAAAGCAAAATTTATGTGATAGACCCGCAATAGCTTCTGTTGCCACAATTGCTTAAAGAAGCAAAAAACACAAAGCCTTGGTGGACCTTCGTGTTCTTTGAGTCTTAGTGGTTCAAAAGACGGGCCGCATCCTTTGCAAAGTATGTTGCTATTAAATCTGCGCCAGCTCTTTTAAAGGCGGTAAGTGTTTCGATGATGGCTTTGTTTTCGTCGATCAAACCCATTTTGGCTGCGGCTTTTATCATGGCATATTCGCCGCTGATGTTGTAAACGCTTACGGGTACATTTACCGCATTTTTTACTTCGCGAACAATATCCAGGTAAGGAAGACCGGGCTTTACCATTACAATATCCGCACCTTCTTCTACATCCATCAATGCTTCCTTAATCGCTTCGGTACGATTGGCATAATCCATCTGGTATGTCTTTTTATCGCCAAAGCCCGGAGCACTGTCCAGCGCATCGCGGAAGGGGCCATAAAAGCATGAGGCATATTTTGCACTGTATGCCATGATGCCCACTTTCGTAAAATTGTTTTGTTCAAGACCCTGGCGAATGGCGAAAATGCGGCCGTCCATCATATCGCTGGGTGCTACCATGTCTACACCTGCTTCGGCATGGCTGATACTCATTTTAACCAACGCTTCCACGGTTTCATCATTTACAATTTCACCATCCTTTACTATGCCATCGTGCCCATAACTTGAATACGGGTCGAGTGCCACATCCGTCATTACATACATCTCAGGCACAGCATTTTTTATTGCTTTAATACTCCGCTGCATGAGGCCATCTTTGTTCCAGGCTTCTGTACCGGTATTATCTTTAAACTCGTCTTTACATTTTATAAAAAGAAGTACAGACTTAATGCCAAGCCTCCATAATTCTTTCACCTCTTTTACGGTTTGATCGATGCTTCGCCGGTAGTAATTGGGCATCGAGGCAATTTCTATCTCGACATTTTCACCTTCATCAATAAACAACGGAACGATAAAATCGTTTGGAGTTAATATGGTTTCGGCAACCAGGCTTCTTATTGAACTATTTTGCCTTAGAATTCGGTTTCTTCTTTGTAAATACATTTAAAATCTTTTTAGAAATTGATTTGGATGTTTACGAAAATGATGAATTGCGAAAACGTAAATCTCCAGACCTTCTATTTGGAAAATAATTTTGAAAGGGAATATTTTTAAAGAAAGGCCCGGATGGTTTTTTCTACAGAGACGAATGAATAATAGGTAGGATGCTGTTGTAGTTTAAGATAGAATTCAGTCAATTTTGTTAGGAAACGCTCTCCCAATCCTGGTTGCTCTTGTTCGTAATAGACATAAGCTTCGTATGTATCGTTTTCGGCAGCAGTAGAAATTATAATTTTATATTCCATTCTTATAATTTCTACGAATCCTGGCATGTGCTTCTTTTACGGTACTTCCCTCTTTATCACTATTGAAAAATTCCAGTTTTCTTTCTTCGAAAACACTTAATTCTTCATCTGTATATTCTACATCCGCATCGTTGTATTCATTTGCAAGCGCTATTATTAAGTCCGTAAGTTTATCATCGGCATCTTGAACAATGTGCATTAATGTCTCTTTTTTTTCTGCGAGGTTCATTAGAAAATGTTTAATCAAATTTACTTTAAAATCAACCAAAATTTAACCCTGTTAATTTGTCTAAAAGTGAACTTCTGGTGTATCCTTCAGCCACTCTCTTGGGTGCAGGCAAGCCTGTAACAAGTCATCTTCAGGACTGCCGGTTTGTGGCTGGTAATTGTATTCGAACCGAACAGTAGGAGGCAGGCTCATTAAGATACTTTCTATTCTGCCGTTGGTTTTTAAACCGAATATGGTACCCCTGTCATGGACTAAATTAAACTCAACATAACGGCCCCGGCGTATCTCTTGCCAGTGTTTGTTTTCTGCCGTGTATGATAAGTTTTTTCTCTCATTAACTATCGGGATGTAAGCATCAATAAATCCATAACCACATGCTTTTGCAAAGCTCATCCAAAAGTTTACATCCTTTTCAGCCGACGGCTTTTGATAGTCGTAAAATATTCCACCAATACCACGGCGTTCCTGGTTGCGGTGCCAGTTAACAAAATAGTTATCGCATTCGTGTTTAAAGGTTGGGTAGAAGGTGGGGTCGAATTTGTCGCAGGCATTTTCATAAACCTGGTGAAAATGAATGGCATCTTCTTCGAATAAATAATAAGGAGTTAAGTCAGTGCCACCACCAAACCAACAATCAATAATGTTTCCTTCTTTATTGTACAATTCAAACATGCGGTAGTTGGCATGCACCGTTGGAACAAACGGATTTGACGGATGAATGACCAGCGAAAGGCCACAGGCAAACCAAGACTCACCGCCTTCTGAAGTTGCCGGAATTTTTAATTGCGACCTCATGGCATCCGTTACTTCCCCAAATACAATGGAAGTGTTTACGCCCCCTTTTTCAAAAACATTTCCGTTGGCAATTACCCTGGTTTTTCCACCACCCCCTTCAGGCCGGTCCCATTTATCTTCAAAAAATGTTGCTTTACCATCAGCCTGCTCAAGGGCAGCGCAAATGTCATTTTGCAACTGGTGTATGAAGGAGATCCAAGCTTCTTTGGTGAGTGGTGAGTGGTGAGTGGTGAGAGGGTTACTCATAGCTGATTAATCCTGTTAATAATTTAAATGTTTTTATGATGTTATAGCCTAAAATTTCGACTTCTGTTATTGAAAAGTATTTCAATTCACAAGCAATGTCAATGGCAGTGTCAACTTCAATCAATGAACCTCTTGAAATTTCGTAATATCGTTTTCTTTCAGCCAAGGACTTTCTTGAGGCTCCTTCTGCCAAATTCAAATGAACAGATAATGCCGCTCTTCGTAGTTGTGATGTCATACCAAATCTTTCATCGGCCGGTAATAGTTTTGAGATTCTATAACATTCTAAGGTGAAAAGTCGCGTTTGTTGGTATACATCAAGTTTTGTGTGGGCTAATTGTAAAAACATAAAAAGGATTTTTAGTTTAAGAAATAAATCCCTCTAAACATAATTAAATCCTGTCTTACTACTCAATACTGACCACTGACCACTCACAACTGACCACTCACTACTCACAAGAATACTCCTTCACCGCATCCACAAAAGCTTTTGCATGATCAACGGGTACATTGGGTGTTATGCCATGACCCAGGTTGGCTATGTAGCGTTGTGTGCCAAAACCATCTATCATTTCTTTTACCCATTTTTTAATTTGAGGTATGGGCGCCAGCAATTTTGATGGATCGAAATTACCCTGAAGCGTAACCCTGTCGCCAGCAAAGGCACGTGCCTGTTGTGGCGTGATGGTCCAGTCAATACCAAGGCCACTTGCCGAGCTTCTGCTTAAATCTTCTATAGCATGCCAGGTGCCTTTTGGAAATAGAATAACTGGTCCGTGTGGCGCTACCGCATCGGCAATTTGAAACAAATATGGCTGCGCGAATGTTTTAAAATCTTCAGGGCTAAGAGACCCTGCCCAGCTATCAAATACCTGCACCGTATCAGCACCGGCCTTTAATTGTGCCTTTAAATAATCAATCGTGATACTGGTAATTTTTTGAAGCAACTGGTGAGTAAGTTCCGGTTGTGTGTAAGCAAATTGCTTGGCCTTATCCCACGTTTTGCTGCC
>JBBQVY010000319.1:0-4838 GCA_038211085.1 Chitinophagales bacterium | reverse complement strand
GTACAGAAATGGCGACTGGAAACGTTTTGTAATGGCTGACAATCTAACGGCGAACGACAATGTTTGTATAGCTGCCCGCGACCTTGATGGTGATGGCAAAGTGGAAGTGGCAGTGGGTGCACAATGGAACCCGGGAGAAACGTCTGATTTTACAAAATCCGGGTCGGTACATTATCTTATCCGGCCAAAAGATCCCACACAGCTTTGGGATGCGGTTGAATTACATCACGAACCCACCATTCACCGGATGCAATGGGTAAAATCAGGTGAGGGCAATTTCTTTCTTGTAGTGGTCCCACTCCACGGCAGAGGCAATAAAAATGGAGAAGGTGAAGGAGTTAAAGTGATGGCGTACAAGTTCCCTATAAACCCCCGAAGTGCATGGACCGTTGCAACTATAGACAGCTCCATGCATCTTACACATAACCTTGCCATAATGGAAGATAAAACCGGTAAAAGCACCAAAGTTTTTATTGCAGGTAAAGAGGGTGTAAAGCTTAATGAAGACTTTAGTGGGGATGCTGGAAATGTAAATCAATTGCCAGGCATGGATCGGGCTTCCGGTGAAGTAAGAATAGGGCATCTTGGCAAACATCAATTTATCGCCACCATAGAGCCTATGCATGGTAATGCAGTGGTTGTTTATATAAGCGGTCAAAATACGGTTCGCAAAGTTCTGGATGAACAGTTTAAGGATGGTCATGCATTAGCTACTGCCGATTTACTAAACATTGGCAGAGACCAGGTGATAGCAGGCTGGAGGGTTCCCAATGTGGAGAATAAAACAGGAATTAAAATGTATGTTCCGCGGAGCATTAAAGGTGATGAATGGGATGCCTATTGGATAGACGACAATGGCATTGCTACTGAAGACCTGCAGGTACTTGATCTAAATGCAGATGGCAAACCAGACATTGTTGCCGCGGGCCGTGCTTCTAAAAACTTAAAAATTTATTGGAATAAAAACTGAATAAAACTAACGACTGCTTAATCCTGTAACAACCGGGTGCATTCAAATTCTCGCGGTCGTTTGCCCGTCGGGGCAATGTAATTAAGCTCAGGATGTATGCATTTTCGTTATTCCAGACATGTTTCGTAATTCCCTGAATAATGGTTAAGACCTCCCTTTATCCTGCGTTCGAGTTTATTCCTGGTTACCGGACAGGTTCTGCGAAAGACACCCGAACAACCCCGCTTTATTTAGGGGAGGAATTTCCTGGCAAAGCGGGCATCACATCCCGTTCCCCTTCACTAACACCTGGAGCAACACGAGTATGAGACCGCCTTGTCTCTAAGTATGTTTTATAGTAAAGCTTTAATACATCCTTACTATTAAGTATTCTTCTCGCAAGGTTATCGGTCATAAAACTGAAGTAGACGACTGCAATGGCAAAGCCAAACATAAACAAGCCCATCACAAACGAAATTTGGATATGAAGGAAGGTGCCAAAGGCTAATAAATATGGCCTCACCTTTCTGTTCCACACCAGCCATGGAAAAGAAACCTGGTATAAAACAGTGGCGTAGGAACCCAGAACAGAAATAAAAGGATAGTCTGAAATAAGTTTCTTTGCCACGGGATGTGAATACTCATCTACATTCAACGTGTAGTACAACGCAGTGCCGTTTTGCCATAATTCTCCGCTAACTTTTCCCAAACCTGAAACCATGTATACCATTACCAGTTGCAACCGAACTAAATAAAAACCAAGGTTTGACAAACTATTGTTAACCTGATTTAAAGTAGCATTTTTATACCTGTTCTGGGCCAGGGTAGGATCCATAAAAACCAGGTAGATCATAACAATGTGTAATAGATTGTTTCCACCGTCTAGTATTACGTGGGCCTTGTTATCAAGATTTATTGTTACTACATAAATTAAAATGCTTACAATTCTGGGGTAAACACAAAGAATACCTAGTATCAATAAGATGATCTGTGCTGCAATAAATAATTGAAAATAGGGTGAAAAAAACTTGAAGCTCAAAAGACAAGACCATTCATTATGGTCAATAACAGAACGATCAATAACAGGTATCAGCGCGTTCTCTCCCCAAAATTCGTTGGCTGCAGGCAATAGTATTAATGTATTTACCAGGAACCATGTGTACACCAGTTTCCTTAGTAAACGAATGGTATGCGGGTGGCTAATATTTTCGGTTAAGATATTAACACCTTTATCTATTATACTTGCCACTGCAATTCTCATCTTTTCCCATTTAAAATTTTAAAATGAGATGGGCTTAAATTCTACGGAGTGAGCATAACCAAAAGGCTTGTTGCTATGCCTTTCAGAAAATTGTTTAGGGTAAAGCTGTATGATCATAATTTGCAAACTGTCAACCCTTTTATGGGGGAAGTATTTGGCTATATCCTGCTTCACATATTTTTTTGCCAGTGTAAATTCTGGGGAGGCCAGCAAACTATCACTAACCCTTTCCAGGCATATCTTATCAGTGCCAGCACATGGAAATTCAGAGGTTATCAATAAGTTTTTTATATTCAGATCGCGTGCTATGTTACCATACACATAAAGCAACTTCGCGTTATAGGTGAACCGCCTTTTCTGGTGTTTGACCAGGATGGGTTGTAAAGGGTCAAGCCACGTTTCCCAATGATTATTGTTTTTAATTCTGTACCAGAGTTTCAAATCGTTTATCGCAGGCTCAGGAGCAAACAACAGCCATCGTTGGGCAAATAACGGGTCTATGTAATTGGTGACGTACGACTGGTAAGAATTTGTGAGGGGATTAATGGGTGCATTATACAAAATAGTGCACACAATATGGTGGAAAAAAATGATGCTTGCAAACAAAGCGATCATCCTTTTTTTCATAAACTTTTCTTCCTGTTTATTTTTAAATCAAATTGTTTGTCATCGTATAAAACTGCAGTTTGAGGGTTCTGCCTAAAGCCTTGCGGAAACTCGTTAACGAACCTTCTCTGCAAAAACTGGCGTCGCAATAGTTCCACAATTTGTAGTCGCTGCAAAAGATAGGCACGCTGAAATTCTCTACCAATTTGTCGCTGAATATAATCAGGTACGGGTTGTAGCTGAGCCTGATTGGAAAAGTATTTGGCTTTATCTTCGTTGCTTAAATTTTCATAGAACGCCACTGCGTCTAACGTCTGCTTATTAAGTTCGCCAAAGTAATTGTTCATCAATTTTACCTGACTGGCAACTACGTTATTAGTACGAATTGCCAAATCAAAATCTTCTTTGCCGGAGACCGTGTTAAAAGGTATGAAATCTATTCCTCCTTTCTCCTTTATAGTATTTACATCACCATGGGGCCGCCCATCTTCTGCCGGTTTTAATGCTTCTATAATCCGGTCTTTGTCAACGGTTGTTTTTGCTTTACTATACTCCTGAATTGCAGCCGTGATCTTATCATTTTTAAAGGTCTCATTATAAATCTTAAACTGTTCCATTGTTAGATCGGCAACCTGGCTATAACTGCTATCAATCTTTGAATTTATCGTCTTCAATTCTGTAGAATCATTTCCAGTTTGACAACTGGCGAATAAAAAAGTAACAAACAGCACGATGAGAAGGTCTTTGTTTGGCTTCATGATTAAAGATTTAATGCTTGAACACTTTTAGGTTATTAAACGTAATATTTATAAAATTAATATCCTAATTTTTAACCTGTTTGTTTTGCATTTCATCGCATTTTATATCAGGCAGGTTCAATCAATCTACCAGATTCAAGAGGTAACAATTAAAAAGTAAGGGCCGACTACAATTTTAAAGACCGTTGAAAATTTAAATGGGGATAGTAACTCTCAGACCAGATAGAGTTTGCACCAGGTGCGGCCTTCGTAGCTACCTGCCGGGCTTTTAGTATTATTTGAAGCGAAGCATATACTTAAGCTACTTCCAAAGCTTTTACTTCCAGTTTAAAGCCTAAACTTTCCATGATCTTTTCAAAATCGCTCCATTCAAGTCCAAAAGCTTTCACATCTGCCGTTCCAAGTTGAGCAAGAATGTTTCTGATTGTGTGGGAGGGGGCATCTTTATATGACGCATCCAAAAAGAGCCCGTTCTGCCCAGGAGACTACTTCCGTCAATGGTGTGCGATGCTGAAGATATGCAAGCAGTTTACCGGAAATTATTTTTTTAGTTGTCATTTTATATTTTTTAATGCCCTTTAGCAAAAGGGTACTTTTCATGAACTTCTCTAAGAATGTTTCTTTCGTCGTATATCTCCTGCCAAAATCTAATTGTTTTTTCATCCTTATCAACCTCTTTAAATACTTTGCTTTCCATCCAAATTTACCATTTATTTCAAAATAGTAAATTCTGCCTCCCATATCATCGACTGACCATCAATCAAATTCGGTTTCGTTGGCTTTCCTTTTTTTCGCATCCATAATTTATAAGTTTCTAACAGGATACTCCTATGGAGCTAAACACTTTTTACTTTTTTACTTTTTACTTTTGAATTCCCTCCACAAACATCCCGCCCACATACCTATCATACAACTCAAACAAATACTCTATCCGCTTCGTCTCGTTTATGAAGGGTTGAGGGCGGTAGCAGAGATCAACGGCTTTGTCTAATGTAGAGTTCAGCTATGCCGGGGTCTTTTGGCAAAACGTGGCCTTTGAGAAGACACCAGCAGAACAGAATGTATAGTTTTCTTTTGTACCCAGCCTCAGAACTTATATTATCCTTTTGTTGCGTCGCACACTTGTACGCTTGTGCTTGCTTCATCAGCTATGCCGGGGTCCCTTGGCAAACGTCAATATGACTTTTGAAGGAGACCCCAGCAGGACGAAAGAATGGTGCTCGTTATCAATTCTCCTCTTTCTGACCGTCACAGGCAAATTTTT
>JBBQVY010000318.1:0-4839 GCA_038211085.1 Chitinophagales bacterium | reverse complement strand
GTTGATGTAAACTTTTTCCAGGACAATAATAAAGGCAAGGAAACTACTGTATTGGTAAATGCGCCGTTGAGTAAAACCTTTGGTAAGGTGTTTGGATTTAACCTGGGCTTTGTGGCCGATGTTACCACCTTAAAGCGCTTTGATGGTAGCAAAACCAAGAACAACCTATACTACATCACACCTGAAATTTTATTTAAATCGCCCAACTTTAATTTTACCGGCGGGTTCATTCCATCGTGGGATAACCAAAAGTTTAACCTGCTGCCCAACTTTAATATTTTGGTGAAATTGAAGGATGAGCGTTTTGTTTTACAGGGAGGATGGAAAGGTTATTACCAAAAAAACACCTATCAATCCCTGGCTACATTTAATCCATGGATCAACCAACCGGGAAATCTGCTAAATACAAGGATCAAAGAACAATATGCCGGATTTAAAGGATCTGCAGGAAGTCATTTAACCTACAATGCAAAAGTTGCTTATTTAAATTACTCCAATGCTGCATTGCTGGCCAACGACAGTATTGATGGCAAAAGCTTTGTAACATTATTTGAGCCTGAAATGAAAGCGCTTCGTCTTCACGGTGAGGTAGGGTATACTGTGCAGGAAAAATTTTCTTTGTTGGCCGGGGCAACGATAAGTCAATATACCGGCCTACAAAACAATGCAAAAGCATGGGGTCTGTTACCATTGGAGGTTACTGGATCGTTAAGGTGGCAGGTTCTGAAAGACCTTCAATTTAAAACTGATTTATTTGCATGGGACGGCGCACGATACAGGAATAAGGCAGGCTCCGATCAAAAATCAAAAGCAGCCTTTGACCTTAATACTGGTGTTGAATTTACAGTGATGTCAAAGCTAAATTTATGGGTACAGTTTAATAATGTTTTCAATAACAAGTACCAGCGCTGGAACCAATATGAAGTGTTGGGCTTTAATGTTTTGGGAGGAATTGTATATTCGTTTGCTCAAACCGGCAAATAACATGTTCGATCTTTTTTATAAATACCTGATTATAAATAGACAGGTGGGTATTCCCGGTATTGGCTTGTTCCAGTTATCGCAATCCTTAGCTAAAATTGATGCTGAAAAAAAAGTTATTTATCCCCCCGTTCCCCAAATAAAATTTACCCAAAAGACTACCGGTGCTGATAAAAAATTTTTCCAGTTTGTTAGCACTGAGCTCAAGGTGCAGGAGTGGGAATCCATCCGCCGTTTTCATGATTTTACGTACAAGTTAAAAAACGATTTGAACACCAAACAAAGTGTTGAATTGACAGGCATGGGAACGCTGGTAAAAAATAATACTGGAGATATAAGTTTCGAACCTGACAATGTATTAAGCCGTTATTATCCTGCCATAACAATTGATCAACTGTACCAGAAAGAAGTAGAAATACCAAAAATAAAAGAAGTACCACTTGCCCCTCCTGATAACGATTGGATAAAGGATGAAGAAGTGGTTGAAGAAACCCTGGTGAAGCCGAAAAGATGGTGGATTGCCGCTTCGTTTTTAGCCATCATCGGTATTGCAGCAATCATTTACTATTACATTAACCGAAATCCCAATTATTAAGAGTTGTTTAAAATTTGTTTTACGATATCAACTGAGGTTTTCCATAGGGTCATCCTTGCGTCGCAATCACTTTATCTGAAGTACAAATGGGATATTCAGTTTCAAACCAAAGTTTCTAATCGCTTTTAAAAAGCTTCGAAGTGCCACAAGGTATTTAGTGATAGCACTGGAAAAAGCTACCCCCAGCAACAAACTTATACTTCTTTTTGCAGGGAAACTTCTTCTATAAAAGCATAGCAAATCATGTGGCAGATATGCATTTGGCAGTCTTCTACCCGTCCGTAGTGGGTGGAGTTTATTACAATACATTGATTGGCTAATGAAGCAAGCCTGCCTTTTTTGCCGCCGGTAAGTGCTATAAGATGCATGCCGTTTTTGTTGCAATGTTGTGCTGCTTTTACCAGGTTGGGTGAATCTCCACTTACACTTAGCACCATTACCAAATCACCCGGACGGGCATAGTTTTCAAGCTGGCGCAGGTAAATGTCTTCGTAGGCATAGTCGTTGCCTATTGCAGTTATCCAGCTAAGGTTTTCGTTGAGAGACAAGCACCGGAAACGGCGGTAGCAATTGTCCGAAGCACTTTTGCCAAGATCAGTTACAAAGTGCGAAGCGTTGGAAGCGCTTCCGCCATTTCCAAAAACAAAAATCTGGCTATCGTTTTTTAGCGCCTGCTGAAAGGTGAGGATGAGTTGTTCAATCTCCTCAACAGGTAAATCTTCAAGCGCAGCTTTTTGTTGGGCAATGTAGTTGGATACAAAATCTTTCATATTGTAGTTAGTTTTTTTGGGTGATGAAAGTATCGGCGCCTGGGTGGCTAATAGCAATGCGCCGGCTGGAACAGCATCTTCGGTAAGGCCCGCTACCACCACCGGAGGTATGGGGTGAAGCGCCTGCATAACGTATTGCGGCATGCGCTCAATAATAGCTTTTGTCAGTGTTTCTCCAAGTAAAGAAAGGCCTCCACCAAGTACAATTATGCCGGGATTAAAAAGGTGAACAACGTGAGAAAGAGCGAAGGCAAGATCATCGGCTATTTCGTGTAGCAACTGAAAAGCCATGGGATCATGTTTCTGTAAGGCGGGTTGCAACAGCATAGCCCCCGGCACCCGATGCTGTCCTGCCAGTTGTGCTAGTATCCCACCGGGTTCTTTGGCAATTATTTCGGCTACTTTTTTATTTACGGCCCAGCCTGAGCAACTTTCTTCCAGTGTGTTTCCTGCTTTGGTCAGGCGTATATGACCAATCTCACATTCGCCTGGTACACGGCCATGGTATAAAGAGCCGTTCATTACCAAACCACCGCCAATACCGCTACCAATGGTTATATAAAATACCTTGTCAATACTTTTTCCCTGTCCAATTATTGCTTCACCCAGGGCAGCGGTGTTAGCGTCGTTATCTGCGGCTACCGGCAACCCTGAAATTTCATTGAGCCAATGTTTAAGGTTTATGTTTTCCCACCCACCTACCTGGTGAGACAACTGGATGGCACCGGTTTGCCAGTCGATAGGTCCGCCAAAACCAACCCCGATTGCTTTTATAGTATGCCGCTTCAGCAATTGATCAAGACCATGCTGTACCTGCTCTCTTATATGTTCTGCTCCTTCATGGGCTTGTACCTGGCACCGTATCCGATCTATTATAGTTGCGTTTTTATCGCCTACAACCAGCTGCAATTTTGTGCCACCAATTTCAATTCCAATGTATAGCTCAGCGTGCTCGTTCATAGCCGAAAAGTTTCGGAGGTAATTTAATAAATGATAGTGAGAAGAAACAGAAAGTATGCATCCCAAATTGTCGCACCTTAATGGGGACCCGTTGGCTGACCAACAGCGACAATTTGGGGTCCACCCAACAGAACGGGTGCCGGTGGCTGATATATAAAATTTAGTAGGGTATGGGT
The DNA here is from genome assembly GCA_038211085.1 of Chitinophagales bacterium. Classification (GTDB taxonomy): domain Bacteria; phylum Bacteroidota; class Bacteroidia; order Chitinophagales; family Chitinophagaceae; genus Segetibacter. The sequence continues at coordinate 1,357 of JBBQVY010000318.1, read as the reverse complement.
TTATAGTTTAACCAAAGGGGCAACTGCCAATACAAGAAATGTAGGCTTATGGAAACGGAACTAATTAACTACAACCGGATCAAATACCAGGCTTCCACCTTTGCCAAACATGCGAAGTGCTACCTCTTTGCCGGCACCCTCAGTGTCCTTAAAAATCATTTTCTGTTCTGACACTACCATTTTATTCGTCCCGCTTTTTACGTTAATGGTGGCCTCATATTTATCCCCACGCTTTATAAAACCAACACTGGCTTCGGCAATATTTTCTCCTGCAGCATCAACCCAATTTATATTGCACGACTTTAATTCTTTTACTAATTGGTCTGTTTTGGCATCGCTTACACCGGAGGTATTCAAATGCATTTTAAGTTTCAAATTTTCAAATGGGACCAGTTGAGGATATCTTTCAAAAAGGGCGTTAGTATAAAAATCATAGCTAACATCATTACCATTTTCTTTGTAGCCTTTGCACATACCCTGGTACAACCTGCCCAAAAATAGTTTTTCATTCGCCGTATCAAGGAGTGTTTCTCTTACCAGTTGTTCATATCCCTGCAATGCTTTTTGCTCATCACCATTGGTCCACTCCATTTTATGCGTAAACAAGGAGAAGTAACGCTTTATATTTTGACGGGGATCAGTCTCCTGGTAGTTCTTGTATTTTTTAATGAAATATGCCGGGCTGAAATCCTTAATCAGATACATAGCTTCATCAAACGTTGTGGTGCTCTCCGAGCAAAAAAGATCGTACACCACACGGTCACGTTCAGGGTTTTCAGTTAACTGGTTTATGAGTACATATTCCAGTAGCATCTTTTCAACCTTTAACGAAGCAATGTTATACAACGAGGCAGGAGAGTACCACCATCCCTTATTAGTAAATTTTTGTTGCCCAATTTTCTTTTCTGTTAGCTGCAGCTTCAACAGGTTAACGGTAAAATCGTACTGGCTTTGTGTTAGGGTAGTACCTATATGAATTTCTTTAAAATTGCCTGCTTTGTTTATGGCTAATTCTGCACTATCCAACTGACCATCGTACAAATAACTGCGGCCCAGCGCAAGGTTGTACCAACCAAAACCAGGTGTTGATCCTGAAAAATCTATGGCTTCTTTACTGGTTGCTATGGCTTCTTTGGTGCGGCCTGCATAAACATCCAGCATGGGTAAATAGTAGTAAGGTTCCCGCAAGGTTTTTTGAAAAGACCTGAAGCGATCTTTATTAAAATCTTCTGTAGCTATTGCAAAATTTCCCAGCTCGTGTTGCAGGTTGCCATAGTTATTCCACGAGATGGCGCCGCCATCCATCATCTTTTGATAGTAATATTCACTGCTGTCGTAGTTCTTATTGTAGCAGTGC
>JBBQVY010000317.1:0-4861 GCA_038211085.1 Chitinophagales bacterium | reverse complement strand
GCGACCAATATCATAAACATAGCGGTTCAATAATCCAGCAAGCATATTCTCTAAAACAAGGGCATACAAAAAGAAAACACCAATTGCTATTCCTGATCTTTTAAACAACAGTGCAAACAATAAAGCAACGGCTGAATAACTCAATGCTTCAATAAAAAAGTAACCGATGTATTCAATCTTTTCAAAACTAAAACCACTGGCATTTTCATACAATCCAAAGCCGGCGGCTGTTATAAAAACTGCAATGGTAGACACAATAGCCAGCACCAGTGTCATCATCATTTTTACACTTATAAACTGCGTGCGGCTCCAGCCATCAATTATGTTTTGCCGGTGGGTTTTGTAGCTAAACTCATTGGTATACGAAATAATAATCAACAACCCGGGAATGAACAATAAGAAGCTGCTTACATAGCTAACCGTTTGCCAAACTTCCGGAAACTCAAAGGGAGGATTACCAATAAGCATGTTAGCCATATCGTTTTTCTTTGGACGCTGGTTCTGTATTAAATAAGCTACATAGTTTACGCCATATATGCTTACCAGGTACAGTAACGACAGCACCCAGAAAGTGCGGTAATACTTAACCTTCATCCATTCAACTTTTAATAACTGTAACATTTTTTACTGGTTGGTGAGTTCAAAAAATTTCGTTTCCAGGCTTTTCTTTTTCAGGTTCAGGTGATCCAATACAACGCCATTTTCAAAACAATGCCGGTTAATCTTACTCAACTCCGCAGTACCTGTTGGATACAATATCTGTATCACTTTTGGTTGTTGCTTTAGAGTAGTATACCCATTCATTGCCTGTAATACTTGCAGCAATTTTACATTGTCTGCAGCGCTTACTTCCACGATGTCTTCATTAACCAGTATATCATCAACATGCCCGGCGGTTAACAAAGTACCTTTCTTAAGTATGGCTACATGCGTGCATACCTTTTCTACTTCATCTAATAAATGGCTTGCCATAATGATGGTTTTGCCTTCGCCAGCCAGTTGCACAATCAGTTTCCTTATGTCGGCAATGCCCACAGGGTCCAACCCATTTGTTGGCTCATCAAAAACCAACACCGTTGGATTGCCCAACAACGCCGAAGCAATGGCCAGCCGCTGTTTCATACCCAGCGAATAGGTGCTGAACTTACTGGTACGCCTTTCATACAGGTCAACTTTTTTCAACACATTAACAATGTCACCCTTGCCTTTTCCTTTTATTTCAGCAGCAATTTCAAGGTTGCGTTCGCCGGATAAATACTGGTAAAAATTGGGCGTTTCCAATAAGGTACCCACCTGCCGGCGCATGGCTGCACTGCCGGGTTCACCAAAAAATGTAAAGGTTCCACTGGTAGCTTTTAGTACGTCCATTACAATACCAAGCAGGGTGGTTTTGCCACTACCATTGGGTCCTAAAATGCCAAACACACAGCCTGTTGGTACACTAAAGGAAACGTTGTTTAGTGCCTGGATTTTACCGTAGTTTTTAGAGATGTTATTTATTACAAGAACTTCAGGCACCTGCTATATTTTAATGAACGAACAAAATACTTTTTAATTACTGATCTCAAAAATGAAAGTGATGAGAGGAAAGAGAGGAATGAATAAAGCAACTTATTTGTAAACGAAATGCCTTGCAGCACATCTAACCAATGTTTTGATCATCATTCAAGATCGTAAATGGGTAAAGGTTTAATTAAGTAACAGGTCAATTGCTAATAAAACCGGTAATGGTGGTTATAATAATCTGACTTACAACATCTACAAAAATTTCATAAAAAAATGCCTTTATTTAGCATTATTATTTATAAAATAGGAGTAACATACATCTGTTTTACTAATTCAAATGCCAATCATGAAAAATCTTCTTCTCCTTGTTGCAAGTATGGTACTATTAAGCAGCAGTTGTAAAAACAACAAACCTACAAGCCCCGTTGACCAGCTACCTCCTGAAACCCAAACTGGCGCAAACACTTTTGGATGTTTGGTTAATGGGGAAGTGTTTAAACCGAGGGGGCACAACTAACTGGGGGTTCATTGAGTTGCAATTATCAATTTTTGGGAAATAGCGCTAATGGAGGCTATTATTTCAGATTAGTTGCTGCTAATCAACCAAGCGGTGGTGATTCGAGAACAAGTGTAGGTTTGTTTACTGATAGTTTAAGAATCTTTGAAGGTTTAAGACTTATTCTTGATAAAGCCAAAAAAGGTTTTTCCTACGGTCAATATAGTGGGAAAAGCCTCAATTATTCAGATCGGTATTACGAGACTAAAGAAATAATTTATAAAGGCGAACTCCTAATAAAAAGATTAGATAGTATTAATCAAATTGTCTCGGGAACTTTCTGGTTTGATGGAGTTAATGGAGGTGGGCAAAAAGTAGAAATACGTGAAGGCAGATTTGATGTACGTTATACAAAATAGAATTATTTAGAATTTAAATCAAAACCAATAATATGAAACACACCTTTACCAAACAACTCCGGTTGTTCTTCCTATTCTGCGTTCTTTCTTTTTCTTCATTCGCGCAAAATGAAATCAATACCGAATTTATTAACCGGATGAATTATATTTTTGCGCCATTAGAAAAGAACCGGGTACCATATTTTAGTTTTTGTACATGTGCGTCACCTGAAATATCACTACTAAAAAAGATAATATAAATATCCTATCATTTTCTTTTTTATTCAATTTAAAAGGTTTAGTATACATATACTTTAATATACTTTATCAAATCAATTATTCAACCATGAAAAATCTTCGTCTAATTTTTTTAAGTTTTGCATTACTTAGCAGCAGTTGCAAAAAAAGTAAACCCACAAACCCAGTTGACCAACTACCACCAGAAACCCAAACCGGGGCAAATACTTTTGGTTGCCTGGTAAATGGGGAAGTGTTTAAACCGGGGGGGCACAACTAAGCGGTGGATCTTTACAATCGAACTTTCAATATTTAGGCCCTGGATCTAATGGTGGATATTATTTTGTACTAATTGGCCGCTCTCAACCTGGAGGAGGAAGTACACAGACTAGCGTAGGAGTCTTTGCAGATAGCCTCAAAATAAATGAGAGTATAAGATATACATTGCTCCAAAGAAAAAAAGGCAACGCTTCTGCAGATTATTTCGGTACAGGACCAATTCAGGTAAGTAAATTTGAAACAGATGGCTTGCAATATACTGGCGAACTCTTTATAAAAAAACTCGATACTGTTAATCAAATCGTTTCCGGCACTTTCTGGTTTGACGCCATTAATAGTAATGGACAAAAAGTAGAAGTACGGGAAGGAAGGTTTGATGTTCGATACACTAGATAATAATTCTATTCGATATATTAATAATTGAAACGGGGAGCATTTTTTGTTCTTCGCTACATGGTGTTTTTTTGTCCTGCCCTGGTCTCCTACTCTTAGCCATTGTGGGCAGCGGGGACCCCGGCAACGCAGCGCAGGGTCTCATGCTAACACACAAAGCTTTACTATGAAGACCCCGCTTCGACCAAAAGCTTTTGGTGGCGGTTGTTGATCTATACAGCAGCAGTCTGGATTGAGGTTTACTTTAATTTATTAACACGCAGCGTGTGCTGTAGTTGCAGACAAAAAAAAGCATGAACGGGGGATCATAACAAAAAAAATCTACAAAAGATAGGGTAAAAATACCTATTGCAGAAGAAGAATTAAATGTTTAAATTTATTAAAGATTAAATGGAATGGATATTGGATGATGTGCATATAAATCAATAATTGTTCTAAAACTAACTGCCATGAATAAATCTCCTCCGATATAAAAGTTTTGTTGAGCCTCCAATTCTCTTAAACATTATTACTCTGTTTTATGAAAAAAAACTACGTCTCCATTTTCCTTGCTGTTAGTAGTGGTCTATTTTTAATTTTATTTTCCTCTTCATGTGCAACAATCTTAAGTAGTTCAAATCAGAGAATTGAAATTACTACTCAAAAAGAAAATGCCATTTTATACTTCAATGGAAATAAGATCGATTCAATTCCTTATATTTTATTAATCAAAAAAAAATACTTAAGCAAGGATTCTCTTAAGCATGGTGTGCAATTAAAATTTCTAACCGAAAATGGTGAAGCACGTGAGATCCATCTAAAAAGAAAAATTAACCCTATTTATTGGTCAAATATATTTTTAATAGGTTTTCCAGGATTACTTATTGATTTCTTAACAGGAAAAATGTGGTTGCTTAAACCGGCTAAAGTAAAACTTTAAGTATAAACATTTATTGAATAACACTATTAACATACAAGGTTATGAAAAGAATTAAAATAGGTTTTTTAGTTTGTATTTTGAATTTGTTTGCCTGTACCAAAGTTCAGGAAGTTTCGTTGCCTCCTTTAACATCCAATGGCGCTGGAAATTTTGGTTGTCTAATTAATGGCAAATCTTATACAGCTCATGCTTCTTATTCTAATCGTACGGTTAATGAAGGATATATTGGAAATGCATATTATCAAAAAATTCAAAATAAGTATTCATTAGGAGTTGCTGCGGAATTAAGGAGTCAATGGCTTGTGGTTTTATTTGTGGATAGCTTGAACTTGCAAAACAGTAATACAGTTTTTTTAGGAAACGGTATAAATACCGGCACCGGAGCTGTTTTCTGGAACAACAGGCTTTACAAAACAAATGACACCGTTAATGGTAAATTAATTATTACTTATCATGATCCATTCAAATCAGAAATAGCTGGAACTTTTAACTTTAATGCTATTGATACTGTAACAAAAAATAAAATAGAAGTAACAGACGGACGATTTGATGTGATTTATACGAAATAACAACCTCTTAAAAACAATATCATGAAATATAAACTTTTATTGCTACTTGCAGTAATTTGTACTG
>JBBQVY010000316.1:0-4871 GCA_038211085.1 Chitinophagales bacterium | reverse complement strand
CCTGCGTCGTATGGTTGAATTAAACGATGGGATTACGGTTCTTCCACAGTTGGCTACTTACGATCTTAACAGCAACCAGCAACAACTGGTGCGGCGCTTTAGAAATCCTTCCCCCATGCGTGAAGTGAGCATGGTGGTACACCGCGACTTTGTAAAGAAGCGATTGATAGATGTGCTTAAAACGGAGATTATGGATTCTGTTCCCGATCAAATACGCCTCAATAAGAACAGGAACGTGATTCCTGTTTAATTCATTAACCTCGTTGGGTAAGCCAGCTAACCGCTTTCAAAATTTATCAGTCAAAGCTATATTACAATCTCCTTCGCCTTTTATAAATACTAATTTCCTAAAGTTGGAGCCCATAAAACGCTGCCAGATTCGAGGTTGACAGCAAACTTTTTGGAGTTTGCATCATTTCAGGAATTGCCCTTTTTCTATAAAATACGTTTGCATCTCAAACAACATGTATATGAAAAAGGCCATAGCAACTTTCCTTCTTGTAAGCATTTTATCGCTTCAGGTATTTTCTCAAACAACCTCCTCATTGGTTTCAGGGATGGTTGCAGACAACCAAAAGAAACCACTTGCATCCGTCACCGTTTCTATAATGAAAGCAGCAGATTCTTCTCTTATTAAAGCAGCAATTACAAACGAGGCAGGTAATTTCTCATTCGAAAACATTCCTTTTGGAAGTTATTACATTAACGCATCAGCCATTAATTTTTCCAACCTCAATTCAAATGTATTTGAACTTAATAGCTCCTTACTTATAAAAACGTTTGATGCTATTGTTTTACAGGCCGCACCCAAAATGCTCAGCGATGTAACCGTATCAACTAAAAAACCTTTTATAGAGCAAAAGCTTGATCGCATGGTGGTAAATGTGGACGCATCTGTAACTAACGTGGGCGCAACGGCATTGGAAGTGCTTGAAAAAAGCCCGGGCGTAACGGTTGATAAAGACGGCAACATCAGCCTGAAAGGCAAGCCGAAAGTATTGGTAATGATCGATGACAAACCATCGTACTTAAGCCCCACAGAACTGGCAGGGTTGTTAAGCAACATGAACGCAAACCAGTTAAGCCAGATTGAAATTATGACCAACCCCTCCGCTAAATATGATGCCTCGGGCAATGCAGGGGTAATAAATATTAAAACAAAAAAGACAATTACACAAGGCTTAAACGGAAGCGTAACACTTAGCTATGGGCAGGGCGTGTATCCTAAATTAAATAATAGCATCATGCTTAATTATAGAAACGCGAAACTCAATTTGTTTCTTAATTACGGTTACCTGCTAAACAAAGGCTTTATGAATGTGGATGTGCAAAGAAGCTTTATAGACGCTACTGGAAATAAATTAAACGAGCTGGACCAGGTTACAAAAAACTATAGTCAATCTCAAAATAACAACCTGAAGCTGGGCCTGGATTATTTCATCAATCCCACAACTACTATTGGTTTTGTTTCCTCTGGATTTATGGCGCCTCAAAATCAAAATGGTTTTACCACCAGCTATTTTAAAGATGCCAACAACAATATCTCATCTATAGAACGAACCATACGTGCAACTAGTAATACGTGGAAAAATGGATCATTGAACCTTAACCTGCATACTTCTTTTGATAATAGTAAGAAGGATGTTACAGCGAACCTTGACTACCTGCATTACGACTTTGCTGGTAACCAGGAAATAAGTGGCTCAAGCTATAACAAGGGTGATGAACTGTTTTCTACCAGTTACCTTAAAAATATTTTACCGCTTAATATTGATATTTACTCTGGTCGCATTGATTATTCGCAAATGCTGTCTAATGGTTTAAAATTAGAAACAGGTGTTAAATCCAGCATTGTAAAAACAAACAATACCTCCCTGTTTTATACACTGCAAAACAAGCTGCAGGATTCTATGAGCAATGCTTTTAATTATAGCGAAAACATAAATGCTGCTTATCTTAATCTGAATAAAAAATTTGGAGACTGGATGGTGCAGGGAGGTTTTCGGGCAGAGAATACCAACTACCAGGGACTGCAAACTACCTACAATGGTCAACAGGATTCAACATTTAAACGTAATTATATCAGCCTTTTTCCTACGGCATTTATTAGTTACCAGTTAAATGAAAACAACCAGTTTGCCATGTCTGCAGGCAGAAGAATTGACAGGCCGGCTTACCAGCAACTAAACCCTTTTGTTTCGATTATAGATAAGTATATGCGTATGGCCGGTAACCCATACCTGCAACCGCAAATCAGCAATAATTTTGAAATAAGTCACACTTATAAAAACAGGCTTACTACCACTTTAAATTATAGCGTTATCAATAACATGATGAATGAAACGCTTATTCACAGCGATTCACTTATCATCCGCAGTATCGGCAACATTGGTACCCGGTACAATGTAGGCATAGCAGAAAGTGCCACCATTCCTTTTGCAAAATGGTATACTGGCATATTCTATGCTAACCTTTATCAAAACAAATATTTAGGTGAGATTAATGGTTTTCCGCTTGATGCCAAACAGATTACACTGGAGTTAAACATCAACAACCAATTCAGTTTTAAAAATGGATGGTCGGCTGAAATATCAGGCCAGTATGCCAGCCGAAACAGGGATGAAGGCCAGGCACTCTCTTTACCAATTGGCCAGGTTTCAGCCGGTATCTCAAAAAGTTTATTGAATAACAAAGCAAGTCTTAAATTGAATGTCAGGGATATTTTTTATACCCAAACCATCAGGGAAATACAGAACTTCCAGGACGTGCAATCGATGGTAAACAGGAGCAGGGATACACAGGTTGCCAATATAGCTTTTGTGTACAGGTTTGGTAAGCAAGCAAAGCCTAAGGCAAGCCAGGCAACAGACGAACAAAAAAGAATACAGGTAAATTAATGATAAGCCTCATGAATTTGAATGTTAAAATAAACAGGAATTTTATATTGCTCATGCACTTTATAGCATGGGCAATTATTTTTTTGTTGCCCTATATTTTTAGTTCTGATTACTCAACTGCAAAAGCCACCGAAGAGCTTGCTTTTCAGAAGCTTAACACCATCACCAATTTTCTTTGGATGGGCTTATTCTACCTGAACGCGTTGGTCTTAATGAAGGCCTTGTTCTATACGAGAAAATATGTTGCATACCTGCTTACCTTACTTGCTGCTTTTGTCTTCATCATGTTTATTCATGGGGCCTTATTCAAGCCATTTGTGCCTAATCATGCCTTTAATTTTTTTACATCTTCAGGCCATAATATCATTCCCTTTTTATTTACTATACTGGTAAGTATGTTGTATAAAATGGTAGCAGATAAAATTACTTTCGACCAGCAGGCAGCCATATTGCAACACGAAAACGTAAAGACAGAATTATCCTTTTTGCGATCGCAAATCAATCCACATTTTCTTTTCAATGTACTTAATAATATTGCCGCACTTGTTAGAATGAAAAGCAATGACCTGGAACCAACAGTAATGAAGTTATCGTCGCTTATGCAATACATGTTGTATGAAACGGATGAAGAGAAAGTGATTGTAAAAAGTGAAGCAGAATATTTGCAGGCTTACATTGATTTGCAACAGCAGCGGTATGGAGATGAACTTGCAATAAATGTAGTGTTTGATGTTAAGGAAGCATGGCATTCAATTGAGCCGATGCTGCTAATCCCCTTTGTTGAAAATGCTTTTAAACATGGTGGGGGTTTGTTATACCCTGAGATTTACATACATCTATCAGTAATAAACAACCAACTTAGTTTTACAGTTAAAAATAAGTTTGAAGAGACTGTAACAATAAAAGATAAAACCTCGGGCATTGGATTGACCAATGTAAAAAGAAGGCTTGCATTGTTGTATCCCAACAAACATATATTAACCACAAATAAAAAGGATGGATGGTTTATTATTGACTTACAATTAACGTTAGCATAAATGAAATGTATTGCCATTGATGACGAGCCTTTGGCCCTAAGGTTGTTGCAGGATAACATTAGCAAAGTGCCTTACCTTGAATTGATCGCAGCATGCCGAAATGCTTTTGATGCGCTTAAGGTTTTGGAGGAACAAAACGTAGACCTCATTTTTATTGATATACAAATGCCGGGGTTAACGGGGTTGCAATTTGTTTCTACGCTTCAAACGCGACCCCTGGTAATATTTATAACAGCATACAAAGAGTTTGCATTAGAAGGATATAACCTGGCGGTAGTAGATTACCTGGTGAAACCTGTAGCCCTTGATCGGTTTATAATAGCTTGTAACAGGGCAAAGGAGTTATATGAATTAAAGCTGAATAAATATGCAGCGGTTGTTAAGGCCGAAGCAGATTATTTTTTTGTAAATGTTGATTATAGCCAGCTCAAAATAAAATTCTCTGATATTATTTGGATCGAAGGAGTCAGAGATTATATCAAAATTCATTTGACGGGTAATGCCCAGCCTGTTCTTGTCAGAAGCAATTTAAAGTCTATGGAAGAGCAACTTCCATTAAAACTTTTTATACGTATTCATAAGTCGTTTATGGTTGCAATAAGTAGTATAACGGCTGTTAGAAAAAGCAATGTCTTTTTAGATAATCTTGAATTGCCGATAGGCGAAACTTACAGGGATGCTGTTGAACAGTTAGTAAAGCAAACCCGTTAAAATCTTAATCGGTTGATGGTGATGTTTTAATGTTTTCAAATTGATGTATAAGGCCTTCCTGGTTCTCCCACTTAATTTATACCTGTTAACTTTGTTCATTAATTTTTACTATGACTGAATTATCGGTGGTTATTACGGTAATGAATGAAGAGGACAACATTAACCCTATGGTGGATGCTGTGGAAAGTGCATTAGAGGGCATCAACTTCGAATTGATATTTGTAGA
>JBBQVY010000315.1:0-4878 GCA_038211085.1 Chitinophagales bacterium | reverse complement strand
TGATGCGGTAATAAAAAGCATGTTTTTTCTACGTCCCCCAAAAGTCACGTTGGCAGTCCACTTAGCATCAATAGGTATGTTTTCAATAATTTTTCCATTTGGGTCAACAATGGTAACTCCTTTACCGGTAAGGTATATGTTGCCTTTATTATCTATGGTCATTCCATCCGAGCCCATATTTATCAGCAGCTTTTCTTCTGACAATTTACCATCTGCTTCAATAGTATACCTGTAGGTTTTGCTGTCACCAATGTCAGCAACATAAAGGTATTTGCCATCGGGAGTGCCAATAATACCGTTAGGGCTTTTAAGATTTGTAACAACAGCTATAGGATTGGAACTTCCGGCAGGTAGAAAATAAACATACTTTCCTTTTAACTCAGATGATTGCCGGGTCCACCAGGGTCTTTGATAATAGGGATCAGTAAAATAAATACCTCCCGTAGGATGTATCCATAAATCATTAGGACCGTTCAATAATTTGCCATCAACTTCCTTAACCAAAACACTTACACGCTTTTCTTTATCAATCGACCAGAGTTCGTTTTTTTCATCTGCAGCAGTCAACAGGTTACCCTTTGAATCGAAATACATTCCATTAGAACGTCCGGCATTATCCATATAGAGGGAGAGCCTTCCTTTCGTATCGTACTTCCAAATTTTATTATTGGGTTGGTCTGTAAAATATATGTTTCCCTTTTTATCGGCTGCGGGGCCTTCAGTAAAAGCAAACTGGCTCGAAATAAGTACGGGTGCTGCGTCTTTTTTTACTAAGCTGCTACCTGTAGCGGTTTGAGCAAAAGTTGTAAATACTATACTGGAAATTGACGACGTAAATAAAAAGATGAGTAATGCAACTCGTGGAAATGTTGTTTTCATTTAGAATGGAGATTTGTAATCCCTTAATATTTAAAGGACTGGTATAATTATTTTACTTAAGATAAGATAGACAAATGTTACCAACCAAATTCACCCCAACATTTGTGTAGATTATTACTCAACTAAATTACTATTATGAAAAAGCTTCTTTTAATTTGCCTGATTTCATTAGCCTTTGCCTGTAATTCGGGTACAAGTACCACTGATACAACTGATACCTCTTCAATGACAGTCCCTGATGCCGGAATAAAGAATGATATACCGATGAGGACGACAGATACAACAACTAACTTAATGAAAGACACTTCAAATATGAGTGATACCTCCAGAACACGTTAATAAAATATTTTCTTAATTAAAGAAAAAAAAGTGATGCCGTTAAGTATCACTTTTGTTATTTCAGCAATTTGTTAAGGTAGTTAAACACTTTTTACAAAACCCTTGAAGGACAACCGAATTTGCTCTTTCTTCCTGATGACAAACCGTTTTCAAACCAATTCATTCTTATACTAAGCCTGGCAAGTCCATAATAATATAGGTCATTCACTCTTGAACTTCCCCTTAGCGAACCCGTTCTTGGATAGCTTTTTGATCCATTTTTTAATTCATCACTCCTGTACGATAAGTCTACTGCCAATTGTCCTGCCCTGTTTCTTAAAATAATCGGATCAACAAACTTTTTACTTACGTCGTCAAGGTAATCTGTAAATAATATTCTTAACCCATACTCAAATCCAAACTGAACATCATCGGATATGGCATATTTAAGCCCACCACCAATAGGTACATTGAGCTGAGTACTTTTATAAACTTTTCTATCAGGATATTCAGGAAAACCCTGGCCCTCGGTACTCAGTGGTTTTAAGTAAACTTTCCTGTTTAATGAGTCCGACGTATAAGAATTGAAATGAAACAATCCTACGCCACTAAACACATAAGGAGTCAGTTTCCGCTCGTATAAATCAAAAAGATTGTATTCCAGTAAGAGCGTTCCTTCACTTAACGAGGTTTTAAAGTTTAAATTTCTGGAAGGATAAATTCCACGCTTATCATCACCCTGAAGTTTTGTAAAACTTACATCAGTTCTTAACAACAATTTTTTAGTAAGGTCAAGCGTGGCCCCAAATGCAATAACAGGGTTGCTCTGGTCAAAAGTTACCTTTTTGGTTTGTATTTCGCCATAATAGTTAGACATGCCCGCCATAAAATTCAATCGAACAGTTTGAGCCGGGGAGTGCAAAAACGAAAATAAACAAGCGAACAAAAGTAATTTCTTCATAGGTTCCATATTATAGAAATAGTAAAGCAGCTTTTAATAAATGAATAAGGATTACTGCGAAGGTGATTTTTATTAATTAACAATAAACCTGCCGAAAAAAAAAGAAAACCATTTTTTTCAACTTTATAGTGCAGCATACTGCATGGAAGTAAAACAAGATGTACAAGCATGCTACTCCAGCAATAAGTACGTAAAGATAGAACGGCAGTTTTCATAAAGCTGAATTTGTTGGACTGGGAACTGAAGTACATTTTAAGCAATGGCTACAAAAAATACATCCCGGGTACCGGCCGGAAAATTGCGTCAACCAGAGTAGCCCATGGGTTAGTTCAAGTTTTTGACTAAACCTGAATTAATGAAATACATTGTACAGTTTAGCACGCCCGACTATCAATACCAAAAGCTATCCGGCGTTTGCCCAAGCCGAGGAAGAGGTGCACGGATTAACATTATCAATAATACTGAAATCGGCTAATATTAGAAGAATTGAAAACATTAAAAAAAAAGATTAATGCAGCAGATGTTTGTAAAATGGTGCGTAAAACGTAGAGACGCGATGCATCGCGTCTGAAAACAAAATGGTTTCGCGCCTGAAAACAAAATGGGTTCGCGCCTGAAAACAAAATGGGTTCGCGTCTGAAAACAAAATGGGTTCGCGTCTGAAATGTAACGTGGTTGAATTGTAGAGACGCGATGCATCGCGTCTCTACGTGGGGAAACCCTGGTAATGCAAACGAATTAAAAACCAAAACAATCCAAACCCAATGGCCGACAAATACCAAAACAAATACCGCATCCCATCCGCCCGGTTGCAGAATTGGGATTATGCACGCAGTGCAGCCTATTTTGTTACCATCTGCACACACAACCGGGAAATGTTTTTTGGTAAAATAAAAGATGGTAAAATGCATGCAACAGCCATTGGGAACATTGCAGAACAGGAATGGTTGAAAACACCGGAGGTGCGTCCGGACATGAATTTGATGTTGGGACAATTTGTGGTTATGCCGAATCATTTTCATGGTATTTTGTTAATCGGGGATAATGAATATAATGGTGGCGCGATCGATTGTAGTAGAGACGCGATGCATCGCGTCTCTACAGGGGGCAAACCAGGTGCTTTCGGTCCGCAATCAAAAAACCTCGCATCAATTATGCGTGGTTTTAAATCATCCGTTACCACACACGCCAGAAAAATGGGTGATGCCCTATTCAATTGGCAAACGCGTTATCATGATTATATCATCCGCAATGCAGATGAATACGAAAGAATAGCAGCCTATATAGAAAACAATCCTGCAAAATGGCGGGACGATAATTTTTTATTTGAATGAACACCAAAACCAACATTTCCGGTATACAATCAAAAAGGGTATTAGGAATTAATAGTTGAAGCAACTGGTTTCTACGGGTTTTGATATGCTACCATGACTGGAAAAGCTAACCTTTTCTAAAGCTGAAGAAGCAACTGTAACTACACAACAACGTAAAACTGAGCGACAGGGAATTTGCACAGGTACTCAATAAAATAGATAAGGGCAATATTGTTGAACCTGTCAAAACATCGCGATCAGATCCAGTATGACAAACACAATTACGAAGCCGGTTATCTATTAATTATCAACCGTGAGCACTGGTGCCAGAACCGTTTCCAGGTAATAAAGCAGGTAAGCATAGAAGGAATTTATCGTAACTGGTACGATGTTATGATGCTCATGAAGGCATTACCCATTGTACAAATAGAATTGGAACGAAGAGGGCTGGAACTGAAAGCAGCATTCAATCAGGCTAACCGTTATCAGCGGCATTCTAATACTGCCTGATTTGCTGTACAGTAGTAAACTCATTATCGAACGAAACATCGGGGGGATGACTTGATTCGAACCAGCGACCCCTGGCACCCCATGCTAGTACCCCGCCGAAAAGGCGGGGCTACATTTCGGAAAACAGTCTCTTAAATGCTTCTCCGCCTTTGTATGCTTTTATCTGCTTTTCTCTTTGCAATGCAAGCGTTTTAGAATGTAATTTTTCAGAATAAATTAATATAAAAGGGATTCTGTGCCTGGTTGAACGTTGCAAACCTGCATTGTGATACAATAACCTGGCTTCTAAATTAGCTGTAGAACCAATATAATAGCGGCCATCCTTTGAGCTTTGAAGAATGTAAACAAAATAATTTTCCATTAGGCCAAAATGCAAAAAGCCCTGCTCCATTGCAAGGCTTTTCTATAATTAAGTCGGGATGACTGGATTCGAACCAGCGACCCTTGGTCTCCCCATGCTAGTACCCCGCCGAAAAGGCGGGGCTACATCCCTAAATACTGCTCATTCAAAAAGCCCTGCTCCATTGCAAGGCTTTTAAATATTAAGTCGGGATGACTGGATTCGAACCAGCGACCCCTGGCACCCCATGCTAGTACCCCGCCGAAAAGGCGGGGCTACTTCCCGAAAAAACTGCTTATTCAATAAAGCCCTGCTCCATTGCAAGGCTTTTCTATTATTAAGTCGGGACGACTGGATTCGAACCAGCGACCCCTGGCACCCCATGCTAGTACCCCGCCGAAAAGGCGGGGCTACATCCTAAATACTGCTCATTCAAAAAGCCCTGCTCCATTGCAAGGCTTTTAAATATAAAGTCGGGATGACTGGATTCGAACCAGCGACCCCTAGCACCCCATGCTAGTACGCTACCGGACTGCGCTACATCCCGAAAAATCATC
>JBBQVY010000314.1:0-4888 GCA_038211085.1 Chitinophagales bacterium | reverse complement strand
TTTTACCATCAGGTAAGCAAACTCTGCCTGAACAGAAAAGTCGGTTGGGATGAGAATTTTTAAACTATCCATATTATTCTGTTGTTTTTATTTCACAAATTGATTTACTGCTTCCCAGGTTCCCCCATTGGTAACATTGGTAATGCCTAGCTGCTCTAAAATTGTTTTAGCTTGTCCGCTTCTGTTGCCACTGCGACAGAATACGATAATGTTTTTTTTATTTTTAAATTTTTCCAGTTCCATCGTCACTTTGTCAAGTGGAATATTTACCGAACCCTTCACATGGCCCTCGGCAAATTCGGCAGGTGTACGCACATCTACTAAAAATGCGCGGTCATCAATGATGCTTTGCAAGTTGGCAGTGGCTCCACCCCCAAACAGGTTCGAAAAAAGTCCCATTGTATTTATTTGTTTATGTGTTGTTTAATAATATTGATTAGTCCTGCTTTGGGTACC
The DNA here is from genome assembly GCA_038211085.1 of Chitinophagales bacterium. GTDB lineage: Bacteria > Bacteroidota > Bacteroidia > Chitinophagales > Chitinophagaceae > Segetibacter. The sequence goes on along the minus strand of JBBQVY010000314.1, from coordinate 4,432 downwards.
ACACCGCTTTGCCTCCACAATGGTTTCCCATTCTTAAATAAAATAAGTGTGGGTACTCCCTGCACCTGGTATTGGTTTGCTGCTTCCGGGCTTTTGTCAACATCTACCTTTATAATCGTAGCAGTATCGCCAATCTCTTTCTTAACCTCTTTAAGAATTGGAGCCATCATTTTGCAGGGGCCACACCATTCGGCAAAAAAATCTACCAGTACGGGTTTGTCGGATTGTATCATTTCATTAAATGTCATTACGAAGCCAATTTTATACCTACTACATGCAGGTATTGTATTAAGAAAAATGAGTTCTCCTTTTTTACCATCACCTCTATTGTGAAACATATTGGAACATACTTTAGGGGCATTTAGTCCACCAACAAGCTTCAACATATTTTCTTTGCTATACACCACCTCCCAATTGCCGTTAATGTATAAGTTATATCCTAATTCGTTTGTAATAGGTTTAGCGCCTGCCCGATAGTTGCCACGCTAAGCTGGCTGCCCTGGAACAGATCGCCTGTATCGCTGATGAAGGTGTTTGGGTTTTTTTACGGCCTTCGCTAAAGTAAGTACCGGGATTGGCATATCCGCCTGCCTTGCGAAAGGCAACCTTACCATTCTCCCAAAACAATTCGTCGTGAGAATGAAGCTGGCAATACAAATCCGTTGTATGTAAAACCGAAAAAAGCCATTATCCTTTTCTCAAACGTTTTTCATTTCCAATACTTTTTGTTTGTTCGTTCTAAGAAAAAACAGAAAGCGGGTTACAGTTGATACCTAAACCGGCAAGTGTTGAAAATTTTAAAATATTGCGCTGTGTGTTTTGTTCCTTCATATCTAACGTGTCAAATTTGTTAAGAATAAAAAACGTCAGCTTTTAATTGCCGGTTACCATCAGCATATTTTACTTGTTATCTATTGAACAGTTACCGCCTACACATCCTACAGGTTTAAAGAAAGATGTGACTATAAAAAGGCCACCAAAAATATAGGCTGCCCAAGCATCTTTATACAATATGCCTATGGCAATAAAAAAAGCACCGAACGCCCATCGAACCAGGCGATACATCCAAACCGGCGACAAGGTTTTGTATTTAAACAATGGTTTCATCAGCTTTTGTTGTGTTTTTTGTTTCCTGTTTAAAAAGACTAAAAACTATTGAGCCGAGCAATGCAAAATAAATTGTACTCCTCACGGGACTTGATGTAATAGCACAAGTGCCTGTCAGGCATCCTACATACTTCCAATAGAGGAAGCCCGACAGCGCTCCAATGACTGCACCTATTACATAGAGCTTATTTTCTGTTATCCAATTCTTCATAACTAATTTCTTTTTCGTTTAAATTTTTGCGGTAATTAACAGCACAGCCATTAGCACCGCAACAGCCTACATTAGCTATAGCCATTCCGCCAAATGCAGTACCTAAAATAATTGTCATGACATCCCTGGCAACAATGCCCTGTACCAATATAGCTACGCCTAAAACCAGTCGAAGTAATCTCATGAAATTCCATCCTTCTAATAATGCTTTCATAATTATTGTATTTGTCTTTTAAGGTTTGTCCATGCACCGCCGTTGTATACCTCAATACCTGCTGTAGCTAAAATTGACTTAGCCATACCGCTACGGTTACCACTACGACAAACAGTAATTAATGGTTTATTTAGTTTCTTTAATGCTGCTGCCTCGTTCTTAACAGTATCAAGAGGCACATTTTTAGAACCTTCCAAATGCCCTGCCTGGTATTCACCTTTGGTTCTAACATCTACTATTACAGCGCCATCCTTTATCAGCTTTAGAAAATCCGCCCTGGGCGTGAAAAGTCCTTTTATAAAATCGATCATTGTATTTTATTTTGAGGCTGTCTTCATATCATCAAGACCTCCGCCATTGATAACTTCGGCAATGCCGTTTTGCTTTAATATACTAACTGCCATTCCACTGCGATTGCCACTTCTGCAATAGGCTACAATGGGTTTCGCCATTTCTTTAAACTCGTCAATTCTTGCAGTTACTTCTTCCAATGGAATGTTAACAGCCCCACTAAAATGTTCTCCGGCAAATTCGCCTTGCGACCTTACGTCTACAATTGTTGCGTTTTTATCTAAATGCATATTTTTAATTTTTACTCCTGTAAATTTCTAAGAAATACCTGGTCAAATACGTGACAAAAGTTACATACCAGCCTTTCGGAAGCATTTTATCATTACGTTAAGAAGATAGAAAGGAGCTGTTTAATTTTAGTTTGCAAATTTTATATGGAAAATGAAGATCCCATTTCAACTAAATATAAAGGGAGTGCGCACCTTTGGCAAGCCCAGGGTTAACCGCCATGCAGCTATAAAAATATGCCTTTGAACCGTGGCAACGATGATACTATGAAATAAAAGCGCTGGTAGGTGGAAGGGTCCGCGGTTCAAAACCCGACACGTTTTCGGGGCACAAGCAACTGACGCTAAAAAAATATGATAGAAAGATTACAACCAGGCCCTTTTTGAAGTAGTGCGGATCAGATCAACTTATTCTCCAAAGCGTAGCGGGTAAGATCTGCGTTCGATTTGACATCCATCTTAGATAGTATGCGTGCCCGGTAGGTGCTAACTGTAGTGATGCTTAGCGAAAGTTTTTCTGCGATCTCTGTTACAGATTTGCCCGATGATATCAGTTTACAAACTTCAAACTCCCGGTCTGATAATAATTCGTGTGGAAGTTTATTGGCGTTTTTATGTTGCAGGTCGCCAGCAAGCTTTTCTGCTATGGATGCAGAAATATATTTACGCCCTTGTAGTACACGTTGCACAGCTTTTACCAGCTCTTCGGGGGCGGTATCCTTGCTTAGGTAGCCTGCAGCTCCCGCTTTTAATGCCCTTATAGCATATTGTTCTTCCGGATGGATGCTAAGGATTAATACAGGAAGCTTTGGCAAATTTTGCTTTACATGTTCAACCACATCCAGCCCACTTCGGCCCGGCATTGACAGATCAGAAATGATAAGGTCCCAATTATCGGAAATAGTTTTTTTTATGGCAGATTCGGCATCGCACACTTCTTCAATATAGGCGGAGGGATATTCGTCGAGCAGTATTTGCTTCAATCCCCTGCGGATTACTGCATGATCGTCGGCAATAAGAATACGCATACGTTAGAGTTTTCATTCAATGTTGGTACCATCGGCTATTGCATGAATCCTTTTATTATTTTTCATAGGAATGGAAACAAATAAAGAGGTGCCTTTTCCCGGTTCGCTTTTAAATTCATACTTACCGTCTAATATAAAAACTCTTTCCTTTATTCCTAACATTCCAAAGTGCCCTTTATATTCTTTATCTACATCCATCCCTTTTCCATCGTCTTTAATTTCCAGGATAATAGTATCGTTTAACATTAAAAGGCTCCCCGTAATCAGGTGGGCATTTGCATGCCTGACTGCGTTGGTCAATGCCTCCTGGTAAATGCGAAACAGGCCGGTTGATATAGACGATCCGATGTCAATAATATTCTCTCCTGCCACAAAGTTGACCGTTATTCCAAACCGTGTTTCTACTTCCTTGCTGTGCCACTCTAATGCTGCTACAAGGCCAAGGTCGTCCAAAATATTGGGTCGCAAGTTAGAAGCAATCTTTCTTACCGATGTAACCGCATCATCTATCAATGCTGTTATCTCTTTAATCTTTTCCTGTACTGCTTCGTTGGGCGCCACCAATTTTCTATTAAGTACATACACATCCATCTTAAGCCCGGTGAGTTGCTGCCCCAATTCGTCGTGTATATCGCGGGCTATTTGTATGCGCTCTTCTTCTCTAATGTTTTGAAGGTGCATGGATAGCTCGTGCAATTCCGTATTAATCTTTTTTATTTCAACTTCTGCTTTTTTCTTTTCATCTATATCCTGTAAGCTGCCATAAACCTTGGTACATCTGCCACCCCTAAATTCTGCACGGCCAATTGTGCCTACCCATTTCAAGTTTCCTTTAAGGGTTACAATTTGTAACTCTTCGTTCCAGGGTGTTCCATCTGTTATGCAGGCCTTCACACATTTCCTTATCCTGTCGCGGTTTTCGCCTTCTTTATAATAGTCAATGCCTTTACCAAGATCGGGTTCGGAACCGGGGTCGCCCTCATGTATTTCGCGGGTGATAGAAGACCAGTAAACTGTTCCCTTATCGATGTCTACCTCCCAGTTTCCGATACGAGCAAGCCGGTTGGTTTTATCTAACAGGTCCTCTAATTTCTTCCTTTCAGTAATGTCAGAGGAAATTCCGATTATACCGGATAGTATATTATGCTCATTGTAAATTGGAGAATTGGTAACCTGGGCAGGAAAATTAGTTCCATCCTTCTTCCGCAATTTAAATTCTCCCGACCATGTTTGCCCTTTTTTTAGCTCTTCCATTATCTGGATAGCTTGTTCGTAGGTGGCCTCAGAAGGTGTT
>JBBQVY010000313.1:0-4936 GCA_038211085.1 Chitinophagales bacterium | reverse complement strand
ACGTTTAAGTTAAGAGCTTCGTGGGGAAGAACCGGAAATGACCAGATAGATGAATGGCAATACTTATCTACGTACGGCTTTGGAGGTATACGGGCTCAACAATGGAATGCACCGCTACCTTTTATCACTAATGGCAATGTTGAAAATCCTACGCTTTACGAAACAGTGGTACCCAATCCGCTGGCAACTTGGGAAACTGCAGACCAAAGTAATATAGGATTTGATGCTACCCTGCTTAAGAACAAATTGTCTGTTACTGCTGATTACTTTAGCTATAAACGTTCTGGAATATTAATCCAGCGTAATGCCTCTATACCAACAACAGCGGGCTTTACTCCACCCCGCGAAAACATCGGCAAGGTATCAAACCGTGGATTTGATTTTGGAATAAACTACAGCGGCAGTGGCGGAGAGGTTACTTATCAAATTGGATTTAATGGTGGTTATCAAAAGAACCAAATTGATTTCTGGGATGAACCGGCTGGTCGTCCTGAACACCAGGCATCCACAGGTTATCCTATAGGCAGCACACTTTACTATGAAGCCATGGGAATTTTTGCCACTACCGATCAAGTCAACAAAACACCACATCTGACTGGTGCCCGACCAGGAGATATCATCTTTAAAGATTTTAATAACGATGGAAAGATCGACGCTTTGGATCGGATAAGGATACAGAAATCAGATATACCCACTTTTACCGGAGGTATAACTCTGGCACTTAAGTATAAGAACTTTGATTTTACCACTTTAATCCAGGGAGCCACAGGTGCAGTAAGGTATATTTCAACTGAATCAGGCGAGATAGGAAACTTTCTTCAATCGTTTGCCGATAACCGTTGGACAGCCGCTAATCCAAATGCTTCCGGACCCAGAACGTTTAACAGGGGCAACGAGTATTGGGTTGGCAACTCAAACACATTCTGGTTGTTGAAAACAGATTATGTACGGTTGAAAAACATTGAATTGGGCTATAGCATTCCTGCGTCTATATTAGGTAGAGCGGGCATACAAAACACAAGAGTGTACGTTAACGCATTAAACCTGCTGACCTATGCATCTCAAATGAAAGATTTTGATCCTGAACTCGGAGCTGGCAATGGACAGGGATATCCATTACAAAAAATCGTCAATTTCGGAGTAGCTGTTACTTTCTAAAAATCAAAAACAAATCATTTATGAAACGATTACATATATTACTCACCGCGGCAATAATGTTGAGCGTGGTTGCATGTAAAAAAGACTTTATGAATTTACAGCCATTGGACAAATTCTCCGATGAAGCTGTTTGGAAAGATCCGGCCCTGGTGCAAACATTTGTAAACAATATCTACCTCGGTGTACCCCATGGCTTTAGCAACATTATGATGTCGTCTATGGTAGATGAGTCCATGTACAATGCCGATTTTGGAAGCAGCAACGTTACAAAGAGCCTTGTAACTCCCAGTGATCTAAGCATTTTTGATGTAGGCTTTTGGAGTGGAAACAGGCAAAGAATGGTAAACTGGAGCATGGTTTATCAATTTATAAGACCAGCCAATGTGTTCTTCGAAAAAATTGGGCAGGTTCCGTTTGAAAAAGTGGCCGATAGAAACAGAATGAAAGGTGAAGTATTTTTTCTAAGAGCCTATTTGTACCATAACCTGGTATCAATGTACGGAGGCGTACCTATCATTAAAAAAAGTTTTGGTTTAACGGATGACTTTAAGGTTACCAGGGACTCTTATGAGAACTCGGTTAAAGCGATCGTATCAGATCTTGATTCAGCAGCGCTCCTGCTGCCGCTTTCCTACAGCGGACTAAATAAGGGGCGTGCTACTAAAGGTGCTGCCCTGGCATTAAAGTCTCGTGTGCTATTACATGCTGCAAGCGATCTATATAACAGCAATGGTGCATGGGCTGGTGGATATGCAAACAAAGAGTTGATTGGTTATGTTGGTGGCGATAGGGCAGCCCGGTGGCAGGCTGCAAAAGACGCAGCCAAAGCTGTAATTGACTTGAATGTTTACAGTTTGTATCAACCTAATCCCGCAAACGCAGAACAGGCAACCAAGAATTACACCGACATCTTTATCGCAAAAGAAACTTCGGAAGATATCTTCGTCCGCTATTTCACCGCTAAAACTGATGAAAACTGGGACGGCTATAATCCCGGCCTTTATAACAATCCTAACGGCTGGCATGGTTGGGGAAGCAATACTCCATTACAGCAATTTGTTGATCTGTACGAAATGTCGGACGGAAGCAAGTTTGATTGGAATAATGCTTCTCATAACACTGCCCCATATCTAAATCGCGACCCACGCTTTTATGCATCTATTAATTATAATGGTGCTAAATGGAGACCACGCCAGGCAGACGCTGCGGGAAGAGACCCGATTGGAATCGTTCAAACTGCCTATTATGTAAAACCAGACGGCACTGTCGTCCCTGGGCTTGATACAAGAAATGGTCCGCTGGAAGATTGGAACGGCACCTACACTGGATACTACATGCGTAAGTTTATTGATCCTGCTGTGAATGCGCAATACGACAAACAGGAGCAGCCATGGCGTTACATACGTTACTCGGAGGTATTGCTAAACTATGCCGAAGCAAGCCTGGGATTAGGCCAGGAAAATGAAGCAAAAACATACCTGAATATGATAAGAAAAAGAGCAGGTATGCCTGATATAACTGCAAGCGGCGCAGCTCTATTAAATCAATTACGTAATGAAAGAAGTATTGAACTGGCTTTTGAAGATCACAGGTACTATGATGTGCGCAGGTGGATGACCGCACCACAAGCTTACCAGGATGCAAAAGGAATAAGTATCCGGCAAAAAACGGATGCCGCAGGCATTCCTACAGGTGCGCCTACCTATAGCATAATAAATGCTCAAAGCAGAGCATGGAACCCTCGTTTCTATCTTTTCCCAATTAAATTGGACGAGATAAACAGGAATAGCAAGCTAATCCAGAACCCGCTTTATTAATTTGATGGTTAGCTAAAAGTTGGTATTAGCGTTGCGTCTGCTCCATCATGCTTGTGGTACATAAAACACGATCCGATGCTTAACAGATGATTTGAATGGTATAAAAAAACAGGGCCGTCTCAATTAAAAATTGAGGCGGTTTTTATTTTAGGGAATGTTATATAGAAGACCAGAGAGTTTGTAGATTTTTTACGTGTAGCAGATGTTGTTAATGTAAGCAAACAACAGCACCGTAAGCAACATGCGTGGATGAAAGCTACTGGAGCCACCGGCTTTGTAGTTGTTAAACAATGGTTGAAAATACAGCTGGTCAATTACTTTGCTTATAACACTTACCGGGTAATGAAGAGCAACCATCTCTTCGAGGTTAACAGGTAGCAACATAGGTTGCAAATGCCTATAGTGCCTGAAGATTATGTTGCGGTCATTTCGCTTTTTTATGTCTCCAAAAACAAGAAAGAGATTCCGAAACGATCCTTCTGAGAACGTAATTTTTTAATTATTAAAATGTATTGAAATTTAAAAAGTTACACAAATGTGGAAAACATGCAGATTATATAATCGATCCGCTTAAACAGAGAAAAAATTTTTTTTTTGGTTTCGTTAACAAATGTATAAATTTCATTTAGAAACGATTTTTCTCCTCTTAACTAAAACTAAATGCCATGAAAGTATCTCTACCGCAAAAGAGCGGTTCCCTCCGTATTCTACTTTTAAACAACCGCAAAATTCTTCATCGCTGCTTACTTTTTATAATGCTTACTGGCATTACGGCAATGGTATCGGCACAAAAAATTTCCGGCCGTGTTGGGTCCGGGGATTCTTCTTTAGCCGGTGTAACCGTAGCATTAAAAGGCTCAAAGGTATCCACACAAACAGATGCTATGGGCCAGTTTAGCATTGCTGCTCCATCAAACGGCACACTGGTTTTTACTTCTGTAGGTTTCCAATCGATGGAAATGGCGATAAACAATCGCTCCAGCCTAACCATTAAGTTAACCTCTTCAGTTCTGCAAATGAATGAAGTGGTTGTGGTGGGTTATGGCACTCAAAAAAAGGTTACGGTTACAGGTGCGGTTGCAAGTGTCAGAGGCTCCGATCTTGACAAATCCCCTACGGTCAACCTTTCCAACTCGTTGGCAGGCCGGCTGCCGGGTGTTACAGCTATCCAGGCTTCGGGCGAGCCGGGCTTTGATGGCTCAACTATCAGGATACGCGGTACCAATACGCTGGGTAACAGTGGCCCGTTGATTGTTATAGACGGTATACCCGACAGGGCCGGTGGTATTGACAGGTTGAACCCTGCCGATATTGAAAGCCTTACTGTTCTAAAAGATGCATCAGGCGCTATTTATGGTGCCCGTGCTGCCAATGGGGTAATATTAATTACCACTAAGCAGGGTAAAAGCGGTAAACCCACCGTATCGTACGACTTTAGTAATGGTTGGCAACAGCCTACCGTAATTCCCAAAATGTCAAACTCGGCACAGTATGCCGAATTGTTGAACGAACAGGTAATGTTTAGTAACGTGCCTTACCAGCAATGGACCGATGCCTGGGCCGCATTACAAACTTCGGGTACCTATTTGCGTACCGATAATAATGCTCGCGTTAACGCATTCTATACTCCCCAGGAAATACAAAAGTTTAAGGACGGATCGAGCCCCTTGACCAATCCAAATACTGACTGGTATAAAGCGGTGTTTAAAAACTGGTCGGGCCAGCAACAGCATAATCTTCAAATAAGTGGAGGTACCGAAGCAGTCAGGTTTCTTGCATCGTTGGGCTACCAAAACCAGGATGCTTATTATAAAAACTCTGCAACCGGTTACCAACAATACGATTTGCGTCTTAACCTTGACGCCAAGGTTAATAAGTACATCAATGCCAACATTGGCCTTACTGCCCGCGAAGAATATAGGTTTTTTCCAACGGTAGGCGCAGGTTCTATTTTTAGGATG
>JBBQVY010000312.1:0-4938 GCA_038211085.1 Chitinophagales bacterium | reverse complement strand
AAACCTCTAATAAAAACGACCACTAATGTCCATGACACCTGTTATTTAATCTAATATTTTCAACCCACGAATTTTGCCTAAAGGCACAGCAAAAACATAAAATTAATTTAGATGAGGTTGCCTTGATTAAATATGCTATGTCACTAGTGTCCGGTTAAAATAGGTCCAATTTAAGTTGCTCACAATTTTGTTCTTTGACATCTTGATAGATTGTGCTCCGCAGCAGGTCATTTAGGTTGGTTTTATCCAAAAGAGAGACACTCAATATTTGCAATAATTCATAATTTGATTGTTTTAATTTGAGTTCGTTTTTTATAATCGCAACTAATGTATAAGTTGTTACAGCTATATAGACCTGTGTCTTAACTGCATTATAGGATGTTCCCCAAAACGATTTTATTTTCAGATGCTGCTTTATCCATTTAAAGAACAACTCAACTTTCCACCTGTATTTATATAGTAGTGCAATATCAGTTGCACCCTGGTTGAAGTTATTTGTTATGAATACAAAATGCCTTTGTTGTTCAATATCATAATATTTTATACGTCTGATGTATTTGGGGTATGCCTTATTGGATTTTTGACCCTTCAGCCTTATAGTCTGGTCGCATATCACACCTTTGGATTTGTCTGCTTTTTCAGAGCGCACCCTTGTAAAACTGAGATTGTCCTTAGCCCTTGTTACAAAGTATGCCAAAGACACATCAATGTTATAAAGGCGTTTGAAATCAACGTATGCCTTGTCCACAATATAGAACCCGCCTGCTTCGTAGCTCAAAACGTCCAGAGCATTCACATCATGCACACTCCCTTCTGTAATATGTATAAATGTCGGTATTGCGGTTTTAACATCGAGAAGGGTATGTATTTTTATTGCTCCTTTTGTAGTGCGGAAGGTTGCCCACCAGAACACATTTAAACAAAGGTCAATAGTAGTGGAATCGAAAGCGTAAACATTGCCTGGTACAGTTAAACTAAAATCAGCATTTCCGTTTATACTACGCCTGGCAAGAGCAATCATCTCATAGGCAAAAGCCTCGTAAATCTGACAATCCCGTAATTCATTGGCACTTGCAAGGTTAGAGCGGGAAACATTTTTGCCGAACCCTAAATGATAATATTTGCTTGAGTGGGCACCAATAGTTATGAGCAAGTCCCGCAGACTTTCCCTTCCGCTCAATTGGCCAAACATCATACACATCATCTGGTTCCAACAGGAAAAGTGTTTAATCCATTTGTTGCCATTATGTTTTGCAACGCAACGGTCAAATATTCGTGCAGGTATAAAAGTGACTATTTGGGCGAATACATACTTTCCGTTATTCATGGCCGATAATACCCAAATAAACCAAAACCAAAACCAAATCGTCACCGTGGAATTTTCCGATGTAATCCTTACCCATCAAGAATTTCAAAGAACTTAAACATTAATTAACAGGACACTAGTGATGCTATGTGTGTTTTTACTTTGTTTTATTTGCCTATACTGGTAACAAAAACCCGTAAATAAAAATCTTTGCATAAAATTCAGACTACTTCTAATGCAAAAAACCTCCCGTACGTAGAGGTTTTAGTGGTTTCGGCTGGCTGGCTTATTGTGTTACATAACTGCTGGTTGGACTAACCACGCATTGCTGGCCTCTACCAATCTGGCACACTTTTGAATAATAGCGTGTGGCAGATTTTAGATTAGCAAACTCAACCTTACCTCTTGTATCGTATACACTGGTCCATTGATCCAATGGCGCTTCAGGGTTTTCAGAAATAAGAAAGCGGTTAGTAAGCGTTCCTTTTTGCCCTCCGGCACTTACTACCAATGTTCCGGAATTTGCTCCTACTGTAATTTTTGGTGCAGATGGTGCCATCAATGGATCAACTGGTTCAGGAGATTTGGTGGATCAAAACCTGAAGCTTTAATTACATTTTCATCTCCGTCGGCAATAACTGTTACGTAATTGCCCAGGCTGCGCATAATATTTACCAACTCAGTTTTCCTGGTGTTTTTTTCTGATACTGCAGAAGTTTGCCGTGTGGCCGCCAGGTCAAGAGCTGTAGAATACGCTTTGGTAGCATCGTACTACACCGTGAAGGTGAGCGATGGGGTTGGAAACAAAGCATTGCCCGAGATTTGTGCATGAATGTAATTGGCTTTTTGTTAGCAAGTTGGCATCTGTTAATGCCTGGAACCCAGTAGTGGTTCGAGTCCTAAAGATTTAATTTTAATAAAATATTGATAAAGCGCAGGTCCGCAATTATTAAACTTTTTTTTCTTTTTGACCATCGAGGCCGCCAAAGTTAGCGGATGCAACGGATCTATGCGGGTAGTTAGTGAATATAGCAGATGTCATATCTTAATTGAGAAAAAAGTAAACAAGGTGCAATGCTGCGAAAAAAAGAGAGTTAGCTAGCTGATCTTTCTCCAATAAATCTTTCCCCTATAAATCCTTCTCCCATTAACCCTTAACCAAACCTGGTTCACTTACTTAAAAAACAGGTTATGCCCATCCATACAAAGAGTGAACTCATAATACGTATAAATTTTTCGTAGATTTTAATTTTTCAAACAGCATTAAAATTTTTTAATAATTACTAGGGCAAGCGGTATTAATGTTGTTTCTTTAGTGTCCTAAAGTTTGAAAGACTAAAATAAACGATATGTCATTTGAACAACTACACCATTTGTACACCCGGTCCGTTTACTATGCGCAAAAAATAGGGCTGTATTACAATAGTGTCCATACCCATGGCTGAAGCAACAAAATGACTACCCCACAATATGAGGCTGCGCAGCCACGCGATGTAGTTGGTATATTTTTCAAAAAACGGGCTATATACAGCGCCGCCCGGGGCACAAACGCCTTCCCAAAACTGCGTGCCGTAGTTGAAAATTAAAAACAGCGACAGGAATACTACAATAAAACGGATGCCGGGGTTGGAGAAAATCGCCTTCATAATAGGGCGTAAATATAATAAGATCGCATCTGTTTTCTTAGTATAGAAATCAACGTTTGCTTTCTATATTAAATTTATACCAGCATATTATGGTTAATGCAAAATGATGAGGCTTTTGGATATAGGATTCAGTTGCAAAACCTATCCAATGAGAAAGTTTCTTTTTATTTGCACAAAAATCAAATATGATTTACGATACATTATTAGAGAAAACAGGTAAAATTGGTATCATAGGACTAGGCTATGTTGGACTACCCATTGCATTAGCGTTTGCTAAAAAAGTAAAGGTGGTTGGTTTTGATATTAATGATCATCGGGTGCAGTTAATGAAACAGGGTATAGACCCTAGTGGTGAGCTTGAAAAAAGTGAATTTGAGAATAGTGATATCCAATTTTCCAGTAATACTGACGATCTTAAAAGCGTCAATTTTTTTGTGGTAGCGGTGCCCACCCCGGTCGATGCCCACAATGTGCCTGATTTGGTGCCGGTTAAAAAGGCATCTGAAACCATAGGAAAAGCGATCAAGAAAGGCGATTACGTAGTTTTCGAGTCCACCGTTTATCCGGGATGTACCGAAGAAGATTGCATTCCTATAATAGAACAGGTAAGTGGTTTAACTTTTAAAAAAGATTTTAAAGTAGGCTTTAGCCCGGAGCGGATTAATCCCGGCGATAAGCAGCACACCCTACAAAACGTAATTAAAGTAGTATCAGGGTGCGATGAAATCTCGTTGGAGGAAATATCGAAGGTATACGAATTGGTGGTTGAAGCCGGCGTTCATAGAGCTTCTTCAATTATGGTTGCTGAAGCAGCCAAGATTATTGAAAACACTCAACGCGATCTGAATATCGCGTTAATGAACGAACTCTCTATCATTTTTGACAGAATGGGTATCAATACCTACGATGTACTGGAAGCTGCAGGCACCAAATGGAACTTTTTGAAGTTTCAACCAGGGCTGGTAGGCGGCCATTGTATAGGTGTTGATCCTTATTACCTAACCTATAAAGCGGCCGAACTGGGCTTTAATAGTAGGGTAATTTTGGCTGGAAGATATATTAATGACAATATGGGCAATTATCTTGCAAAAAAGATATTGCAGCACGTAATACAGGTGAGCGAACATGTAAAGCAGGCAAAAATATTAGTGATGGGTGTTACTTTTAAAGAAAACGTTAGTGATATCAGGAACGCTAAGGTGGCCGATGTAGTAAAAACCCTTAAATCGTATCACCTAAATGTATTTGTTACAGACCCATACGCCAGCTCAGAAGAACTGGAAGAAGAATATGGTTTTGGTTTGATTGATACCATCGACAACGATTATGACGCCATTATTGTAAGTGTCCCGCATAAACCCTACACATTATTGACTAACGAGTACTTTCAAAGCATTACCAAACCACATGCGTTGATTGCCGACTTGAAAGGTATTTATAAGGGAAAAATTTCCTGTTGCCGATATTTTAGTTTTTAATGGAAGCTGCTACTTGATTAGCTGGTTTCTGAGTTATTATAAAGCCTTCATTACGTGGTCTTTGATAATAAAAACAATACTGTCTGGCGGGGAAGTAAAATTTATTGTTGGTCTACTACTAAAATCTTGCGGCCTCATTGGTTGATTCAAAGTGAAATCTAATCAAGGTTCTTATTCTAATAGTTTGAAATCTACACTTACTTGCAAACAGGTCATAGATTTCATTTGTATGAAATAACAACTAAGGTCATTTGGATAATTATGTATCGTGTCCAACTTCTTATAACTCATTTTTCCCCTATATTTGCCGCTTTGAAACAGAAATCGCCTTTTATAAAGCATATTTCTATACCCGTATTCAAGCGATGTAAGCTAGCCCATTTGAATAGTATGAACCAATCGCTAAAACTATAACCAATAAACAGCCAGGCAACAGACAATAACGCTCTGCTGCCTTTTTTATTGGTTCAAAATCAACGGATTAGTTAATTTCAGGTGTGACTGAGAG
>JBBQVY010000311.1:0-4941 GCA_038211085.1 Chitinophagales bacterium | reverse complement strand
AAGTTTCAGTGGTGTGTGTTTAAAAAAGTCTCCCTTGGGGGATTTAGTGGGCTTGAATAAGGATGTGGAGTTGAGTGTGGTGGTGGTTTGATTTGCTATGTTGAATGTTGGTTGCTAAAGGTTAAATAAATCCTCATTGTGCTTGAAAGAAACAAAATCATTAAGATCAAAAAAGATAATTTTGTATAAATGAATTCTATGTCAACGCAATCTTTAGAACAGGAGTTCGACAGATACTGGTCAAAACTCTCGATGGTGGAAAAGCAATCCCTTTTGATTGTGGCGAAAACATATATCCATTCCCGCGAAGGGCAGGAACCAATTAGTATTGAGCAGTATAATCAGGAAATTGATGAAGCTATGGAACGGATGGATGCCGGAGACTTTTATACCCACGAAGAAGTTGTTGAAATGTCGAAAACATGGCTGAATGATAAATAGGCAAATTCACTGGAATAAAATCGCTCTGTTCCAATTTAATAAAGCAATTGAATACATCGCAAATGATTCCATGCAGCATGCAGAAAAAGTAAAGTCAGAAATACTTGATCAGATCAACCGGCTTATTGCAACTCCAGAAATCTATTCGTTGGACAAGTTTAAAACAAAGAACACCGGAAACTACCGTGCATTCGAATTACATAGATACCGGGTAGCCTACCATGTTTCCCAAAAAGAAATCAGAATATTACGCATAAGGCATACCAGTATGGAGCCAAAAGCCTATTAGCCTTTGACTATGCCAGGTAAAATAAAAAAGCCGAAAGAAGGTCTTCACATTTGCATTCATCACTTATCTACTCTGAATGGCGGTAGGAATATTTTATTGATAAATCATAAATATTAAGTTATGAATGTCAGTATATGTGAAGTGCGGTTCGACCAACAAAAAATATTTGTCAAGTTCAGGACTGGAATTATCATCAATGCACCCCTTTCAAACTTTAAGCGTTTAAATAATGCAACCCAACAACAATTGAGCTGCTATGAGTTGTGGAATGATGGACAGTGGAAACACTGGGAAAAATTAGATGAAGACCTTTCAGCAATTGGTTGTCTCAAATTTATGGAAAAGAAGGTGTAAGGTGTTGAATTCAACATTTTCGACCCGCTCAACAACATGAAAATCGGGATGTACAGCCTTGAGAAAGGCTTTACGATGAATGATTAAATGGTCGGCTGGCTGGAGGAGAATAAAGACGTGGAAGTGAGTGTGGTGGTGGTGTAGTGGTTAAAACGCACAAAAGATAAGAAAACTGGTCTCTATATTATAACCATAATAAAACTAAATGCAGACTAAACTAGAGATAAAATCCCAATTACCCCTGAGAGATTGGCTTTTTAGATGGCGGCAATTCAATTTGAAATTGTATGCAAAGGATTTCAATAAAACCCTACTATTCGTCCTATTAGCCATTTTCTCTGGTACTACATTATTTGAGAAACCTTTAAAGCAGTTCATTAACTATTTTTTAGTAAACCCTATTATTTCTTATTGTGAACAGAACCAAATAAAGGTTGATCTTATGTTCGTTGCTCTAACTGTTGCAGCGCTATCTTATTTACTCTATCAACTATCCAAGAAAATTGTACCTACACTAAACTCCTTTCTCTTTGCCTTCACCTTTGGTAGCATATACATTTTATTTTTTCGAGTTGACAAGAGCTATATTTTTTACAATTTTTTGTTATCCCCACTTAGGTCATTTTTTTATACAGATGCATTTTTTTTTAGCTTAACAATATTTTCGTTTTCCTTTAAATCATATTTAAACCCACTTCAAAAACCGCTATCCCAATACACTTTGATTGAGGACTATCCCTCTCATGAAAAATATCCCGACTTGTATGGGAGCACAAATTACGCTGCAACTATTGCCAGCCATATACTAAATACTTCAACAGACACATCATTCGCAATCGGCATCATCGGGGAATGGGGCTCCGGTAAAAGCGATTTTATGATAAGGTTGAAATATGCATTGAAAAAGTTTCCGGAAAACATTCTTATAGATTTTAACCCCTGGAGAGTAAATAAGGCTGATGCGATAGTTGAGGAATTTTTTAAGACACTCTCAAAACAGCTATCACTCTACAATCCAACAGTAACAAAAACGATTACAGAATATTCAAACAGGGTACTTCAAACAGCCAAAGAGGTTTCCTATAAGCTGATAGATACATTAATTACAAAGTGGTTCGGTGACGACGATATTCAGAAGAAGTATGAAGAGATCAATACTACCATTAAATCCACAGGTAAAAGAATAGTAATTTTTATTGATGATGTAGATAGATTAACAGGTAAGGAAGTAATGGAGGTATTAAGGATAATTCGTAACACGGCAAACTTCGCTAACACCTTCTTCGTTATAGGAATAGATCAAACTTATATTGTAAACGTCCTGCGAAACACAAAAGATTTCAGTAACGAAGAAGAGTACTTAAAGAAAGTTTTTCAGCTCACTATCACATTGCCCGCTTTTAAAAAAGAAGTTTTTATCAGTGAAATAAAGAAGCACTTATTTACAAGCGATTTATCAGAGGACGAAAAAAAGAACCTTTCTGACGCTTTTTCTCGCTTCACTGTTAACATGAGTGATCCTTCTATTTGGTTCTTCCCGGCGCATAATCATGAATATCTCTTAGAGAGTATGCTCGACAACATTAGGGACGTGAAAAGGTTCTGCAACTCTTTCAAAATTGTCTATAACCTTTTGAGTAAGGAAGCTGACCTGAATGATTTAATTGTGTTAGAGCTTATAAGGAATAAGAGTACGGATTTGTATAACGCAATCAGAAGCAAGCACCTTTTATCATTTGCCGACATGGGCACAAACAAATATGCATTGGAGGCAGATAAATGGACGGCTTTTGAAAGCAATTTAACAGAGAAGGACCGGAGTAAATTAAAAAGGGCGGTAGACTTTTTGTTATCAGATGGTAACTATAAAAATCAGAGAAAGTTCATTTATCCGCATAACTTCTACATATACTTCGCTTATCAGTTATTCAATCAAATATCATTTAGTGAGTTTACAGAAACCCTAAAAAAAGATACTGATGATATTGTTACTGTTTTCCAGAAATGGATTGATGAGGGAAAGGAAGCAGAACTGTTTAAAGTAGTTTCTTATCTGGACGAATTTGAAGATGCTCATTCCTTTAAGAAGATCGTCATTGTATTACTTCGACTTTATAAAGAAGGTTCTAATTATTTTGAACAGGTAAAACAATGGGTTTGCATTCTGTGGAAGTTTAATCACAAAAAATACTTCCAGTCGGATGACGAGCAGCATAGGCAGTTTCTATTGTCCATCTTAGCTGACGAAACAATAGACCGGTACGTACGGGCATTACTTGCACATTTGTTTGTGCATAGCTTGATAGAAGACACAATTCAAGGCGATAACTTGTTTATTACACAACGAGAGCTGCAAAGAATTATTTATCGCCTCTTTAGCGACTATCTTGATACGTCACCCACTGATCCCATCAAAACTATTCAGTTCTATTATTTGAATGATTATAAAAGAGTGAACGGTTATGTAATACTATATCCTCCCGCTGGTCGGAGGTTCAAAAGATACCTGTTGACTAATCCGGTAGGTTTTGAGGGATATGTAAGGCTGCTATTGCGTCCCTACCAGCATCCTTATAACGGGAAATTAGTCTTAGAGCCGTGGATTGAGCAGATATTTCCTGATTGGCATGTGTTCGAGCACAAAATGTCCATTACTACTTTTACTGACAGTAGCATGGATAGGTTAAGGCAAATAATCCTACCATATCTAAACCCTTTCTTTGCCAGCAATAGGACACCATTTGAAATTAAAAATAAAGAGGATCAGAATTTTGTTGATAATTTTTTGCAATTTGGAAGGAGAACTTACTAACTCTCCCCAGTTGCACCAGCAATACCGCCCTGTCGTCCTCGGTGTTCCACTCTAGGGTTGTGCTAGGCTTTTGTCCAACATAACCTTGTATTTCGGCACAACAAAAAATCCCCCTGTTGTTCTAGGTATTCCGCTACTGGGTTGTGCAAGGTCTTTCCGCCCTTGCAGGTGTTCCCTGCAGCCGTGCCGTTGCATGGTGTTGTCACCTGCAACTGGTAGCGTGGGCAATGTTGAACACCGGGCAAAAGCCAAAACACTTGTCGTAGGTGACAACACCTACGACGGCATCGTTCATCCCTCGTAATGCGAAAGGAATTCAAAACTAGTGTCCCCTAACTCGTAAACCCTGAACGATGAATACGTATACTCCTCCGGATGCTTCCGCCCTTGCAGGTGTTCCCTGTAGCCGTGCCGTTTCATGGTGTTGTCGCCTGCAACTGGTAGCGTTGGCATTATTGAACACCGGGTAAAAGCTAAAAACCTTGTCGTAGGCGACACCACAACAACAGCATAGGATGTAGAAATTAATGTGGTGGTAGTTTATTTTACTGCGTTGCACTCAACTTCTTTGCGGGGAACCAGGCAATCTCATTCATCATTTACCATTCAGATTGTAACTTTAATCATACTTAAATTTCCTGCTTGGAGAAAACGGACATAAGGTGGCATCAAAGGTTTAGTAGTTTTAACAAGGCTCTTTCGCTGCTATCAAAATTTATTGAGAAAGGCGATTTGAATGAACTGGAAGAGCAGGGGTTGATTAAGGCCTTTGAATACACCTATGAGTTGGCTTGGAATACTATGAAAGACTTTTATGAAGCACAGGGAGAAACCGCTATACAAGGAAGCCGTGATGCAATCAGGATGGCCTTTAAAAGGGGCCTGGTAAAAGATGGTGTAAAATGGATGAGTATGATTGAAAGCAGGATAAGAACATCGCACACTTATAATGAAGAAACGGCAGATGAAATAGCTACTGAAATAGTTCATACTTATTATGACCTGTTTGTTTTACTCCAGGCTAAACTTGACGAATTAAAAACAG
>JBBQVY010000310.1:0-4952 GCA_038211085.1 Chitinophagales bacterium | reverse complement strand
ACCCAAATGGCTGAGTTCAGGCAAAAATTTAAATCACTTATAGATTAATTAGTTTGCCAATATGAAAAAGGCGCATATCATAAAAATTGGAGGCAACATTATAGATAACGATCAATCACTAAAAGATTTTCTTACTGCCTTTGCAGGCATTGAAGGATATAAAATTCTTATTCATGGTGGTGGAAAAATCGCTTCAAAACTGGGGGAGCAATTAGGCATCCAATCAAATTACATAAATGGACGCCGCATAACGGATGCTGCTACAATTGACCTGGTAACAATGGTTTATGGCGGACTGGTTAATAAAAAAATTGTTGCCCAATTACAAGCTTTGCATTGCAATGCCCTGGGATTAACCGGTGCGGATGGCAATGTAATACCTGCAACAAAACGCCCGGTTAGAGAAATAGATTTTGGATGGGTAGGCGATGTAAAAAGTACAGACATACATACCAAAAATCTTGATCTGCTGCTGAGCAATAATTTTACACCTGTATTTGCACCGCTTACACACGACCAACAGGGTAACATGCTTAATACAAATGCTGATACCATTGCATCATCTTTGGCGGTAGCACTTTCTTCCATTTACCATGTCAGGCTTATTTATTGTTTTGAAAAGAAAGGAGTGCTTGAAAATATTGAAGATGAGAATTCTGTTATTACCCATATCAACAAGAAAACCTACGCAACACTTTTAGCAGAAAAAAAATTGTTTGAAGGCATTCTACCTAAATTAGAAAATGCCTTTGCTGCCATAGATGCTGGAGTTACCGAGGTGTTGATTGGTGATGCAAAAGACATTATACAAAATACCTCTGCTGCAACTGTCGGCACACTTATAACCGCATAATGCCAATAGATAAATTATATGACGATGCAGTTGATTTATTAAAACAATTAATTGCCATTCCTTCTTTCTCAAAAAGCGAAGAAGCCACGGCAACAGCTATCTATCAGTTTTTAACACGGCAAGGTGTCATTGCAGCGCAACTTCAAAATAATGTATGGGCAATCAACAAATATTTCGATCCGGCCAAGCCCACCATTTTATTAAACTCCCACCACGATACCGTTAAACCCAACCCGCAATACACAAAAGATCCCTTTGATCCTATCGTGGAAAATGGTTGGTTACACGGACTGGGGAGTAACGATGCAGGAGGATGCCTGGTGAGTTTAATAGCAGCCTTCCTTCATTTTTATAAGGAGCCATCTTTACAATACAACCTTTTATTTGCTGCTACTGCCGAAGAAGAAATTAGCGGGGCCGGCGGTATAGAATTATTGCTGAAAAGCAGCCAGCTTTCATCTGTCTTAAAGGGTAAAAACATAGACTGTGCAATTGTTGGCGAGCCTACCACTATGGACCTTGCCATCGCAGAAAAAGGTTTGATGGTACTCGATTGTATGGCACATGGTAAGGCTGGACATGCAGCAAGAGAAGAAGGAGAAAATGCTATCCTCAACGCACTAGACTGCATCAAATGGTTTAGCACATATAGGTTTGAGAAAATAAGCCCATGGCTTGGGCCGGTGAATATGAGTGTTACCGTTATTAACTCAGAAAACAAAGCACACAACATGGTACCCTCACAGTGCAGCTTTGTTGTGGACGTACGCATAACAGAAATGTATACACATGAAGAAGTGCTGGAAACCATCCGTCAGCATGTAACCTGCGATGTTACCCCAAGAAGCATGCGGTTGCGTAGCACCGGAATATCACAAGATCATCCACTCGTTAAAGCGGGCCTGGCATTAGAAAAAAAATGCTACGGCTCACCAACAAGCAGCGACAAAGCGCTCATGCCATTTCCTTCCTTAAAGTGCGGTCCGGGCGAAAGTGGCCGCAGCCATACCGCTGATGAATTTATTTATCTGCATGAAATAAAAGAGGGTATTGATGGCTATATAAAATTGCTGGAGCAGGTAATACGATAGGATATCCCTATTTTGTTCCTCTTCTAAAAGAAGATTTTTAGTTTTAAAAACGGTAAAAAAGAATAAAGACCAGGAGATGCTGAAACAAGTTCAGCAGGACGTTTTGCAAGAGAGGGATATAAAAATCTCCGCCGAAGGCGGGGAAGAGTTTAATATATAAGCTTGTAATGTTGGGTTTAGTTGATCCCTTATTTCTCCTGTTTTCAGCGTTGCAACACCCTGAAAGACTAAGACCCGGCGAGATCAGCCAGGCCTGGATAGGCTGAGACACCCTAGCCGCGGGTGAAGCCCGCGGACACAAATAGCATTCTTTTATAAGCCCTTATAGGGCGAGATAGTACTTATCGGTCATATTCTTCGATTTGAAATACACGACTGTACAAAATACGCTGGTAGTGGCTTGATAATTTGATTGCGAAACGGCACTACATGCAACAAACTTTACACGAGGGTGTTCCGCCCCTTTAGGGCTGGTTGATCCCGCCGGGGCATAGTCCCTGGACTGCACCCAGGGCTGAGGTGTTTCGGCCCTTCAGGCCTTTCTTTTTGCCGACACCTACAAATAGAAAATACGAATATTTCTTGCCTTGCAAAACCCATTGAAAAATTCAACACAATAAAATCAAGGGTTTCAGAGCACGGTTTTAAAAAGTCGGAAAACAGGAAAATCCTGCAAGCAAAAATCCCCGCCTTCGGCGGGGATGAATTCAATTTAAAAGTTTGTAAAGTTGGGTTTAGTTCATGCCGTATTTCTTCTTGTATCGCTCGTACAACTGGCTTTGTTTGTTTTCCAAACTAACCTCGCGGCCTTGTATAAATGCATGAATTACTTTGCTGCTTTTCATATCTAATATGTCGCCGTCACTTATCACAATGTTGGCATCTTTACCTGCTTCAATTGAGCCTGTAATATCATCTATACCAAGAATTTTTGCTGAGTTAAGCGTTATGGCTTGCAAGGCCTGCTCTTTGGTTAAACCATAAGTGGCCGCTGTGCCTGCATTGTAGCTAAGGTTGCGGTAACGCGTTGTTCCATCCTCATCATTCAAAGCAAACAATACGCCTGCCTGTTGCAACATAGCCGGTGTTTTATAGGGTTGGTCTACATCATCATCTTCCATTGTTGGTAAGCTATGCTCCTGGCCGAGTATTACCGGTATGTTGTTTTGTTTTAGCAGATCAGCTATCTGGTAACTTTCGCTTCCACCAACAATTACTACATCAAAGCCAAAGTCTTTTACAAAATCTATAGCCACCAGCATTTGCTTTACCTGGTCGGCATGTACAAATAGCTTTTGCTTTTTATTAAACAGACCCTGAACCGCCTGTAGTTTTAAATTGGTTGATGCATGATTGGTTTCGGCAGCATAAGCCTTAGCCTGGGTAAAGAATGATTTTAGCTCTGCAACTTTTTCTACGGCTTGCTTTATGGGATCTTCTGCAGGAGCCTGTCCCGGTGCACGCCGATGGCTAACCGGCCTTACAAAAAAGCTGGGCATATTTAAATGAATGCCCCCATCCATGCGGTAAGCTGCATCCTCCCAGTTCCAGGCATCGGTTTGCACTACAGATGACGAACCACTGATGGTGCCGCCTTGCGGAGTTACACCCACCAGCAAAACACCCTGTGCTTTTAATACATTGATAAACTTGCTATCGGTGTTATAAGCAACTATTGACCGAACACTTGGGTTTAGATCTCCTATCTCAATATTATCGTTACTACCACGAACACCACTGCCTATTTCTTTTAAACCGAGGTCGCTGCCAGGTAATATTAAACCGGGATACACTTGTTTGCCTTTAGCATCTACCACCTTTGCACCGCTTGCCGGTGTAACAGGTACATTGCTCACGCTTACAATTTTACCGTTATTTATTTCGATGGTGCCGTTCTCTATTACCTGTCCATTACCAATATGAATAGTGCCATTAGTAATGTAGAATTGTCCTTTAAATTCTTTTGCAGGATATATATCTTCCTGCGCCGAAGCAATGCCTGTTACTAACAACAGGCAGCTTAGTTGGTATATTAATTTTTTCATTTAAACTTGATTTTGTGTGAACTCTATTATGATAATCCTGATGTATGCCAAGGTTTCTTTTGTCACTTTTTGTTTGTGCAAAAAGTAACCCAAAAGCACCCCGGGAATGATAACAGCCTCCCGAAAAATCGGGACAGGCTATTCCCGGAGGTTTTTCAATTTAGCTTTATACTACTGTGGTGAATAATATTGGTTCCATGATTTCGTTGACAAGTTGTATAAAGCGAAATTTTAAAAATATAAGCTATCTCATAACCATTTTTCCTTGATTGCCTGGGTGGATAATTAGCAATGTCGGAATTTTTTTTGCTGCTTTTTTGAAACCGTAAAAGGGTGCGACCCCGCAAGTCTGACGGGGGAGCCCGCAAGAGAAGCTGAAAAGAATTGAAACTGCCCGGCTCCCAAAAATCAATGCACTAATGACTATTGACTAATAACTTACTCCCCCGCTTCAATAAAATTTAGTTTTTCAACGTGTTCATGATCGCCACAATTTTGGGTAACATGCATGCTTGGTTCTGCTGGCCGTGTGGGTGCACCTCCTTTTTTGTCGCTCATCATTTTTTGAATGAGGCGGTTGCGTTCTGCAACAATCATTTTGCGTTGAATCAGGTCTTTTTCCCTGTCAAAATAAACGATACCATCAACAATGGTTTTATCAGCTTTTGCATAAATGCTTAGTGGATTATCGGTCCATAAAACAAGGTCTGCATCTTTTCCGGCTTTTATGCTGCCCACTTTTTCTTGCACGTGCAATGCAATTGCAGGATTGAGGGTAACCATTTTAAACGCCTCATCTTCGGTAAGTCCGCCGTTGCGAATGCTCTTGGCTGCTTCCTGGTTAAGGCGGCGTGCCATCTCAGCATCATCGCTATTGATAATAACATTCAAACCCACTTTGGTCATAATAGCGGCATTGTAAGGGATGGCATCCTGCACCTCTGTTTTGTAACCCCACCAGTC
>JBBQVY010000309.1:0-4984 GCA_038211085.1 Chitinophagales bacterium | reverse complement strand
ACAAATACCTCTTTGAGCATTGGCACAAAGGGTATACTTCTTTCTGAACTAAAAGACTGGTAAGAGCCGTATGACGGGAGACTGTCAAGTACGGTTCTGAGAGAGGCTGAAGCTGTAATGCTTTGTCCTACTCGGCCAACGATGATGATGAAAGAACGAATGCCGGTGAATACATAAATCTCTGATAAAACACAAACCCTTCATCAGGTATCAGCCAACAAATCGAAGTATTCATCATCTTCATTTTTTCCGCCAAAACCTTTACCTAAGCTTTTATGTGTTTCTACAAATTCTATTGAGCTTATCCATTTTACCATTTTATAACCTAGCTGGTTTTCCACCCGCAACCTTAACGGAGCGCCATGAACTAATGGAAGTGCCTCGTAATTCATTTCCCAGGCAAGAATTGATTGAGGTTTGAGACAATTATCAAGCGTATTTGTATCGTAATAAACACCGCCATACAAGCCTTCGCCAAAAGAATAAAAAGCAACGGTGGTTACTGAAGCGTGGGGCTTTACCAGTTCAACAATTTTACTAATTGGTATGCCTCCCCACTCTGCTATTCCCGACCATCCCTGTATGCAATGATGCATGGTTATATTTTGCTCCAAAGCCAATTTTTTTAGTTCTTCGAGCGATAACTCAACAGGATTATCTACCAATCCTCCTATCTTAAGTTTGTAATCTTTAAAATTGTTTTCTGCCAAGTCCTTCCACAGCTGAGAGTCAGGCATTTTTCCATTGGTCCAGAAGTAAGGAGAAATATCCTTTTTTTGATAGTATGGTTTTGGTTTGAAACGATTAACCGTAATACGCCATAGTGTTCCGTTAACGGCTGCCTGCAGAAATTGAAGCATCCGTTGTTTATTCCATGAAAGCCAATGAGCTAAAAAACAACAAGCAATCGTTAATAAAATGATGATTGAACCAATATAAACCCCTGCATAATTACCGGCATCATCAGTACCTATAGTTATATGATTCATATTACGAACAAGGCCGGTAGCGGCTATAAGAGCAACATGAATGATGATAAAAATTACATACGCAATCATTACCAGGAAATGAATGGACCGGGCACTCTGCCGGTTACCGAACAGTTTGGGGTACCAATGAAAACGGTTTTCAATAGCAGGAGACATAGCCATACCTGTAAGCATTGCTAATGGAGCTAAAATAAAGACCACACCAAAATAAGACAGTTGTTGAATTGCATTGTAATGATAAAAGCCGTTAGGCTCAACAGGCATATTTAAAGTAGCATAATGCACAAATACGTTCCATGCATCAGCAAAGATTGACCCCGAAGCAGGTACTAATCTTTTCCATTGATTAGTACAAAACAAAAGAATAATAAAAACAGCGCCGTTCAAGAGGAAAAAGGGAACCGTAAGAAAATGCCAGACTCTTGCAATTCCTATTGTATGCCTGTAACCTGGCAAACCTAATACAGGACTAATATAACGTGCATCTTCTTTGGCAGTCCAGACTTTATCTTTAGGTACATTTAGAGGTGTAAAACGTATCCATTCTTTTTCAGGCGGACAACCATTATTCCAATACAAACGCGGATGGTCAACTAAAATAGAAAGTCCGCTTCTGATTATCAGCACCAGGAAAAAGAAATTGACCCAGTGGCTCAAACTTACCCATAGGGGGAAGCCCCTTGGATCTGCGGATGTAGTAAGCGGAATAGCGGGATTAGCAGTTAAACCAATCAGCAGGTATTGCAACCATGCAGCGCCAATCATTCCAACAATGATGACGGCAAAGATGACGAGTATGTAAGGCTTAATACCTATAAACATACGCCTGTCATCGGGGTAATGCACAGCCTTTTCTTCTTTGGTTAGGTGTGTGAACATATTTCCACTTCAGCCTTTTTTTATACAAACCAGTAATTATAAAACGAATTTTTAAAGGAAGTGAAGTTGTATTTATGCAGGTTGAGACATTGCCAGCGTTAACAGGAAGAAGGTTTCCTTTATAGCAAGCACGCTATGCGGTACCTGTTTTTGAAGTGCCAGCATTTCACCTTTTTGGCGGTCAATGGTTTGACCATTGGCGGTAAACTGAAGATGCCCTTCTAACACCTGCACACTTAAAATACCATTGGCAGTATGTGTCTTTAGCTCTGCACCTTCGTGCAAACCAAGCAGAACGATACGCATATTGTTCGATTTAAAAATAGTGATGGAATTGCGATCACTATCTTTCCAGGTGGTTTCCGTACGTACCTGTTCTATCAATTTATTTAAGTCCATAGTTACTAAAGATGCATCTAAAATGCGGTCGCCTTCGGGGCGCTGGGGAGTAGCTTCATTTGACTTATTTTCCATAGTAAAGATTTTTTTAATTTTTATTTCGAAAGATGAAAGGATTGCGATTCTTCGCCAGGCGAAGGATAACTGCTACGCCCTATTCAATTACTGCGTTGCCCTGGAACTGAGCCCTTCGAAAGGCTCAGGATAAACTTAAACAACGATGATGCTATGAAAATCCATCGCTTGTATTATAAATGTTCTAATAATCTTTCAACTATTGAATATGCCGCTGCAATTTCTCTATCAAAGCTGAAGCCGCCTCATCTCCTGAAATGCCATAGCCATTTACAAGCAATCCTTTTACCCCAAATTTTGGTGAAGACAAGGCATACAAAACCGATTCATCATCAGGATTTGATTCGCCTTCAAAGCGATACACTTTATCAATCTCAAAATCATCGGGGGATAATTTTGCACTGTTTTGATGACAAACTATACATTCGTCCTGTATATTAAAATCCATATCGTAACCTTCCCGCTTCAAACCATTTATTGTTTGAGATAAAGTACCATAACTTTCTTTCATAATTATCCGATTAAATATGCTAATCCGTTTGTCACGGGATCACAAAGGTCTTTTACTTTTTTCTCACGAAATAATTTTTCTATCATATCCCTTGCTACTTTATATTCATCGTGAATGGGGCAAGGGCGCAACGCCGAACATTTACTTAAGCCCAGACCGCATTCTTTAAAAACCTGTTTGCCTTCTATCGTTTCTACAATATTGCTGATAGGTTGATTTTGCTGAACTTTATTGATAAAGAACCCTCCCGAAGGACCTTTTACGCTGTTGATCAATCCTTGCCTTGCTAACGTTTGTAAAATTTTACCAACAGTATGTTCACTTGCATTGATATGCTCTGCAATTTCTTTGATGCCTGCCTTTTCACCCAACATACTTTTTGATGCAAGATAAATGACTGACTTAATAGCTGTTTTACAAGTATAGCTCAACATACAATTAACGGTTTAAAAATTCCTGACCTTCAACAGAAATACGGTTAGCATTCCAGGGTGGATTAAAAGTAAGGTCAACGTTTACCTGGTATTCATTAAAAGTATTGGAAAGCGATTGTGTTACACCGGCAGTTATGCTTTCGCCCATCGGGCAGAACTGTGTAGTCAGCGTCATGCTTGCATAGATGCTCTTTTCATTTTCATCAAAATCAATCTGATAAATCAGCCCGAGATCAACTACGTTTAATCCAATTTCAGGGTCATATACATTGTATAAACCTGCAAGCGCCACACTGCATTTAATATTGTTATTGGTAATTACTTCCATTATTTTTTAGGTTGATGAAGAATGGTTTTAGCCACATTGCAAACATAGAATATTGCGGAGGCAAGCAGTGAGATCGCTCCGCTTTTTAATAGCATATCATTTAATAAAATAATGCCGAAAAGAAACAGCACGAAGCCCAGCAGGTAAAGCACCGACATAGCCTGAAACCATCTTTCGCTGAATAATTCCTTTGGCACCGGCGTTTTTCCAACAGCTCGTTTATGGTAAACTTTATTCCAGACAATAAAAGGCAATGTTTTAAAAGTCATTCCAAAAATGATGGCAGTAATCCATCCAAAGAAAATACAAAAGCCATAGAGCAAAACCATGTTTGCCTTTATACCTGTTGAAATAAAATAGATAACAGCCAGCAAACTTAACAGTGGCAAAAACAACAAAACCACTGACAGCAACGATACTTTCATTTGCTCATCAACTTGTTTTCGGATGCGCACTCTATATGCTTTGAAACAATAATTAGCAAATAAAATCAAAGCAACTAATACCAACAGAAATGGTGTGTAATAAAACTGTGTATAAGCGTTATATGTTTTTAATAGGATGAAACCAGTTAAAGCAATATTGATTAAAGCATATATCCACCACAAAGTTTTGGTATTAGTATATTTTGAAATTAAGAACATTGGAATAAGCCGTGAAGCAACGCCTATAATTAATAACAAGAACCACCCTGCCAAACCAATATGCGCATGAAGCGATAAGTATTCTGTTGAATTACCAGGTAACCACAAACGGGTAAAATTGAATACCAGCAACAAACCAAAAAAAGTAGTGACAAATAGCCAGAGCGAAGCCGTTGCTATAAACCAGGCATACACATCGTGTTTCTTACTCTCGTAAATGCTGCTGATAACATTTACCAAATAGCAAACCACTCCTGCGTTTACTAAAATAGCTCCGCTTTGCAACACCCATCCGGTATGAAAAATGTAAAATCCAACGATTAAAAAAGGGATACCAATAGCGGCGAAAATGAATGATAAATAGCCAAACAAATCACTCGATAATTTTCCTCCTATCAGCACCGGAAGCAGTTGATGACTTGCTCCTAAAATTATCATAGTTCCCCAGCCCAAAGCCATAAGGTGTGTAATGGCTAAAGTTTGAGGATGAGTATAATGCTGATGAACCACGCTTGTATTCATCAATAACAATACACAAGCCAATAAAAAAGACAGCGCTGCAAAAATGTAAAACGGCAGGACTACTTTGTATGAAGTTGTTTTTTGTAAACCGGTATTTGTGGTAGGAGGAAACATGTTAATTTTTAAAAATCAGCAAATACACCTCGCCATCGCTCACTTCTTTTATTCTAAAGTCAAACTGCCGGTCTTTCAACTCTGTAAGC
>JBBQVY010000308.1:0-5043 GCA_038211085.1 Chitinophagales bacterium | reverse complement strand
GCAGAACACTTTTTCGCTGGTGGTTGCAGTGGCAATAGCTGAGGTCATCAACGCTTCATAGGTAGTACCTAAACCTACGGTCGCATTTTCTATTGAACGCGGACCAATATTATTTGGTGGCACAACACCCGAAGAAACAATGGCAGTGTAGGTATTACCGCCATCAGTGCTTTTTTCGCACACATACGTGGTCTTTAAATTTTGCTGGCCCATCCGTATGTTGAAAAAGGTAGTTGGGTCCTGGTTGGTTTGCGAAAAAGTAAAGCGATAGGTAATGTCATCACCTGAAGTAGTCGTACGATTTTTAATGTGAATTTCGTAGCGAATGTCGGTACCAAAATTAAAATAGTTGGGGCCTCCATCGGGCGTCTCGGCAGGAATGTAATTGGCAATAATGGTAACCGTGTTGCTATTATCAGGACTCCTGAAAGCATACACATCAGTATTGTCGGCAAGTGGATCGTTGGCAATCAACGGCGCTTCACGATGGGAAGACGCACTTGCCAGGTTGGAAAAAAGTAATGCCAGCAGGCACAACCTCAATCCGCTGAATTGTAAAAATTTTTTTGTCATAAATAAGGATTGTTTGGTGATAAGAAACATTGCCATTTTGGTTCTGTTAAGTAAGAAAGCAAAAAATGAATTTACTAAAATAATTGAGCTATCAAATTTAAGAAAAGGAAAGATGCCAATCAATAGGATCGCAAGCAGGCAACTAATGAGAATAGGGTAGAAAAGAAGGGACTTTAAAATCGATAACAAGAAACTAAGAAATAGCGTAAATTCCAATTAAGGTAGTAAATTTCATACATATTTTAAACTCATTTGACCAGGACGAGAAGAGAATATTTTACCTTAAATACATTATAAGGTATATTCCTGATTAATAAAAAAATTACGATTTCCTGCTTTTTAAATTATTAAGATGACAAATAATAGAAGGCACTTTATAAAAAATGCAACGATTGCCGCAACAGCCTTATCATTTCCCGGTAAAAGTTTTGGGAATGTGTTTCAGGGCGAATCAATCATAAAGAAATTACAGGTGAAATCAACATCATCCATTTCCGTTTTCTCAAAAAACCTGCACTGGCTTTCTATAAACGATATGGCAAGCGCAGTGGCCGAAATAGGTTTTGATGGAATTGATTTAACGGTAAGACCTAATGGGCACATTCTACCGGAGAATGTAGTGGAGGATTTACCTATAGCCGTTGAGGCCATCCGGAAAAAAGGTCTGGAGGTATACATGATTACTACAGCTATTGCTAATGCAGACGATACATTTACAGAACCAATATTGAGAACAGCCGGTAGCCTGGGAATTCCTTTTTACCGCATGGGGTGGCTGGAGTATAACAACAAAATAAGCCGCGAAGACAACGTGGAAGTATTTAGTAAAAAACTAACTGAGTTGGGCCGGTTAGGTGAAAAGCATAACATAAAAGGTGCTTATCAAAACCATGCAGGTACCAGCTTTGGGTCTGCGGTGTTGGATCTTTATATGGCTTTAAAAAACGTACAAAGCAATTGGATAGGATGTCAGTACGATATACGCCATGCAACGGTTGAGGGAGCAAACAGCTGGCCCATAGGATTCGATTTTATAAAGGATCACATCAATACCATCAACCTGAAAGACTTTAACTGGGCTACAACCGGAGGGAAAACGAAAGAACAAAATGTACCCCTGGGAACAGGTATTGTTGATTTTGAAAAGTATTTCAACTATTTAAAAGAAATGTCTTTTAACGGGCTGGTATGTTTGCATTTTGAATACCCACTTGGCGGTGCTGAAGATGGAGCCAAAAAGATAACCATTCCCGCAGGGGAAGTATTTAAAGCCATGCGGAGAGATTTGGAACTAGCCAGGAAATGGTTTGCCTCTACGTAAATCAATTAAATACTAAACATGCTACTTTAAGGGGAAGATGTATTATCCTGTACCTGTTTTTGTTGCTGGCTTTGAGCATTTAAATCATCCAGCATTCTCCTGGCCGAAGTATCGCCGGTAAGCATTGCTTCCATTAACAGCTTACTACCCTGGGGAACATTCTTTATAAAATTGCATCGGTCATAATTGTTCTGTAATAATGCAGGATCATCATCAGCAAACGCATATAAAAAACCCAGCGTTCGTTTAGCAGGAACATACCCGTTAGTGGCCAGTTTCTTAAGCATATTAAATGCCTGCTCGCAACTTATGATTCGGTTACGATTTTGCAGGGCAAGATTTGCATATTCATACATGGCTTCAGGAACGTCATTCTCTAATAAATTGCCATAAATTTTTACGCCTTCAATATATTTATTTGAGTTGATCAACACCCTTGCCTGGTTCAATTGTAAGCTTATTTCCTCTTCTGACAGTACACTTCCCGGAGGTGTGGCATTACGATTGTTTGCCTTCCAATCGGCAAGTGTGATCATGTCTTCTTTCTTCAACCAACCTTTAGATGTAATACCCCTGTCGTTTGTTATTTCAGCATAAATAAATCCATCCTTCTCATCCATTGCCTTTATAATTTCATTCGAAGCAATTGCATAAGCGTTTCTTCGGGTTGCTTCGTTAGGCTGGTTATAGAAATACGATTTGGGTGCCGTAACAATGTATTCGCCTATGACCCTGTTACGACCAAGAGAATCTGTTTTATTTACGGTAACTGGTTGGGCAGGTTTATCATCCTTTTTTATGAAAAAGTATATGGCTGTAATGATGACGGCGGTTAAAATAAATGCCAGCCATAAGCCCATTGTATTGTTATCTTTTTTAGGAGAAGGTAAAGCAGTTGCACCCGTTGCCGGGAAGGCTGGACGTGGTTCATTTTTAAAAGTGAGGGCAGCCGGTTTGGATAGAGACTGGTGCGAAAATATTTCCTGTCTTAATTTTTCATTCTCTGCCCGTAAAGTAAAAACCTCCTGCTGTAGCGCTGTAATATTTGGAGGCAATGGATTGCTTTGAAAAGAAAGCACACTGTTGGTAGCTATATACTGGTGAAGTTCCATGCCATTGGCAAAACGATCTACCGGTTTTTTTTGCAGGCATTTATAAATTAGCTGAACCAGCCATTGAGGCACCTGCATCTCTGCCTCCTTCTTTGATTCTTGCCAATATGAAGGCAAAGCAGCTTTACGCAGCGCAAGCACATCGGGAGGACTTTTTTCCATATGAGCTACCATGACAAGATTCCGGGCTGTTTCTCCTTTATCATTTAATGGAAACGGCACCTCGCCACCAAGCAATTCAAATAGCACAATGCCAAAGCTGTACACATCAGTTTCAAAAAGCATTTGGCCTTCGTTTTGTTCAGGGGCCATAAATTCTATTGCACCCGCATGACGCAGGCTGCTTCTGCGCTGCTCATCGCTCATAATTGCCAAACCAAAATCTAGTAAAACATAGTTACCCGTTTGCGTATTGAACTTTACATTATTGCTCTTAATATCACCATGCTTTACATCCTGCTTGTGGCAATGGCTTAAGGCATTGGATAATTGTTCGGCAACTTTAATTACTTCTTTTAGTGTGAAAATGGGATCGTGAGGCGGCTTTATTAATTCTTCAAGGTCAGGCCCTTCAATAAATTCCATTTCTATAAAGGGAAGATTTCCACTGTCAGTGATACCCGAGCTTATGATCTTAACTACGTTGGGATTGGTCTCTTCATTTACCTTTTGTAACTTTTGAACTTCGTTTTGAAAAGCATTGAAGTTTTTATCTTCTGTGCTTTCGCTATGAATGGGTGTAGGCAAAATTTTGATAGCAGTATAGATTTCTCCTATCCGTTTGCCCTTATACACAGAACCCTGGCCACCCGTTTTCATGGCGCCCATGTTTTCTAATCCGGACGTAATTGTAAAAACCCTTGCCATTGGCTACTGTATAGTTTATGCTAATTATAAAAGACAACCTGCGCAAAATAAATCTTTTGTGCAGGTTACTTCTAACCTTTTTTAATGGAGAAATTGTTAAAGGTGGTATTGCAGGAGGAAGAAAGCCCAATGAAAGATTTATACCCAAAAGACACCTTGTATGCTTGCAAGGCTACAACGTAAAATATTGGGAGGCTGACAAGATCAGATTGTTAACGATTGATGCGACTGAGATCGCTTTTGCGAAGCCATCCTTTTGACGTTTGACCTTCTTTGTTTACATAAACTACGTAGATAAAATTATTCTCTTCATTCAACGCTGCCAGTATAGCGTTGTTCCAGCGGTTGATGAATGCATTTCTGCGGGAGCCTTCATTGGGTTCATTATGAAAATAGGCTTTGTCATTTACAGTATACAGTCCAACACTTTTAGACTTTGCCATAGGAGGATCCTGTGTTACAGGTACTTCTTTGGTAACTGAAACAGTGTCGGGCTCTGGTACAGGTTTGGTATAAATTTCAGGCTGATTTTCTTCCTGCTTATCAGCTTGCGGATTTTTTGCTTCGCTAACATTACGAAATACACTATCCTTATGCTTACCTGCAACAGTTTTAGTTTGCGGCAAACTATTCATTGTTTTCATGGATGTGTCATCACCCATTTGCTGCAATGTATCCCCGGTGGTTGAAGTGGAAGTTTCACCTGCAAACCTGCTTTCATCATTGTTTTTATTCATGACCCTGTAGGTAGCAAAAGAACCCACTACTATTGCTAATAAGGCAGTGACCAAAACAATACCCAACGGAACTTTTTTGGAAGCTGGTATAACTGTATTGGTATTTTGAGAGCTGTGCCTGGCCCATTCATTTTCTTTTCGTTTCAAAATGGCCTTAAGCTCATCCAGGTCGGTGTCTTTACTTTCGAGCAACTGGGTGTAATTGGTAAGTTTTGCTTTTAGTTGCCCGTTTTCAGCAAGCAAATCATTTCCTCCAGCTTGCGGTGCGGCAAAGACTTCCTTTAAGCTGTTGGTCACAATAAAGTCGTGCAATTCCATTCCACTACTAAAGCGATCGGTGTATTTTTTTGCCATGCACTTGTTAACCATCGCA
The DNA here is from genome assembly GCA_038211085.1 of Chitinophagales bacterium. Classification (GTDB taxonomy): domain Bacteria; phylum Bacteroidota; class Bacteroidia; order Chitinophagales; family Chitinophagaceae; genus Segetibacter. The sequence goes on along the minus strand of JBBQVY010000308.1, from coordinate 60 downwards.
ATGATCCACGCAGGAATAACTGCTTCCTGTCCCTTTATTTTATCCGGCCACGATGTTTCT
>JBBQVY010000307.1:0-5065 GCA_038211085.1 Chitinophagales bacterium | reverse complement strand
AAAAGCAGTAGCCTGCCAAAAAATTACTTTTATTTTGTTGCTCAATAAACAAAGGCCGATTACAAATAAAATATGATCGAACCCTTCAGGTATAATGTGGGTAAAGCCAAGTTTCAGGTAAAACCAAATAACATCGTGCGTGGGAGCCTTTTCCAAAACATAGTTAATGGTATGCGCCCTGGCAACATAACTTAAAAACAGTACCAGTAGTACAGAAAACCCGTATTTCCAATATTTGACCGGCATACGTTCAATAAGGTTTGGTTACATCAATTTACCGGCAGGTAATGCTTTCAATTCGTTTTGAAGATCTGCGCCAACGTAAGGATTTGAAACATTTATATTTTGAAGTAATGCATTTGCCTGGGCCTGATCGCCAGCTTTGTTATAAATAAGTGCTGCACGGGATAATAATACCGGGTTTTTCGACTTGGTTTTGAGCGCTGTTTGTATGTAAGGAATTGCTTTTGCATAATCGCCCTTTTTATACAATGCCCAGGCTACGGTTTCATTTACATCAATATTGTCGGGACGGCGATTGTACTCCAGCATAGCATGTTCAACTGCCTTATCTGTTTTACCAACTTTTAAATACGCATAAGCCAATTCCCTGTCGCCATAGTGCCCTATACTTTCATCCTTATTGCCGGCATTTGCATCTTTAGCTAATGATTCAATTAAGTCTTCTGCTACTTTATCAGCTTTTGCAGGTTGGCCGGCAAGGCGGTATGCATCTACTAATTCTTCCTTTATTGAATTATCTACTATGAATGAATCGGCTCTTTCAAAATAAGCAATGGCTTTGTTATAATCCTTAGCGGCAAGGGCTACCCTGCCCAAACCTGCTATAGCAAACGGGTAATTGGGTCGTAGGTTTAAAGAGCTTTGGTACAAAGTATCAGCCTTTCCAAAATTGTTTGTCTTCTCATATAATTGAGCTAACTGAACCCTTGTCCATTCAGTATTTTCATCACCCGGACCGCCAGCAACTACGGCCATACGCATTGCCTCTATTGCACCCGGATAATCGCCTAAAATTTCTCTTACATAAGATATACGGGAATAAGATGTCAGATCGGGACGAACAGAAACCATTTTATCGGCATTGGCAATTGCTGAATCGTAATTACCCATTTCAACATTTGCATCAACCATTAAGCCATACACATAAGCATTATAAGGGTTGATTTTTTGCGCCTTGTGTGCTGTTTGCAAACCATCAGCAAAGTGGTGTTGCGATAGATAAATCAATGATTTAAAAACAAGCGCATTAAAATTTGCACTGTCAGTTGACAGTACACGATTGACATGTTTTAAAGCAGCAGCATCGTAATACAAATGATTGCCGCTTGCCCTCGCCTCTTGTATAAACAGAGCTGCTAACGATAAGTTAGCTTTTACATTGGTCGGCTCCTGCTTTAATGCATCCAGCAATACATTGCTTTGCTTTCTTACAGCTTCCCATTCTTTATTTCCCTGCGCAATTCCTTTTCTTGGCTGTATGGTATATACTGTATTTTCTTTTTCGCTTGCCTTTCGATTGTATGCATACAATATTGCCGAAACGGCAACAACAATCACTAAAACGAGCAATATGTAGAGTTGATTTTTTTTCATTTCTTATGGGTGTTTTAGTTATTTAAGATTGTTGGGGAACAACAAAATCATAACTAATATATGTGAAGTCACTGGTTTTAATAGCGGTTAAAGTAAACGAATTTTTATAATGAAAAACTATAAATATAAGGGTAGCTTATTGTACCTGTAATTTTTTAAAACCATGGTAATCATTGGCATAAAATTACCCGGTTACAAGTAACCGGGTAATAGTTTTTTAAAACGATAAAATATTATTGTTTCACTATTCTCTTAGTCTCTATTCTTTCACCTTTATCTTCTGCAACCACTGTGTAAGAACCTTTGGCAAACCTGCTGATGTCTATTTGCAGCATGCCATTGGTCAATACCTGTGAAGCAACTTTTCTTCCACCCTGGTCAAAAATATTGATGTTTACAGGGCTTTGCGAAGAGTAGATCTTTACAAAATTGATTGCAGGGTTTGGTGTGATGGTCAACAGATTTTTACCAAACTTAACCATGCGTACAGGTGAGTAACTAAACTTACCATCAGCATCTATTTGCTTGAGGCGGTAATAGTTGGCTCTGGATATATCGGGGCTGCTGTGTTGCAGTTGGTAGTTATTTGACAAACCACTTGCTGATTTAACAGTACCGATCTTACTAAAGCGGGTACCATCAAGGCTGTATTCTACTTCGTAACGATCGTTGTTCTCCTCGTTGGTAACCTGCCAGCGAAGCAATACTCTTTCGCCTGTTTTTTCAGCAGTAAAGCCTAACAACTTAACTGGTAACGGATCATTACTCTTTGGTCCAACAAAACTAGCACCCACAAAACCTCTCCAAGGACCTTGCACAAACGGGAAACAGCTTTTGAAAGAAGTGTCATTCTTAGTAACACCGGCGTTAAAAGAAACCGTTTGAAGAAACTTTGCTGTAACCGGATTACCGCTACCCATATAGTCGTCATAATATAATCCTATGGCAGCTAATACTACCCCACCCACAGCCTGTAATTCTATAGTGGTTACATCATCTTCCAGCCTTCTTCCATTTGGAAAACCATCCATGTTTGGAATATTTTGTAAGTTCTTGTTGTCATACTGCGCTTCAGTAAAAGCTATTACTGCAGCACCTACTAAACCAAGAGTACTAAATTTTGGATCGTCACGCTTGGTGGCAGGTACCGCCATATTCAACCGCAACATATCAGTAAGGGTAGGCAAAAAGTTATGGATAAAAGGTTTACCTGCACTCAGCGGATTGTTAGCTGATTTGCCTACTCCTAATTGATATGGAGGCAGGTTTGGAACACCTGTATAAAAGATCGGCAACAAGTCCACAGCACGGGGACTCATATTATCCGGCAATAAAATATCTCTGTAAGGCGAGGTACTTCCAAAGGCGGTACCCTCAGCGCCAGTTGTACCTTTTACAGGAAACAATCCGGGCTTGCCATTTCTAAAATCAAAGCTACCAAGTGAGTTGGTTTGTATTCTCAGATCTGCTAAACCAGGTACAGCTCCTCCAAATTGACTATTGTCCATATACAAGGCCAGCTCAGGATTTTTAAAGTAAGATGCAAAGTCAAGATCGTTGGCAGCACCACTGGCATTCCACTTGTCTTTCATACCAATCGGTATAATTACCTCGTTGGTTAAAGGCATACCCAGTCTTGATACTTGTATCCAGTTGCCACCAAAGGTGCTGGCACCGCCATTGGGATCGAGGGTGGTCATCTCAGGACGGCTGGCGCTTGCCCATACACCAATTACATAATCTGCGTCAAGTATACTTGTTGTCTGCAATTCTGTTTTATGATCTTTTTGCAAAGTGGCTATTGGCACTTCTATTACCAGTGAATGGCAATTGAATTTTGCAAGACCATCCCTGGCACCCTCGCTGGCTTTTCTAAAACCACCCACATCAAAGGCGCCGCCAAGGTCAACAAAAAACGGATCATCAATAGGACCGGCAAATACTTTCTCGCCCGTTGTTGCAGTAGCAATCGCTTCTGTCATTAACTGGTCGTAGGATTTTCCTAAACCAACCGTACCATCATCTATAGAACGGGGACCTATATTGGGAGGAGGAACGATACCACCAGTAATAATCGTGGTAAACGAGGTTCCGCCATTCATACTACGCTCCAGGTTGTAGGTGGTCTTTAAATTTTGCTTGCCTAAACGGATATTAAAAAAGGTGGTCGGATCTTCGTTTACCTGGCTAAACGTAAAACGGTAAATAATATCATCACCCGTTGTAGTCGTGTTATTATCCACGTGTATCTCGTAGCGAATATTTGTTCCGAAAGAGTACCAGTTAGGGCCACCGGCAGGGTGCTCAAATGGAATGTAATTGGCGATCAGCATGATCTTAGATGAATCGCACGGGCTTCTAAAGGCATATAAATCTGTATTATCTGCAAGCGGATCATTGGAGATCAATGGAGCTTCCCGGTGCGATGAAGCCTGGGTTATGGTTTGATTGAGGAACAAACAAACCAAAGCGGCTGTAAACCCTTTTAAAAGTTTTTTCATAAATGTCTTTTTATTGATTTGTTAGAACCTTGGTTTAATTGTGTAATCGTAACCTCTCCACGGCGTTTGTACATAAGGAAAGCTAGCCTTGAAGGTGGTGTCGTTTGAAGTGGGACCAGCAGTAAATGAAATCACATTTACCAGGTTGGGGGTTACAGGCCCCACTGCATTGGTTGAATTATAATCGTCGTACCACAAACCTATAGCTGCCAGAACCACACCGCTCACAGCCTGTAGTTCTATCGTAGTTACATCGTCTTCCAGTCTTCTGCCATTGGGGAAGCCATCCATATTGGGGATGCTCTCAATGTTGGTATTATTAAATGCAGGATCTGTTAAACCCTGTACTGCAGCTGCCAGTAAACCCATTGGGCTAAACTTAGGATCGTTTCTGGGCGTAGGTGGTACCGCCATATTTAAACGAAGCATGTCGTTTAAAGTAGGTAGAAAATTATTGATGAAGGGCTTGCCCACTGCAAGTGGATTACCACCCTTGCCGGTGGCAAGCTGGTATGGCGCAAGGTTGGGTACACCGGTATAAAATATTGGTAACAAATCTACAGCACGCGGGCTGCTGTTATTGGGTAGTAATATATCGCGGTAGAGTGAGGTGCTGCCAAAAGCGGTTCCTTCAGCACCTGCTGTACCTTTTACAGGAAATAAGCCCGGCATGCCATTACGGAAATCAAAACCCGGCTGATTGACGTTATTTGGATCTTTTAGAGAATGTGTTTGAATCCGAAGGGCGTTCAAACTCGGTACTGCACCGCCAAACTTCGAATCATCCATATATAAAGCAAGTTCGGGGTTCATAAAGTTGCCGGCATACTGCAAATCATTCATTGATGCACTTGCATTATAGGGATTAGTACGGTTCCATTTGTCTTTCATGCCTATCGGAATGATTACTTCATTGGTTAAAGGCATTCCTAAACGCGACACCTGGA
>JBBQVY010000306.1:0-5124 GCA_038211085.1 Chitinophagales bacterium | reverse complement strand
ACTCCCGGTAAGACTTCCGCCATTTATGGGTGGTAAAGCATCAGGGTTTGGATAAAATGGTTGTGGGTAGTTTGTTATATCGCCCAGGGTATTTGATTGAAAATAGAGGTAAGCTTGTTTTGAATCACCGCCATTGGGAAGGCTAACCAATTTTATCGAACTCATACAGTTAGCTGTGCAGCCATTAAATTTAAGGCTAAAGATCTGCTGCTCTTTATCAGCTACCCAATCGTGATTGGCAGTTGCAGTTCCGGCAAAAATAAAAGTATAGATGTAATGGTCTATTCCATTAATGCTTTCCATTGTAGTTACCACTTCTCTTTGTGTTGCGCCCAAATTGTTAATTAAAAAATTGGGCTGAATTCCATTTATGCCACTTACCAACCCAAGGCTGTTTGAAGTTACTCCGGATGATCCTAACGATGGGGGTGGTAATGTTGTAGCGGGCATTGCCAGGGCAAACAACATTGCTTCGTCTTTTTGAGAAAAAGTAACGGAGGGTTTTACATAAACATCAACAGTCATGGCGGTAGCTCCACGCTTTAAAGTGGACTGCATTTTTACCTGGCTTTGTAAGTCTGCCATCAATGCCAACAAGGGTATCCATAAAAAAATCTTTTTCATAACTGTATGTTTATTCAGTTAAAATTGTTCGGTTAAAATGGCGCTCAGCGAGCCTGCCAGCACCCCGTTTAATAGAAAATTTTGATCGCTTCCAGGACCGCTCCACTTAATATTTCCATTCATGTTTACATCTTCAGGCGCATAAACATTATTTATTATTCGTGACAACGAGCCTCCCAATTTTACATTCAATATTTGGTTCTGATCATTTAAAGGACCGCTGTATTTGGTGGTTAGATTAACATTGGCATTACCCCCGCGTAGCACCCAAACATTGCCCATTTGCACCGGGGATGGGTAGGGCTGGTTTTGAAATGATTTATAATGAGCAGTGGTAAAATCGTAACTACCTACACTGCCCGAAAAGCTGACCGGAGTAACAGAGCGAATGCTTAAATGATTGCGATGGCGTATGGTTACATAATAGCTGCCTGCAGCAATGTTTGGAAAAGATATTTGAGTGTTGCTACCGTCTATGTCAATGAGGTCTCCATTTTGTTTTAAAAATACTGCTCTTTTTGCTACCACCGTTGAAGGCACATTTGGGTCACTCAATTCGAGTAACACCCAGTCAACAATATCAGGGTGCGAAGCAAAAAAATTATCGCCTGCTTTTTCTGCTCCGGTATAATTAAAACTGACTGTATTGTATGGTTGCAAGGAAGCATTAACCTGCAGAATACCCAGCTTGTTTAGGTCGTTGCCCATAATGCCTGTGGCGGGATTGAAAGCGCCTTGCAAAAACGCTTTACCACTAAATAAAACACCGCTGCCATTGCACAAAGCAACAGGGTATTCCATACGGCTTATTGCCGGATAACTATACAAGGGACAACCATTAGTTATATTCTTCGCCTCAACACTAATGGTGTATTGGTTGCCAGCTATAACAGGAATGCTGGCCTTACCATTTGCGGCTTCCATTTCTATGTCTGTCGCTGCTATAGTGTCTATTGTATTGGTAGCCGAATTTCTATAGGTAGCTTTTACAATATATTCCTGGTCTGCACTGCCAGTCCAGTTTACGGTCAGGTTTGTGCAGGAAGCCGAGGCCAGGCCCACATTTATTGCCTGTGCTATGGTAGGACTTATAACTTTTTTATCGCTGCATTTAATAGGAGTAATGCCTGTGCAGGATTGGGTATAGGCTGCATTGCTGTAAATGAGAAAGGCAAGTGTTATTAGGAGGAAGTATTTCATGTTAAGCGTTTAATGCTTTTGAATGGTTTATGGTTTTTCATATTGGTTGTTGGTGAAGAACAACAACAACTTCGAAAATGGCGTGAAATTTAAAAATTTCGAGCAAATGCATCTCTCAATTCTTGATCTCTTACTGCTCGATTCCAGTCTTCGGCCCAAGCTCGACCCTGTTCTTCTAATAATTGTTCACGACTTAATGGCTCAGGCTCTCCATCATCACAACACATTAAACCAGCGCAATCATTTCGTGCACCTGTAAGTACACCCAGTGTTGTTCCAACGGCTGTTCCACCTATCACCACCAGTCCAGCCGACATTGTGCCCAATTCCCCCAGGGTAGCTAATACGTGAGATTCTGATGCTCCAACAAAACCACCAACAATGGCACCAATTACTGCAGCAGATCCAGAAATTTTTGCGTACATACATTCCTCAAAACTTTTATATCCTAAGCATTTCCATTTCTCTTTAATTACCACTTTTAAACCGTATGGATCATTAAAGTTTATGGAGTTATTATGAACATATCTATAAAGGTTAAAATCTTTTGCTCTAAACCTTAATGGATCTGGTTGTAAAAACCTGCCAAGCAAGGCAGAATACATTCTATTTCTGTAATCGTAAAGAACTATGTCTTGGATATACTCTCGGCCTGTAAATAGGAAACGATTACCGAAAGAGCTGGCAAGAATTATAGTGTTGCTGCTATTTCTAAATGTTGGTGCGCCAAAAATGTCATAGGTGTATTTCTCAACCACATCACCAGTGATATTTGTCAATTGCACGACACTTCCCAAAACATCATGATGATAATAAACCGTACTAGCAGTAGAAGTTTTTGCCAATAGCTCATCTATCATTGCACCATGCACATACCTTGCTACAAGCACATCGAATTGACTCTTTTCCTCTATCAAATTCCATTTATCGAAATAAAAGAAAGCGTTTATTCCATTGACAGAGCGTCTTACACAACGGTTTCTACCATCGTATAAAAAATCTACATTAGTACTGCCTTTCTGCGCTTTTATTAACCGGTCCTGGGCATCATAGGTATAAGTCCACCCATCAAAAGTTTGCAGGCTTCCGTTATTTGTATATGTTGGAATAATAGCATTTACTGCGGTATATTGATTGAGGTTGTTTGTTGTATAGTTTGTAGATGTGGCATTATCTCTTAAAGTTGTACGATTGCCTGAAGCATCCAATCCATAATTTACCGTTCTTGTTGCAACGCCGGGCACTCCATCAGGGTTAGTTACATCGTATTTCACACCCGTTACCTGATCTATGGCATCATAACCATACACATCGCCTTTGGCATTGTCATACTGCACAAACTTTCTGTTGTTAACAACATCATAGCCATAGTTGTACTTAGCAAAAGTGGCAGCGCCTATGCTGTTATCCAAACTTAACATGCGGTTGGCATCATCATAGGTGTAAACCGTGTTTGTGCTGTTTTTCATCGTCTTGTTGACACGGTTTCCAGCAAGATCGTAGGTATAGCTGGCAACAGAGGGTGCACCATTTTCAGTAATAGAAAGCATTTGGTTTCTGCCGGTATAATTATAGCTTACTACCGTTCCCAGCGGATAAGTCAGGGTGCTACGAAGGCCATCGGCACTATATGTATAGGCTATTGTTTTAGCACCCCCGGCACCGGCAATGTTTTGTGTTTCTGTCAGCAGTTGGTTGTCGGCGTCATACGTAAAGGTTAATGCACTTACACTGCTTGTCAAAGCAGTCATCCTGTTTGATGCGTCATAGTTTCGCGAAACATCCGGTGTTGCATCGCTCCAGTCAGATGCTGTTTCTCTGTTACGAATGTCATAAGTGTAAGTTCTTGTATCGCCATTCCTGTTATTAAACGTTTTGAAATTGCTTACAGGGTCATAGCTGTATTGTTCAAATGTTCCGCCGGGATAAATCATTTTTGTTTTTCGGTCCAACGCATCATATTCAAACCTGTAACTGTTGCTTTTAGGATCAATAAGCTTTACTAAGTTTCCATCGGAATCGTATTCCATTGAAGAAACCTGCCCTTTGGCATCGGTCGTTTTTGTCTTTCGGTCCATAGCATCATAGGTATAGGTCGTTGTTCCATTGTCCGGTCTTTTTACGGACAGCACATTTCCTTGAAAGTCGAATGTCGATTGTGTTTTATTGCCCAAAGGATCACTTGATGATTTCTTTCTGTTTCTTATATCATATTGCATTTGCCACTGCTTTCCACGGCCATCTATCAACCTTACAAGGTTTCCGATAAGATCGTATTCATAACTGGTGGTTGCGGCGTCAGCAGAGCCCGCACCTTTGGTCTCACCTGTTTTGCGCCATTCAACATCGTACTCTATAGTCATCATCTTGCCACTGGGCAATGTTATTTTGGTTGGTTTGTTGTCATCGTGAGTGCAGCCACAGATACCACCTGCTAAATCGTACGAATAAGTAGTGGTTCGGTTCAGGGGATCTTTCATTGTTACTGGTCGTTTAAACTCGTCATAGGTGGTTGTCCACGTATGTCCAAGTTCATCTTTCAGGCTGGTGCGGTTGCCAAAATCATCATAGTTATAGGTTTGAAAACTGTTATCGGCATTCGTCATTTTGGTCATCAATCCTCTTTCACTGTATTGGTATTTTGTGGCGTTGCCACGGGCATCTGTTAGGGTAGCTAAACGGTCAGCACCGTCGTAGGCATAGCTGGTAGCATTTCCTTCACAATCAGTAAATTTTGTTTTTAACCCCCTGCTATCGTATGTAAAATGTTCTGTACATCCGTTTTGCTTTTGATGATCCAATACCTGGCTAAAATCGTTATAGGTAAACGTTTCAAAAGTTCCGTCGGGGTAGGTAATTTTAGTGGGTCTGTGCCTGTTATCACGGATGTAATTGGTTACACGGCCAAGTCCGTCTGTATGTGTTAATACCTGGTCCAATGTATCCCTGGTCCATTTTTCTTTACTACCATCAGGGTAAGTAATTTCCAATGGGTTGCCATATATGGTTAGCGCATCATAAGTGGTTACACGGCCCAAAGCATCGGTGGTGCTTTTAAGAAAACCAATTCCGCCGTCATAGTATTCGTATTTAGTGACCGCACCCACGCCATCGGTATAGGTGTTAATTGCTCCCTGTTGCCCATCGGGCATATTGAAGGTTTGCAACTGGCCATTGGTATGTAAGATTTTTTTGTCGTTCCCGGTTACGTCTAAAGTGGTCATTACTTCACCTGTTTTCCCGTTCAGTTCTTTAAGTAGCAAACCCACTTCGGGAGAATTTACATATTCATATTTCATA
>JBBQVY010000305.1:0-5125 GCA_038211085.1 Chitinophagales bacterium | reverse complement strand
TTGAGATAACTGGCAATTGAATAAGCCATTGTAGTACCCCACAAAGATTGGGATGCTATAAAATTAAACTCAGGAACAGTTATAGCTGGAGCAATTGCAGAGGTTGTATCTGCAGGCCCTGCGTGACCCATTACACCCATTAATTTTTCGTAATAGTTTCCTGTTGCAAAATCATAGGGAAGAGGTGCAAAATTTTTCCTCGATTCCTTTAGTAGCTTTTTTAAAGCCTGTTGTCCATTACGACCGGCAAGATTTGTATAGCGTGTTGGTGCATTGGCACAAATCACATTCAATTGATGTGCCTTTGCAAACTCAACTAACGGCTTGTAGTCATATTAATTGTTCCAGGACCGGGCATCTTTTAAAAAGTTACGTTCCCTTATCTGGTCTTTCAAATATTCATTCATTACAGGCTGTACATCGCGGTCAAACATTTCAAGCGAAAGTGTCAGGTTACCCTGGTAGCGTTGATACATTAAATTGAGCAGTTGACTTAGTCAATCTTATTTACGGCTTTGAATTGTAGAGAATTTATAATTAATTAAGTGTTGTTAAAAACGTTTTTTAATTAATAATTAAACTATTATTACCATTAGTATAACCATCGCCAACCAAAACAAACTAACTAATGAAAACTGTAATCTGCCAATTGAAAAAATTATTTTTCATCTCATGCCTGGTTTTAATCGTTAACAGTTGCCGCAAGGCTGAAACGGAGATCGTCTCAAAGCAATACACAGAAACAAAAACCCGAACGGATAAAGCTGTTAAACAGTTTTTTACACTTCCGAACTCCATTGAACCTACTATAAAAAAAGTTGCTGATCAAATAAGCCGGGATAATATTCGGTCGGGCTTTTTAGAAAACTTTATTAAGACGCGGGGTTTTGCTCTATGGGATAAAGCAATGGTAAAGACTACAAAGACCAAGGGCGCAACACTTCAACCCGCGAGGATTATGAGGTGCTAATTCCACTTGTTATCAAAGACTCACATGCAGTGTATAGTGCTTTAGCTTGTAAAGTAACCGCAGATAGTGTGTACATACAAGTGTTAGACGGACGAATGTATAAACAAAAGAATGACCCTACCTCCAAAGGATTGAAGGGCAGAAAACTATCACTTGCACTAATGATGCTTAACCAAAAAGTATTTGGACATGAATTGTTTGAAGTGAAAGACAGTGCTGCCTTTGGAGGATTAGGTAGGAAAGTAAAGTTTGTCAGGTTGTCAAATGCCAGTAAAGAGAGAAACTTAGCCGGCAAGATGGAACCGTATACTGTGCAAATATGCTATACCATTGATGTTGCCACTAACAATGGTCAAGTGGTAGGCTGCCCTCCAGGCCAAGCATGTATACAGTATGAACAAACCCTCCGGTGTGACACCTATTCTGGTTTTTATGATGATGGTATTTACAGTAGTGGAAATTCGGTGCCCACCGGAACGCCAGACGGTGGCGGTGGCAGTGGAGGAAGTTACACCGATCCCACTCAAAGCCCCTGCGATCCAAATTTAGTTCCCCGTAGTACACAAGGACGTTTAGTCCCTTGCGAGGGAGGTACAGGATGGGTGCCAGTTCCACTTAGAGATGCAAACGGGTTTTTGTATTCGAGAATTGAAGAATTGAATAACATTTTACAAAGCGACCCCACGGCATTAGTAAACTGTGCAGAACTTGCTAAAATGGAAAGCTTTGGACCGATGTGGCAAAGAGTTGCCCAGTTCAAACCTTCCCAGGCAATTATCAATAGAATTGAAGCATTAGAGCAGGCAACTACGTACGATCTGACGGACGATTTTTACATGCAGACTTTGGAAAATGCTACGGGTTCTATTGTAAATTGTGATTTTTTTGCGGTGCGCATTCAACAATTGCCACCGGGAATGACTGCCGATAATTTACTAGAATATTTCAGGAAGAACATCAACATGTTTATAACCACACCCTTAACAACCAGCTTTAATCCGTATAACGATGGAGTTTCAATCGATGAGACACAACTTTGGGATAGCCCATTCGAAAATAGTCTTGGATCTCTTGTAAGCATTAAATTAAACTCTATCGAAAAAGGGTCTGTTGTGCTTTCAGACTACTACAGAAATTTCAACGTTGACCAACAGAAGCATCGATTTAAATTTTCAACTATAGCCACACCTCTTGACTGGAATCATCCGGTATCAGGAAACAGGGAATTCGGTATATACAATCCGCCCAATACACCTGGTGAATTGTGTTTTTATATTATGGGGGTAGATAGGATTTCAGGGCCACTTTTCGCGGGAATTAACGCAGTGCTTGCTAACACAATATTTAAAAATGCAGATGATCTTTGGATCAATATTCAGGGAAATTTAGCTAAGTATATTACAGACCAAGGCGGTCAAGCATCAGCAACAAGTTACTCAAATGGTACAATCAAAGCACGCCCAAGGTGGGAGGAGGTTAGTCGGTATTTGATGGGGGGGATTAATTACGCAACTTTAAAACAGCTTTTAGGATGTTAAAAATATCGATGATAAATAAATTATTAATTGCGTTGGCAAATGTCATTTTTTTAAGCATGTTGGGTATGCTTCTCTTATTTCTTCAAAGGATGTACTTATTCAAAGACGAAATTAGAATACTCGATATTTCCGAAGTGTATTACGGTACATTTTTCTTGTGTTTATCAATTTACCTACTTTACGCGTTCATTTTTTTAGTAATCTTTTATAAATTTAAAATACCAATTATTTTTAAAGCTTTTACAGTAGGTATAGGTGGCGTTTTATTTGTCTATTTCATTCAATATGCGTTTGGAGGGAGTTCGAGACCAAATCTGAAAATATTCTCTTCTTTACTAACCTTTTTACCAATAGGTTTCATACTGCCCTATTCTCAGCAAAAATTAGAACAAATAATACGATTGAAAAATCTATGAATACGATTTGCGTCCTGCTGGGGCCTCCTCGCAATGACTTGTGCATAGCTATGGATCCTGGCATTCTTGCTTTGTTTTACTCAAAAAAAGTCCTTTCTTATATTCAGTTCTTTTTCATTGCCATACAGGTTGGTGTCATTGCAGGAGACCACGACCGGACAAAAGAGACTACACCAGTATCCTGGCAACATAGAATACGAATTAGCGATCTTTTTGAAAGACCCAAATAATGCGGATGTTTTGCAAGCCATTCAAGGTGCACTCGTGGGTTCCGCTATCGCAATAGTAGTTGGAACCATTGTAGAAGATGTAATAACAGCCGGAGTCGGAATTGCGGATGACTGGGCTTGCTTTATGTTAGCTTATAAATTAGTAAGAGTAGCGACAGTTTTATGAATAAAAAAAATGAAAAATGTTTAAGCAGTTTTATCCCTATCATTTGATTATCTCTTATTTCAAAGATCATCTTCATCTGGATATTTCAACACAGTTTATCGACTGTGCCGATCTTCAATTACCAAAAGATTTCTCATTACAAACGGGAATCAAAGTCAATAAAAATATAGGTCTCGGTTTTAACCTATATCCCGATTTTTATTATGAGGCGGATAAATTGTCTGTAATGTCCGCGAATGTTATTATAAATAATTATGGGAACCCTGCTACAATTAAATGGGAGTCAAATTCCGGAAGAATATATACTTTGAGCGATACTGATATTGATTGTGATGACATTGAATTTTGGTTTGAAGGCTTGGACCCTTTAGAATACCAAAAGCAACTACACGCCAATAACGAACTTCCCTTCCAGCTAAAAAATCTTACGTATGAACTTGTGGTTACCGCGCTCAACATGGATATGACCATAGAAATGAGTCTAAAAGAAGAGCAGTATGCTAATGCAACAAAACACCTTGATAACATTGACAAAATGATAGATGACTACAACAACAAATCGATTAAAAAAGACAGGGAAGACGGAGTAGTACACAACTGGCGTAGAAGAATTGAATCGGACAAACTTATTTATGAAATAGATACAGGTTCTGCAGGAGTACTATTCCTGAAAAAACTCTTGAAGCATTTATCAACGCTAAACTGTTTTAATAAAGTTGAGATTTTATAACCTGACGTTCTTGGTTTGCGATTAGAACCTGTCCTTATGATGGCCGGGGTCCCTTGTAGGAGACCCTCAGCCGGACAAAAATTACTTCATGCATTAAGTGATTACAATGGTATTATAAATTATAATTTGGTCCAGAGAATTACACTTCCAAATCCTGTATTGATACTTCAAACAATTGTCGATAAAATCAAAAATCTTTTACAGAGACTAAATCAATATCCTGGCAATATAGAATACGAAATAGCTATCTTTTTGAAAGACCCAAATAATGCCGATGTATTACAAGCAATTCATGGGGCACTGGTGGGATCTGCTATTGCTATAGTAGTTGGAACCATTGTAGAAGATGTAATAACTGCCGGTGTTGGAATTGCGGATGACTGGGCTTGCTTTATGTTAGCTTATAAATTAGTAAGAGTAGCGACAGTTTTATGAATAAAAAAAATGAATAATGTTTAAGCAGTTTTATCCCTATCATTTGATTATCTCTTATTTCAAAGATCATCTTCATCTGGATATTTCAACACAGTTTATCGACTGTGCCGATCTTCAATTACCAAAAGATTTCTCCAATCCTTTGAGTTCCCATAGCCTCCTGCAATGCTAAATTTTTTTATGTAATGGATGGGTATTGTTTTACCTTCCAGCCTCAAAATACCATTCATCTTAAATTAAAATTTTATGAAAGCGCTCTTGCTTGTACTCGTTTCAACAATAATGTTATCTTCTGTATCGCAAGGTCAGGGGTTTGCTTCGCTAGATAAAAGTCCCATGGACAAGGCTTATTTCCCAAACAATTTTGCACACGACAGAAAAGGGGACATGGAGGCTGTAATAAGAGTTACTTATAGCCGTCCGCAAAAAAGTGGCCGCGAAGTATTTGGCAAACTGGTGCCCTGGAAAAAAGTTTGGCGGGCAGGTGCAAACGAAGCCTCTGAAATTAAATTTTATAAAGATGTGGAAATAGGCGGCAAGAAAGTTAAAGCAGGTACCTATTCATTGTTTGCAATTCCTGATGAAAAAACATGGACCATAATTTTAAACAGCGATATGGATTATTGGGGAGCATATAGTT
>JBBQVY010000304.1:0-5243 GCA_038211085.1 Chitinophagales bacterium | reverse complement strand
TTTATGGTTATCGTTTTGCTACAGAGCGGTTACGCCGCTGGCGTAAATACATTGCAGGAAAGATGGAAACCAAATGCATTTATGATTAATAGAAGTGCAGGGTATGATAAAACAAGTTGCCAATGACATCGACATAATTTTCATATGAAGACACCTTTCCTCACCCTCAACCCACCCTTCAGCCCTCAGCCCTCAGCCTTCAGCCCTCAGCCCTCAACCCAAGTTCTCACCCTTCCCCTTTCTTCTTCTCCACCAGTTTATTTATCCTATGAATATCATCAACTTCCTGTGCAGTCAATACTTCATTATTGTCGTACTTGGCTTTTAAAAATAATATGCGTTTGTGTTCCGGATAACTATGGAGGATGGACAGTAAATACTGCCCAAGCGTTTCATCTTTTGTAAAAACAGGTGGCGGCTCGGTAGTGGCAGACTTATCGCGGGTGGGCATTCTTTTAATGATGGCTTCTATGCCGGCTAGTTTGCCCGGGGCCAGGTCTTCAATTGCTGATGCCTTGGCATACAAACCTTGCAATTGCTTTTTACTTAAGCTGCCCATAAGCTGGTATTGTTTGTATAAACTGATTATGAAAGATGATACGGGATATGCTATGATACATTCTTCCAACACCATATTGATAATGTCTAAAGGCGGTTTTTTTGCTGCCATATATTTTATACGATAAGGAGTGAAGTTAAAGCAAACGAAGGTGTTTGCAGTGGCTCACATTAGGTATAAACGTTTCCTCAATTCAAGGGCCTGTTGCCTGATGTGAGGCACAATCCTGTACCTAACTTTAACGGAATTGATTATCTTGTCTGCCGTGCTTACGATGCTGCTAACAAGGATTGGTCTAAGTTAAGAATTGAAAAAACTAGATAGTAAAAATGGATGGCCTCAAATAAGCAGTAGTAATTAACCAGGGCCAAATATGGAATTTTAATATATGGATCGATGTAATTTTCAAATTAATCTTAAAATACGTGTATAATTGACAAGTATTATTTTACTTCGTACCTCTTTGACGCTTTCTATAATTAATTTGGAACTTTAATTTTGAAACTGAAGATGCCATACTTACTACAGATAAAGTGCTTGCGACGCAACAATGAAGCATTGAAACACTTCTGCTGGTATTATAAAACATCATTTTTAGACAGATTCCCTACTTGCAAAAAACCTCAAACGATATATGAAAAAAACAATCAGCTACCTTTCTGCCTCACTCAGTACCTTGATGTTGTTATCCTCCTGTGGTAGCAATCAAAGTACCTCAACCACCGATATGGACTCAACTAAACCATCTACGCATGTAGTGCAGTCAGACTTTGGCGAAACTGACGGTAAAAAAGTTTCGCTTTATACGCTTACCAACGATAAGGGCACACAGGTAACCATTACCAATTATGGTGCAACCATTACTTCGTTTGTAACGGCAGATAAAACGGGTGCTAAAAACAGCATTGTTCTCGGCTTTAATACATTGGACGGGTACCTTGCCAAGCCTCCATATTTTGGTGCAACCATTGGCCGGTATGGTAACCGAATTGGTAGAGCAACTTTTAAACTTGATGGAACAACTTATAACCTGAAAGCAAATAATGGCACTAATCATTTGCATGGTGGAGAAAAGGGTTTTGATAAGGTAGTGTGGGATGTTGCTCCTTTAGTGGACAGCTCAAGTTCTGTAACCCTCAATTATGTTAGTAAAGATGGCGAAGAGGGCTATCCGGGCAATTTAAAAGTTGGAGTTACATTTACCCTTACCATCGATAACGAGCTTAAAATTGATTATACCGCAGAAACAGATAAGCCAACAGTGCTTAACCTAACCAACCATAGTTATTTTAATTTAACCGGAAGTGTTGATAATACTATTCTTAATCATGTGCTGATGATAGATGCAGATAAATATACCCCTGTAGATGCCGGCTTAATACCAACCGGCGAATTAAAAGCTGTTGCCGGTACGCCTTTCGATTTTAACACGCCAACTAAGATTGGTGCCCGTATTGACTCAGTTAAAGGTGGTTACGATCATAATTATGTGTTGAATAAAGCAGCCAAATCATTATCCTTGATAGCTGTGGTTGTAGATTCAATGAGTGGCCGCAAGATGGAAGTATTTACTAAAGAGCCAGGCGTTCAATTTTATACCGGTAATTTTTTAGATGGAAAAATTAAAACGGATGATGGCAAACCCATAATAAAGAACACAGCTTTTTGCCTTGAGACACAGCACTTTCCAGATAGCCCTAATAAGCCTTCTTTTCCCTCTGTAATATTAAGACCGGGCGAAAAATATGGAACTACCACTACCTACAAGGTTTCATTATTGCCTTAAAATCGATACTTTTCCGGTTACGAACAATCATTCATAGATATAAAAAAACAACATCATGAAATTTTTTATTGATACCGCCAACCTGGCCCAGATTAAAGAAGCAAACGAGCTGGGTATATTAGATGGCGTTACAACCAACCCCACGTTAATGGCCAAAGAAGGTATTAAAGGTGAGGAGGCTATTGCACAGCATTACAAAACTATTTGCGAGTTGGTTGAAGGCGATATTAGTGCAGAAGTTTTATCAACTGATTTTGCAACAATAGTTGAAGAAGGAAAAAAGTTAGCAGCTATACACCCAAACATCGTGGTAAAAGTGCCAATGATAAAAGATGGTGTTAAGGCAATAAAGTGGTTTACCGATAATGGCATCAGAACAAATTGTACGCTCATATTTTCGGCCGGGCAAGCAATTCTAGCTGCCAAGGCAGGTGCAAGTTATGTGTCACCTTTTATAGGACGCATAGATGATAGCGGTTGGGATGGTGTTCAATTGATTGAACAAATCGCAAACATTTTTGCCATTCAGCAAATTAAAACTGAAGTATTAGCTGCTTCTATTCGCAGTGCCCTTCACATTATTCAATGTGCTGAGGCTGGTGCAGACGTTTGTACTTGTCCCTTAGATTCTATCCTGGCACTTTTAAAACATCCGTTAACCGATATTGGTCTTGCTAAGTTTTTGGAAGATGCAAAGAAGATGTAGGGAATAGTTGGTAGCCTTCAGCCATTAGCCTTCAGCCTTTTGCTTTTAGCCTTCTGCCTTCTACCTTCAGCTTTTTGCCTTCAGCGTGTTTGATTTTTTAAATTTTAAATTAATTATAATGGATGATAAACAAACGGATATGACTGTCCTCAAGAATACTGCAGCGCAGGTGCGTCGCGATATTATACGGATGGTCCATTCGTCTCAATCGGGGCATCCCGGTGGTTCTTTGGGGTGTACGGATATGGTGGTAGCTCTATATTTTCATGAAATGAAAATTAATGATGAAAAAGGTGCAGATGGTTTTATAAATTTTGACCGAGCAGGACATGAGGAAGATTTGTTCTTCCTCAGCAATGGTCACATTTCTCCCATGTTCTATTCTATTCTTGCACACCGTGGTTATTTTCCTGTTTCAGAATTGGCCACGTTTCGTAAAATAAATTCTCGCCTGCAGGGCCACCCTGCAACTCACGACCACCTGCCGGGTATACGTATTGCCTCAGGTTCGCTGGGGCAAGGTTTGTCTGTAGCCGCGGGTGCTTCTATCGCAAAGCGTTTAAAAAAAGATGATCGTTTTATTTTTGTTTTAATGGGTGATGGTGAGCAGCAGGAAGGGCAGGTTTGGGAAGCAGCACAGTTTTGTGCGCATTACGAGCTTGACCATCTTATAGCAATTATAGACTGGAATGGGATGCAGATAGATGGTACCACCAAACAGGTAATGAACAATCGTGATTTAGCTGCGAAGTACGAAGCTTTTGGCTGGGATACGATGCACCTTGAACATGGTAATGATATGGAAGCAGTGCTGAATGGTTTGAAAGAGGCTAAGACCAAATGTGGTAATAAAAAACCAGTGTTGATCTTAATGAAAGATGAAATGGGATATGGGGTTGACTTCATGATGCACACGCATAAATGGCATGGCGCCGCACCCAATGATGCCCAGCTTGAAACCGCCCTTAATCAATTACCGGTAACGTTAGGAGACTATTAAGAAAGCAAGTCAATAGTCATTAGTCAATAGTCATTAGGAAGAACAAAAAGTGAGAAGAGGGGTTTTTATTTTGGATGTTGAATGCTAAATGTTGAATGAATAAAACCAAACTACATTATAGACGATAGACCAATGACCACTGACGAATGACTGCCATTGACCACTAACTACTGTCCCCTGACTATGGACTATTGACTATGGACTATGGACGACTACTCACCACTCACAACCACACAACAATGAAAAAATATACATATACAGATAAGAAGGATACACGTTCAGGTTTTGGTGCAGGTATTGCTGAATTGGGAAGAACCAATCCCAATGTTGTAGCCCTTTGCGCCGACCTGGTAGCATCTCTTAAACTTGATACCTTCATTAAAGAAAATCCTGAACGCTTTATACAGGTAGGTATAGCGGAGGCCAACATGATTGGTGTTGCCGCTGGCCTTGCCATAAGCGGCTTTATTCCTTATGCTACCACCTTCGCTAATTTTGGAAGCGGCCGGGTGTACGACCAAATAAGACAAAGCGTAGCTTATTCTGGTAGCAACGTAAAAATTGCCGTTTCACATGCAGGTTTAACACTGGGCGAAGATGGTGCCACCCACCAGATTTTAGAAGACCTCGCCATGATGCGTGCTATGCCCGAAATGACAGTAATCAACCCATGCGATTATAACCAGACTATGGCTGCTACCATAGCCATTGCCGATTTTAAAGGACCTGTGTATTTAAGGTTTGGTCGCCCGGTAATGCCCGTGTTTACGGATGCCGACCAAAAGTTTGAAATCGGTAAAGCCTGGATGGTAAACGAAGGAAAAGACGTAAGCATTTTTGCTACCGGTCACCTTGTTTGGGAAGCCATACTTGCCGGTGAAATTTTGGAAGGCATGGGCATAGATGCAGAAATTATCAACCTGCATACCATCAAACCTTTAGACGAAGAAGCCATATTAAAATCAGTTGCTAAAACCGGGTGTGCGGTAACTGCTGAAGAGCACCAGTTAAATGGCGGATTAGGCGATGCTGTTTGCCAGGTGCTAAGCCGCAACATGCCATCACCGGTTGAAATGATAGGTGTAAATAATTCGTTTGGCGAAAGCGGTGTACCAGCTCTACTTATGGAAAAATATGGGCTGGATGCAAAGCATATAGTAGCTGCTGTGCAAAAAGCTATTGGCAGAAAGAA
>JBBQVY010000303.1:0-5316 GCA_038211085.1 Chitinophagales bacterium | reverse complement strand
GGCTGGGTAAAAAGGCTGGGGCCTTCATCAAAACCGAAACCATTTAAATTGAAAGATGAAATTTTACCCCCTGCAGCATTGTTCTTTTCAAATACCGTAACAGCATACCCTTTAATGGCAAGCCGTATTGCAGTTGCCATGCCCCCAACCCCTGCCCCTATTATAATTGCTGTGGGTTTTTGAGACATAAATTTTGATGACTTGTTAGCGGGAGATCTGTACAGAAACTAATTTCTTTGATCGGTCCACCAGGTATAAATTTTTGGAAATGCGAGGTGAAACCAGGCAGTATATTTATTTGGATGTAAGCTTAAAGAATCTGCA
Organism: Chitinophagales bacterium; assembly: GCA_038211085.1. Classification (GTDB taxonomy): domain Bacteria; phylum Bacteroidota; class Bacteroidia; order Chitinophagales; family Chitinophagaceae; genus Segetibacter. The sequence continues at coordinate 4,992 of JBBQVY010000303.1, read as the reverse complement.
ATGTCGGCCATGGATTTAAAGCAATAATCTTTTACCTCATGCGGGTCAGGACTGATTGAACCATTGAAGTTTCCAACAAACACATGATCAAATTCGTATTCAGTTAAACCATTATCAAAGGGAGCATTATACGTAAAGTCGAAAACTTTATCAATCTCTGTAGAAAAGCCCAACTCTTCCTGTAAGCGACGTTCTGCAGCTTTAGCAGTTTCTTCACCTGGGCGTGGATGACTGCAACAGGCATTTGTCCACAAGCCACCGCTATGATATTTATTAAGGGCTCTTTGCTGTAATAACATTTCTCCCCGGCTGTTGAAAATAAACACACTAAAAGCCCTGTGAAGAACAGCCTTTATATGGGCTTCCATCTTTTCCATAGTACCAATCTGCCCATCATTTTCATCAACTAAAATCACTTCTTCCATCCGGTAAAAATAAGGTTTGATAGGTTACTACAAAAGATTGAACTGGCTGCGCAAGCCTGCTTTTGCCAAAATTACTGCCTTGCCATAATTAGGTATTCTTATACGTTCTTCGAGAATGTTGGCAGCTTGTAATCTTTTTATTTTATTAAAGAGAGAGAGATAATATTTATAAGCAACATATACACCAAAACGAGCCTTCAATGGCAACATCACTATTCCTTTAAACGCATTATGAAAGTCCTCTTGAATATCCTGTTCTATATTACGTTTATCCAGCTCTGAAAAATTACCAAAATCGCATCCTGGAAAATACACTCTTTCAAGCCCTATGTAGTCCGCTTTTAAATCTCTTAAAAAATTTACCTTTTGAAATGCAGCACCCAAACTTTGCGCATAGGGTTTTAAGTTCTCATACATTTCTTTATTGCCCTCGCAAAACACATGCAAACACATTAAACCTACCACCTCGGCACTTCCATAAATGTATTCGTCATATCCTGATTTATCGTATTGAGATTTTAAAAGGTCCAGCTCCATACTTTTAAAAAAGGCCTCTACCAGGTGCAGTTCTATGTCATATTGCTTAACTGTTATTTGAAAGCTGTGCAATATGGGATTAAGGCTAATGCCCTTAGCTATTGAATCGAAAGTAGCTTCCTTAAATTCATTAAGTAGTTGTTCTTTGTTATGGTCATGAAAGGTATCGACAATCTCATCTGCAAAGCGAACTAACCCATATATGTTATAAATAGGTCCACGCAAATCCTTATGAAGCAGCTTTATTGCCGATGCAAAAGATGTACTATATTTTGTGGTAGTCATCCTGCTGCACTCCTGGCTTAGCTCATGAAACAAGTACATCATAACAGTTAATCGTTTGGGCTTTGGGGGTTATTCAGATAACTCAAAGTAAAGTAAGATAATTTTTTGTTCTACTGTATTGTAACCAATAATGAACTATAACAGTAAGATTAAAATTTTGTTTTAATGATTTGTCCCGCTACTACCTCGCCACTAATAAGACTTGGTGGTACACCGGGTCCAGGTACGGTTAACTGGCCAGTATAAAATAAGTTTTTAACCTTTTTGCTTCTGATAGAAGGCTTTAATATGGCTGTTTGTAAGAGCGTGTTAGCAAGGCCATATGCGTTTCCTTTAAAGGCATTGTAATCTTTTACAAAGTCTTGTTGGGCAAAGGATTTTTTTACTATGATATTTTGCCTGATACTTTCACCAATATGCTTTTCAAAACGTTCAATTATCATCTCAAAGTAGCTCTCCCTTAAATCTTCGCTATCGTTGGTTAAACCTGTTGCTACCGGAATTAAAAAGAAAAGATTTTCGCATCCTTCGGGGGCGCTATCCTTGTCGGTAACCGAGGTAGCACTCACGTAAAATAAAGGAGAGGTGGGCCATTTTTTGGTTTTGTAAATTTCCTGGCCATGCAACTGAAAAGACACATCAAAAAACAAGGTGTGGTGCTGAATATTTGAAAGCTTTTTATTCAATCCAACATAGTACAACAGGCAACCCGGTGCCATAACACGGCTGTCCCAGTACTCCGGGGTATAACTTCTAAAAGCTGCCGGCAGCAAATCTGTTTCTATGTGATGATAATCTGCTCCACCTATAACTACATCTGCTGCGTAAGATGCTTCTGCGGTTATTACCTTTTCAACAACATCGCCTTTTATTTCAAGAGAAGTAACGGGGCTGTTAAAATGAAAAGTTACTCCAAGTTCTTTGGCTAATTGATACATGGCATCTACAATGCTGTACATACCGCCTTTTGGATACCAGGTGCCCCCTTTTATGTCAGCGTAGTTCATGAGGCTGTATAATGCAGGGGTATCCTCGGGTAAAGCCCCTAAAAACAAAACAGGAAACTCCATTAGTTCCCTAAGCTTCTCATTTTTAAAATGGCGCGACACATGTTTTTTCATGGACGTGAACACATCCAATTTAAAAAACCCGCTCATTAATTGCCAATCTAAAAATTCAGTGAGTGACTGACCCGGCTTAAATACCAGTTTCCTGATACCTACATCATATTTATAAGCTGCTTCCTCTAAAAATTTATCAAGCATCTCACCACTGCCTGTTTCAAGGCTTTCGAAAAGTGCTCTTAATTGGTTATAATCTGCGGGGATATCTATGGGGCCATCGGGCCAGTAAACCCTGTAAGAAGGATCTAATCTTTCAAGAGTATAATAGTCAGAAACTTTGCGACCAAACTGGTTGAAAAAATGTTCAAACACATCAGGCATCCAATACCAGCTTGGCCCCATATCGAATGTAAACCCATCAATCATCATTTTACGGGCTCTGCCACCAGGCATACTGTTTTTTTCGAGCACTTGCACCTCCCAACCAGCTTTAGCCATAAAACAAGCTGCAGACAATCCGGCAAAACCACTACCTATTATAATTACTTTTTTACTCACTATTATTGAAAGTACACCGAAATGATTAGTGCCTTGAAATTTGAACTTTTAGAAGTTTGCGGGCAAAATGTATCCTGCTTTTTATAGTACCGAGGGGCTCTTCTAATACATGGGCAATTTCATGGTATTTATACCCTTCAAAATATAACAAAAAGGGATTTTTAAAAATTTCGGGAAGATTATAAATGGCTTCATTAACTTCCTTCATTGACAAGTTTGACTCAGCTGCATTAATGGTCGTAACCTGGTTATTGTCTAGCAAAAAGTCGTTAGGCGTGCTATCGAATATGGTATTTTGTTTTGCCTTTCTGCGATAATTATTTATAAAAATATTTCGCATGATCGTATATAACCAGGCCTTAATATTTGTACCTACGTTATATTTTTCCTTATTGGCCAATGCCCTAAACATGGTCTCCTGCATTAGATCCTTAGCAGTCTCGTTGTCCCTGGTTAGTGTAATAGCAAAAGGTTTTAAAAACTCTGCGTTGTTCAGTAACATCTGATTGAAGTCGATTGTAGACATAACCAATATTGTTTAGTTTGTTAGGGCATAAAGCTAAACAGAATAAAGAACACCAGAAAGAATTTTGTTTAATTTTTGAGGTACAACAATTAAACATAAATTTATTGGATAATAATAGACGACAAGCCATCAGATAGAAGAGACATAACTCATTCACAATCAGCCTAAAAAATTTTAAATATCGTATTTTAAGGATGTTCTAAGTAAGAATTGTTTTTATCTAATAGCACATAGATTTTGTTTATCACCCCATTTATTAAAAGATTGTTTATGATAAATGCGATATTATGGAATATTGATAAGCAGTGGTAACATTACAAAATGTACCTAAGAGTCGAGGGAACTCATATGCAATAAATACTATGCTAAAAGGCTGGAGGGTTACAAGATTTACAAGGAAGATAGATAGTCAAGTACCTCGCTAAGCGACTTTTTGAAACTAATGTTTTCCGGTATACTTTTCTTAAAATGTTGGGCAAGTGTACCAGATACCAGCACCGGAAAATCGGGCATTCGCATATTTACATTGTTCAAAAATCTTTCGAAGTTGAAGTTGTTGGCTACTGAAGTAAGATGGGTAAAGAGGAAATCAGGCTTCTTTAATTTAGCTATAAATTCAAGATCCTTTAGAGGCACATTTGCGCCTAAGTATAAAACTTTAATACCCCTGCTCTTTAATAGATACTGGAGATATAACAATCCAATTTCATGGTATTCTCCTTCGGGCAAAAATAAAATTGCTTGCTTTTGAATATTTAGCAGTGTGGAGCTATTCTCAATTCCAACTATTAATTTTTGCCTGATGATATTAGTAACAAGATGTTCCTGACCTGGGTTTATATGGTAAGTAACCCACAATATGCCAATACGCTCAAGGAAAGGAAAAACGATTTGATTAATGGTTCTGTCAATTCCACGAGCCGTAATGTAATCGCTCAATATTGTTTCAAAAGTATCAATTTCCAGGTCTATCATACACTGGATTAATTCATTTACAATACGCTCCTGTTGGGCCTGTGCATGACCCAGGGTCAACAATTTTTCCTTGATCTCAGGCAACTCCATTTTATTAATATGGGAGATTTTATAGCCATACTTGTTTAACAGGGAAATGTTTAGAACCATTTTGAGTTCGTCGCCGGTATAATAGCGAATGTTAGTATTAGTGCGTTGTGGTTTTAAGAAATTATATCGCTGTTCCCAAATTCGAATAGTATGGGCTTTTATACCTGATAAATTCTCCAGATCTTTTATTGTAAACGCATTCATGCGAAAAGAACAATGTGAAACTAAAAATGTTTAAAGAGCATATAAAAAATCAAAGATCAAAACTCTTCTGTGGCCTCCTTGCTGTGATTGATAGTTAAAATTAAAAAAACCGGCGAAACTGCCGGTCTTGAAAATCATATTATTTAAAAGAAGCTATTTTACCTGTCGCAGGTATTGACCATATCCACTTTTTGCATATTTATCTGCCAGCTTCATTAGTTCGTCCCGGTTTAAAAAACCCATCCGATAGGCAACTTCTTCTATGCATCCTATTTTTTGACCTTGTCTCTTTTCAATAACTCTAACAAATTCAGATGCATCGCTAAGT
>JBBQVY010000302.1:0-5329 GCA_038211085.1 Chitinophagales bacterium | reverse complement strand
CATCGGTTCATTTTCATAAATAATAGAACAGGTTGGTCCCATTATTATTTCTAAAAAAATAATATGGACCGGTGAAAAAATGTTAGGGTACATCCATCCTAAAGCCAAAGGAATAAATACAGTCAGGATGATAGGGATGTGTATGGATATGATGTATTGGATCGCTTTTTTAAGATTAGCATAAATTTTTCTACCCATAGCAACGGCATCAACCATTTTAGAAAGATCATCTTCCAGTAAGATTAAGGATGCTGCCTGTTTGGCTATCTCTGTTCCCTTTTTGCCCATTGCAATACCAATATGTGCTGCTTTCAAAGCCGGCCCATCATTTACGCCATCGCCTGTCATGGCTACTATCTGATCGTTTGCTTTTAAGGCATTAATTATTTTCAATTTTGCCTCAGGAAACATACGGGTAAATATAGTAGTGCTCATTACACAGGATTGTAGTTCTCCTTCGGGCAAGGTCATCAATTCATCACCTGTAATAGTTTTCTCGTAACCCCTAAATCCAATTTGTTTTGCAATAGCGGCAGTAGTTGCCGCATTATCGCCTGTTATAATTTTTATAGCAATGCCTGCGGTATAAAAATCTTCCAATACTTTCTGAATGTTATTTTTTTGCGGGTCGTAAAAAGCAACAATACCTTTAAATTCAAAAGGTAAATCCTGTTGTTTTGCCGGGTAATTATTACCTGTAAAACTGGAAACACCTACGCCCAATACTCTGTATCCATCTTTTGCTAAAGACTGCAGGGCCAGATTTATTTGTTGCTTATTTGCATCGTTAAGATTAGAAACGCCTGTCAATGCTTCGGGTGCCCCTTTAGCAGCAATAATCCTGCTGCCCTTATTGTCTTCAAAAATATGCGTCATCATAGGGGGCTTACCTTCCAATGGGTACTCGTGAATGAGTTTGTAAATGGGTCGTTTGTCATCTTTTACAACATCCTTATAAGCCTGGTGCAATGCTATTTCCATGGGGTCAAACGGTATAGGTTCACTTGCCCACATTGCAAATTCTACCAGTTGCTTTTCGTCGCCTGTTAACTGGTCATTAGTTTGGGAAATTTTATTGGATGACAGTACATATAGTTTCGCCAAACTCATTTTATTTTCAGTAATAGTTCCGGTTTTATCAGTACAAATAACGGTGGCACTACCCAATGTTTCAACAGTTTTCATTTGCTTTACCACAATACCCATTTTCATTAAACGCCATGCCCCCAAGGCCATAAAAGTGGTAAAAGCAACAGGAATTTCTTCGGGCAAAATGCTCATGGCTAAAGTGAGCGATTGCAATAAACTGGTTAACAGGTTTTGCGTGTGCAAATAATTAATGACCCAAACAATTATAAAGACTACTACGCCAACTATGGCCATCTTCTTTACAAAATTGGCAATCTGTATTTCCAACGGCGTTTTCTCTTCACTGATGCTTTCTAAACTCGTTCCAATTTTACCCAATTTAGTTTGGTTGCCTACAGCGGTAATGGTGGCAATAGCTAAGCCACTAGCTACTGTTGTACCGCTGTAAATAAACTTATCTTCCTTCTCTTTATCCTTGGAAACAGCAAACGATTCGCCGGTAAGAATCGATTCATTTACAGAAAAATCGTTGGAATGAATGATAGTGCCATCTGCCGTAATGGAGGTGCCTTCCTCTACCATCAGGCTATCGCCAACCACCAGGTCTTCACTTCTTATTTCCTCCACGTTTCCATTACGAATTACTTTACAATTGGGTTGAGAAAAATCTTTCAGCTTCTCCAGTGCATTCTTACTTCTGGAAGCTTGATATAATGAAATGGAAGCTTGAAATATGATGGCAACAGTTAAGAAAATTCCATCCCCCATTTTGCCGCTGATAAAGTAAATAGAAGCAGCCACCAATAATAAAATCATCATTGGTTCTTTGGCAATACGTTTTAAAGTATCTAAGAAACTGCTTTCCTTCTTGTAGTTTAATTTGTTTTGACCAAATTTTTCTCTTGCAAGAGTTACCTGCTCGTTTGTCAAACCCGATATATTGAAATGATTTGCAGCCATTATTAAAGATAGCTTTTACTATGTGAAGACTCGTAGCATACAACGGTGGGGCGTTGAAAATAAGGTTTGTGACCATTCACCAGGATCACCAGCCAAGTGCTTAGCCCATTCCATATTATGTAACAGTTCGGCCATTTGCCGCCTCCCACTTTCGCCCTGCCGGGGTCTCCTTCAAAGCCCTTGTGCGTTTGCCAAGGGACCCCGGCAGGCAGTGCAGAGCTTGCCCCGCACTCTAACAGCGGGGGTCGCCAGCCAACACATAAAACTTAGCTACTAACACCCCGCTTCGATCAAGGGTAGGTCTTTGCATTTTCTATAAGCAAGAGATGCCAGGGAACTTATAAATGAGTTATAAAGATGGCGTAGCAGACTACTTCATTAAATTGTTTGAACACGCCGTAGCATAGAAAAGTAACATCGGTGCTACACTTCATCGATAAAATCTATAGCATCATTTCCTGCATTTTTTATTTCTAAATTTCTAGTTGCTGAAATCATTTTAAGAACCACCGCAGGTTTTTTTTCTTAATATCGTCTAACCCTAAACTGCCCGCCTACTTTGGACGAAAACCAGCTTATTAGCGCCTTGCAAAACCATGATGAATCTGCCTTTGCAATCCTGGTTAAAAAGCATGAGCAAATGGTTTTTAATACGGCACTGGGTATGTTGCAAAATGTGGAAGATGCTGAGGATACCGCACAGGATGTTTTCATCCAGGTGCATGGTTCTATTAAAGATTTTAAAGGTGAGGCAAAGCTTTCTACATGGATGTATCGCATAACCATAACCAAATGCCTGGACCGGATACGACGCATCAAAACAAAAAAACGGTTTGCTGTTGTTCAAAGCTTGTTTGGCGTTCACAACGAGCTGAAAGAGCCAGCGAACTTTTATCATCCCGGCGTTCAGCTTGACGATAAAGAGCGGGCTGCAATTCTCTTTAAAGCCATAGCCCGTTTGCCAGACAATCAAAAGATTGCTTTCACCCTTCATAAGGTTGAAGGATTGAGCTACCAACATATTGCCGAAGTAATGAGTACAACAGTTTCAGCCGTTGAATCATACATGCACCGCGCAAAACAACATCTTAAAAAATACCTGTCAGATTTCTATAAATAAAAGTGTACGCATGAAACGACCAAACATAGAAAACGAGATAGAAGCAACTTTGAAAAGCCTTGATAAAATTGAGCGGATTGAAGCACCTCCTTTCTTCTACAGCCGCCTACAGCAAAAGATGGCTTCTGGTAAATCATCTTCCCTGTTGATTTCGTTTTCAATATTTAGCAGACCTATCGTTGCGGTTGCTGCGTTATTCATTTTTATTGTCTTGAATAGTGTAGCAATATCAAACGTGTGGCAACAAAAACACAGATCAATAGCATCACCTGCTGCTACACTTAACAGCTTTGCAAAAGATTACGACCTGGGCATATCAACGGTGTATGAACAATAAAAATTTATTCAATGAATTACTTCACAAAAAATAAAGTGTTTGCAATTGCTTTGGCAATTTTGCTTATAGCCAACATTGCCACCATCATCGTTTTCTGGACGATGAAAGCAACTCCCCCCGCACCACCAAATCCGCCACAGCAACTAGCGCCACCGGCATCTTTTCTTACTAAAGAGCTAAACTTTACGAGCGCTCAACAAAAGCAATTCGAGCAGTTGCGCAATGAACATCAACAACAAGTACACAGTCTAAGAGACAGCATGAGAATAGCAAAGGATCTTTTTTTTGGCCTGATGAACAACGATAAGTTGAGCGATGAAGACTTACAAAATGCTGCTGCAAAAGCCAGCAATTATCAACAACAACTTGACATTATAACCTTCAAACATTTTCAAAAAGTAAAGGCCATTTGTACACCCGAACAACAGCGGCATTTTGATAAGATTATTCAACAAGTAATCAGGCAGATTGCGCCACGGCCTGATAGGGATAGTAGACGCCCCGGGCCTCCGCCGGGTGGACAAGAACCGGGTGGGCCTGACGAACATGGTGGACCACCAACTCCTCCCACTTTTAACCACCCCTGAATGTTTTTTAAGCAAATAAAAAAACTTCTTATCCTTTGAAAGCGGCGAAATCAACTTGATAGATCACTTGCTCTTTTCTTTTTTCTTGATAAAAAAGAAACAAAAAATCAAGACTGCATAAAAAAAGCTAAAAATGAATAAGTCATGCTAAAATGAAATAAGTCACAACTTTAAATTTAACTCAAGCCAGGTGCGACTTACCGGCTAGGAATAAGTCCAAACCTGAGCAACATCTATTTCATTTTTTAACGCCTGACCTATTCATTTTCTTTACGCTTTTTTTATGAGGTCGGTTGAAAGCCAGCACCCAATAGCCAAAACATTCCATCCAATAAGCGATTGCCTCATTAGTCAACGAAATCAGGGCTCCACTAGTCTTCACCACAGTAGCACAAAAGCTTAATTGAAAGTCGGCGCCGGAAACGGGCTGTTTCGTTGCGAGGAACGAAGCAACCTGCATTTGCTGTCTTTTTTTGGTTACTTTTTTGGACAAGCAAAAAAGTGACAAAGAACAAGATCGAAAGCTATTAGGGTTTTGATGAACAATCAATTTGCCTTACTGCATGTGCAACTTTTAACACCTATGCGCAACTCTGACGGGGAGTGCACAATAATATCTCAGACATAGCAGATGCCAGCACTAACATTTTTCATTATAAAATATTTCTCACCGCAGGTTTTTAAAACAACTTACGTCTCATATAAAAAACAAACAACAATGAAACCTCTTCTTTATGTATGCCTGCCTGTCTTTGTTATAGCAACCGCAAATATTGCCTGTAAAAAAGATAGCACCAGCACTACCACACCGGTGGTAACAGCAACAGTTCCCGATATATTTAAAAACTTCAACACAACTGTTCAAACATCGTCGGACGGGAACTTTATTACGCTTAAGAGCAATGGATTACCCGATCATAAAAGCCCCTACTTTGCCACCAGCGACAGCCGGCACGAAGCTTACAACGGAAGTAATGCGGCATACTCAAAGAACCCGAATTCAATAGCAACACAAAGCCTCACTTTTAAAATTCCTGCTAATCCTGCAGCAGCTTCTACACATAGCGCAACACCGTTGGGACCAATAGGGGTTTCGATAAATGGCGTTCCGCTTTTTAACCAATACGCAGGACCTGCAACGCCTTTAACAAACGAAATAAATTCATTCGACCAGTACAACGGGCATCCGCAAATGAGTGGGCAGTACCATTATCATGTTGAGCCATTATACATAAC
>JBBQVY010000301.1:0-5335 GCA_038211085.1 Chitinophagales bacterium | reverse complement strand
AACCATGGTAGTGTTTATAGCAGAGGGCTTACTTTCTTTATTTTCTTCAACCATTTTTCGGCAGCCTGAAATAGTAAAGAATAGAAATGAACAATAGCAATGCTATACTTTGGTAGTTTTTCATTAATTGGTTAGTTTAATTATAAATCGAATATAGTAATTCTGGTTTGATACAATACATGAAGAGTAAGAATTAAGGTCTATTTTATTTTATGCAGACCACTCAAATCATTGGTGCGATTTTAAATCTACTACCATGAGCATTTAAAGGAGACTTTTATAAAAGTTTCTTTACTGAGAATGGTGTAAGTGATGCTATGAAAAGGTAACGTACAAGTGAGTTCCGATAAACCGGATTAATAATGACACAACCGGCGCTGAATACAAGTACAAATGCCCGTTCCCAAAAGCTTTAATTAAGCTAATTATAGACTGCATAATCTATAAAACAATATAATCATTCGCTATAAACCGCTTAGAAAAGGATTATGTTTTTTTTCATAACCAATACTTGTAGCCTGCCCATGTCCGGGATAAACTTCAACATCTTCCGGCAACGTAAACAACTGTGTTTTAATACTCTCAATTAATACCTGGTGATTGCCACCCGGCAAATCGGTTCTGCCAATGCTTTCTTTAAACAATACATCCCCTGCAATTATAAAATTACCTGCTTCGCTGTATAAGCAAATACTGCCGGGTGAGTGACCCGGAGCATCCAAAACTTTCAGTTCCTCACCACCAAGAGTAACCACATCTCCCCCTTTTAAAAAATGCAATTGCCCTTTGTAAGGTGTTAATGGAACGCCATACATTTTAGCTGCCTGCGGCGATAAAAGCAGCATTTGCTCTTCATTGGGATGAAGGAATAGTTCCAGCCCATACGTAGACGCAATTAAGTCGTTTCCCAAAACATGATCGATATGGCAATGGGTATTTATAAGCTGAACGACGTTTAAATTATGCTTGTCTACAAAATGCAGGACCGTGCTATTTTCTGCCGGGGAACTACACCCGGGGTCCACAATTATTGCCTCGCCATTTGCCGCATAAATAATGTATGTATTTTCCTGAAATGCATTAAAAGTAAAAAACTGAACAGTGAGCATGAACGTATTTTTAACAGGGTATTTACAATGATTTTATCCTAATTTTAAAACTTTAAAGATCGATATGCAAGTTAATAGACTATGGAACAGGATGTTTTCTTTTTTAGTATTATGTATTCTCTCTCTTTCCATACACGCCCAGGTAAATTCGGTTGAGTTTGGCAAAAACCGCATTCAGTATAAAAAGTTTACCTGGAAGTTTTATCAGTCTCCAAATTTCAATTCTTACTTTAACCAGGGAGGCCTTGAGTTGGGCAAATTTGTAGCCCAGGTTGCCGAAGATGAACTTAAAAGCGTTGAAACTGCCGTAGAGTATGCCTTACAAAGAAGGATAAATATTGTGATCTACAACAATTACAATGATATGAAAGCCAGCAACATTGGCCTGGGTAACGAGTTTGTAAATGCCGGAGGCACTACCAAATTTGTAAACAATAAAGTGGTGGTTTATTTTAACGGAAACCATTTTGAATTAAAAAGGCAGGTACGCGAAGGCATTGCCCGTGTGTTAATGGACAACCAATTGTTTGGAGATGATATAGGAGAGTTTGCAAGCAACCAGGCATTACTTGATCTGCCTACCTGGCTGACTGATGGTTTTGTTAGTTACATTGGCGAAGAGTGGAGCACCACCTGGGATGATGATTTAAAGAGTGCCATACTTAGCGGACGCTACAATAATTTTTACCAGTTTGCTTTTGAGAAGCCCCTGTTAGCAGGCCATAGTTTTTGGTACTATGTTGCTGAAAAATATAAGAAAGAAAACGTTGCATACTTTTTATACCTGGCCCGCATATACAAAAGTCTCAACAGCGCATCGCAACGTATTGCTAAAAAGAAGTTTAAAGAAGTGCTGTCCGACTTCATGACCTATGAACAGGACAAATATTACAAAGACATTCGCCAGCGTCGTAACGTGCCCAAAGGTTCCGTATCTGTTTCTGAAGAGGTAGTTAAAAAAGATTTTTATCGTTTTAATGCAAACCCAAATCCACGAAGCACTGCTTATGGAGTGGTAGAATTTTCTAAAGGTGTAGTTAGTGTTAAGCTCAATGAGAATTACGAAACAATTGCCACCCTTTACAAAAGCGGTGTAAAAAACCTGCAAAGCTCTATCAATCCAAACTATCCTATAATGGCATGGGATGGCAAGGGCACACACCTGGCAGTTATATATTGGGAGCAGGGCAAAATAAAAATGTTTGTGTATGATGTTATAGCAAAGTATAAGAGAAACAAGCAGGTAATTGAAGGGCTGGACCAGATACAGGATGTACAGTTCATGCTTGATGCAAATACCCTTTTATTCAGTGCCGTAAAAAATGGACATACCGACATCTTTACCTACAAAATTGAAGCTGCTAAACTTCAGCAATTGACGAATGATGTGTATGATGACCTGGATGCAACTTTCGTAAGTTTTCCAAACAAGACCGGTATTCTCTTCGCATCAAACCGCCCGGGGCCTGAAGCTGTTACTGCAGATACTGCATTGCCCAGCAGAAACAAGTTCAATATCTTTTTGCTGGACTATTTAACCGGCAAACAAATTTCAAAACTTACCAATCTTACATTTGGTAATGCACGGTTTCCAATGCAGTATAATGTAAACCACTTTACCTATGTATCCGATGAAAGTGGGGTAGGCAATCGATGGGCTGGTTTCTTTTCAACCCAAAGAGAAGGGCTTGATACTTTGTACTATGTAGGTGAAGAAATTTTAAGAAACCCGGTAGACAAGGAACTGGATTCAACTTTAGTAGCCTGGCAAAAAAGTGAACCCGACAGCATCAGCTATTTCCAGGTAACTAAAGATTCTACCTACACCTTTCCTTTAACCAATTACCAAAGCAGTTTGCTGGAAACAAGGGTTGCCGGCGACCGCGACCAGGTAAGTGAAGTGTTACGCCAGGGAGATTTTAAATTCCTGTATAAACTTAAGATTGATAGTATAGCCTTGCGTAAACGCAATGTAAACCCCAGGCCTACCGAGTACATGAAAAAACTCATGACCGAAAAAAGAGCCATGGAAGGAAGGGCAACCAATTATCAGGCACCTGTTGATACAACAAATAACCCTAAAGACTTTTTTCAAAACGAGTTTAGTAACGAGACTAATATCAGTAAACCCGGTGAAACGATGGCGAAGTTGCCATCTGGTCCTGAGCCTGTTTTACAACGTTCAAAATTGTATAATTATCGTTTAAAATTTAATAATGAATCGGTAGTAAGTGGGGTATCCAATAACATACTTATAAACCGCTACCAACCCTATGCAGGTGGTACCGGCCCTATACAATTGGGTAATGGTTCTAATATTAATTTTACACTAAGGGCAAGCGTCAGCGACCTGATGGAGGATATAAAATTTATTGGTGGCTTTAGACTGGGTAGCAACTTAAAAGACAACGATTACCTGTTTGGATTTCAAAATGTACGCAGGCGTTTCGATTGGGGATTAACTTACTACCGTACCAGCAACCGTAATTTTGTTGCCGAGATTGTTGCCCCCGGCATCAGCGGTTTTTACAATACACAACTTAATACCAGCCTTTACCAGTTTAACGGCTCTTACCCGCTTAATGAGGTTAAGAGTATTCGTGCAACACTCGCCTATCGCAACGACCGCACTATCATTAAAGCTTTTAATAATAGCCAGGGACAGCCTGATGTTATTGGTTTGGGGTTTCCCGACCAGGTAGTCAAGTATGCCTTAGGTCGCCTGGAATATGTACACGATAACACCTTGAACCCCACTCAAAATATATGGTTTGGACTTCGTTACAAAGTGTACATGGACATCAACTCTCCTATAAAAGATAAAACTACCGGCGGAAGCAAATACACATACAATTTTGGCTTTGATGCCCGTAATTATGTACAGATCTATCGCAACTTTATTTGGGCTACCCGTGCCGCTGCAGACGTAAGTTGGGGCACCAACAAACTCATCTATTATTTGGGTGGAGTAGATGGCTGGATCAATCCTAAATTCAACAACTTAAACAAACCTCTCGATCAGAATTATGCATTCCAGACATTAGCGGTAAATCTGCGAGGTTTTCAACAAAACATAGCTAATGGCAACAATGCATTTGTATTTAATAGCGAGTTTAGGTTGCCGGTATTTTCAACCCTGGTAAATAAACCCATCAACAATGCATTCCTGCGCAATTTCCAGGTAATTCAATTTGCTGATTTAGGTACCGCCTGGAATGGTAAGTACAATAAGCTTACACGGCCTACGGCAGTATTTAGTTCAGATGATCCAAACAACCCGATCGTGTTTAAAAAGAAAGCTGGTGGTATAGGTCCATTTGCAGGCGGTTATGGATTTGGTGCCCGCAGCACTGTTTTAGGATATTTTCTTAAGGTAGATGCCAGTTGGGAAATGAATGGAATCTTTAAAGGAAAACCGTATTGGTACCTTGCATTAGGCTTCGATTTTTAATATTTTAATTTGATATTTAAACAATGCCTGGCGAACCACGCCGGGCATTGTTAGTTTTAGTCAGCTTGTTTTTTCTGCAATCCATTTCCACCAGAAAGCCGTGCAGGTGGTATATACAAACATGTGGTACAAATCATCGCTAACCGAATGCCCATTACGAACAATTGAAGTATAAACCGGAACCAGGAAAATGATAGCAAGTAATGTTACTAAAACACCCATTGCATGTACAGGAAAATAAAGGATGCCCCATTTTTTAAACCATAAAGTGTGCATTTTTTTTAGTTCTTGTTATTAAAAAATATTCGCTTTTTTCATGTATTAAAATGTCATGCAATGCTCCTCGCCTTTGCGGGTGGTTAATTTTTGGTACCCAAAAAAATTCTTTGAAAATGACACAGCATAAATCCTCAAATTTCAAAGTCTTTTTCACGCAAAGCCGCCAAGAGCTTCACGCAAAGAAGTAATAAGTGTACTTATTTGTATGATTCAAAGATTTTTCTTTGCGTCCTTTGCGTGGGTTTTACTTTGCGTCTTTGCGTGAAAAACATAGGTGTGTTATTATCAGATGTTAAACCAAGACACTTCCAATACAAGTGGATGTTTGAAGATATCGCCAGAGCGTTGGAAAAAACTAAATCGGCGTTTTACCACCCCTGATTTTATGCTGCGCATAAAATCGGTCCCCTCCTTAAAAAAAGGAGGGGAAACCGTTATCATGAAGTCTTTCCTTGCATAGGTCCATTAATCAAATTGTTTACAAAAGTGTCATTGG